>DATFPQ010000115.1:0-16525 GCA_035264765.1 Actinomycetales bacterium | reverse complement strand
GGGCGATGGACGACCGGCCCGGTGCGGCGCACCGATGCGTACCTGCACACCCGGCGAGCAGTGTAGGAGTGGCGTGCCGGAAGGCGCGGGGAGGCCTGCGGAGCGCACGAGCGACTCGTCCAGGTGCACGAGCTCGGCGCGGCGCAGCGACCACTGGCGGTGGTGAGCGTGGGCGCACGTCAGGCCGTAGGCGGCGCTGTACAGCGTCCACCTGGCGGTGAGGAAGTGGTCGAGCTCACCGAGCTCCTCTGGTGCGAACGCTTCGCCGACCCGCACGTGGATCCGGCCGTGCGCCGCCCGCGGGCCGGGCCAGCGCCGGAAGCTGGTGTAGACAACCTCGTCACCGGTGGCCTGGATCCGGCCCTCGACCTGCATGGCGGCCCAGAAGTACGGCAGGCCGTACGTGCTCCGTGCCGCGACGACGGCGCCCAGCCGCGCGGCGTCCAGGGAGAAGAACCAGATGCCCGGGCGGCCGGTGCTGTCGGTGACGTACGTGCGGACATTCGTCTCCGGGAACCGTGTCACCCACGGCACCGCGGGCAGGTGCGGCGGGCGCACCTCGATGCGGAACGGGACCAGGCCGACCCAGGCCGAGCCGTCGTACGCCTGCACGGTCAGCCCGTCGGGTAGGAGGGCCTGCACCTGCTCGACGGGGTAGCGCCAGTGGAGGAATGTCAGCGTTCCCCAGAGGTGCTCCATGACGGCGTGGCGCACCTCGACGGTGGGCGCCGGACCGTACGTCGCCATGCCGATGATTGTTCACCGGGCCAGGAGCACCGCGCCAGCAGCGCCGTCACGGCGCCGACCGGGCCGTCACTCCACCGACAGGCGCAGCACCGTTCGGGAGACGTACCGCTCCCCTGCCGACAGCAACGTGCTCGGGAACGACGGCTGGTTCACCGAGTCGGGGAACAGCTGCGTCTCGAGGCAGACCGCGTCGCCCTGGCGGGCGGCACCGGCGCGGTAGCGCACCGACCCGTCCAGGAAGTTGCCACTGTAGAACTGCAGCCCCGGCTGGTCTGTCATGACGGTCAGGGTCCGGCCGCTGTCGGGGTCGTGCAGCCGCGCCGCCGTGCGTAGCGCCTGGCCGTCGACCGGCTCGTCCAGCACCAGGTTGTGGTCGTAGCCCTGCGCGCGCAGCAGCTGCGGGTGCCCGTCCCGAAGGTGCCGGCCGACCGGCGTCGGCTCGCGAAGGTCGAACGGCGTGCCCTCGACGGGCGCCAGCTCGCCGGTCGGCATCAGGTCCTCGTCGACGGGCAGGTACCGGGACGCGTTCACCGTCAGCAGGTGCCGTTCCGCCGTACCGCCGCCGGCGAGGTTCCAGTACGTGTGGTTGGTCAGGTTGACCGGAGTCGTGCGGTCGGTCGTCGCCTCGTAGGTCACCGATAGCGTGTCGCCGTCCAGCGCGTAGGTGGCACGCACCTGGACCCGTCCCGGGAAACCATTGTCGCCGTCCGGGCTGTCCAGCTCGAACACCACCTCGCCGCCCTCCGGCCGCGCCCCGCTGCCCTGGGTATCGCTCGCAACCGTCCACGTGCGCCGGTCGTAGGACTCCGGCCCACCGTGCAGCGTGTGCCCGTTCGCCGCGGTCGCCACCTGGTGCTCCTCGCCGTCCAGCGAGAAGCGCCCGTTGCGGATCCGGTTCGCCACCCGCCCCACCGAGGCACCGAGGTAGTTGACGTCGTCGCGCCACCCACGCTCGTCACTCGGCCCGATGGTCACCTCACCCCACTCGCCGTCGCGGTCCGGTGCGAGCACCGACGTCACCCGGGCACCGAACGGGCTCAGCGTGACCCGCAGGCTCGGGGAGGTCAGCACCAGCTGGTCGGGTGCCGTGTTCTCTGGCATGGCGGGTCCTCGCTCGCTCTGGGACGGACGACGACGCCAAGGCTAGGGGGTCGCGCCATGCGGAGGCAGTCCACCGACCCCGAAGACCGGTCAGCGGCCGCCGAGCCAGAACGACCGTGGCAGCGCCTCGACCTGTCGGGCCGCCGCCTCGAAGTCCACGGCGACCGGGAGGAGCGCGACGTACGTCGGGTCGCCGCCGGCGGCCAGCCGGCGGATTCCGGCGGCGTTGACCCTTGCCCTCGACGCCACCTCGGCCCCGAACGCGAGGCGGTCGCCGGTGTAGCCGTAGGCATCGAGGAGCAGGTGCAGCCGGCGGGAGCGGTCCCCGAACGCCGTGAACCCCTGCGGCTCGACCATCTTCGGTATGAGCAGCGGAACCCAGGCCAGGGCGGTGAAGGCGAGGTCGAGCTCGCGGCTCGAGGGGCCGGCGGTGTCCCAGTCCACGAACCCCACCAGCCCGCCGTCCCGCCACACGGCGTTGTACGGGGCGGCGTCGTGGTGCCCGTGCACGAGGCCGGGGTGCCAGCGCTGGCCCGCGAACCACACCAGTCCATCGGGTGGCCGGAACTGCGACGTCACGTCGTGCAGCCGCCGCAGCCAGGCTCCGACCTCGGTGAGCGCCGTGTCGGAGTGCACCCAGGAGGGCCACGGCAGGTCGTCGCCGACCGTGTCGCCGTCCAGGTAGCTGAGCACCTCCTGCCCCTGGTCGTCGAACCCCAGGACGCGCGGAGCGCCGTCGAAACCGACGCCCTCCAGATACCGCAGCAGCTGGTGGACTGCGGGCGTCCAGGGCCGCACCGGCCGGTGCACCGCATCGCCCCGGCGCACCGCGCCACCGGTCCGGCCACCGGCCATGCGAGCGCCGTCGGGGTCCTGCGCCATCACGCTACGGCTGCAGCTCGGCGGGCGAGTCCGGCACCTGCACGCCGGCGCCGGTGCGGTCCTCCTGCGCCGGAACGGCGGGCTGCGTAGCCGTGCCGTCCGCGGCCGCGTAAGCCGCGCGGTCGAAGAACCGCAGCAGCTCGACCGGGAACGGCATCACCAGCGTGCTGTTCCTCTCGGAGGCGACGTCGACAACCGTCTGCAGCAGCCGCAGCTGCAGGGCACCCGGTGTGGCGGCCATCGCCCGCGCGGCGTCGGACAGCCGCCGGGACGCCTGGAACTCGCCGTCCGCCGCGATGACCCGCGCCCTGCGTTCGCGCTCGGCCTCGGCCTGGCGCGACATCGACCGCTTCATGCCCTCGGGGAGAGCGATGTCCTTGACCTCCACCCGCTCGATCAGCAGGCCCCACGGTCCCTCGGTCGGCTCGTCGATCACGACCTTCAGCTGGGCGTTGATCCGCTTTCGGTCCGAGAGCAGCGTGTCGAGGTCGGCGTCCCCAATGACGGTGCGCAGCGAGGTCTGGGCCACCTGGGAGACGGCGTATGGGTAGTCCTTGACGTTGACGAGCGCCTTCACCGGGTCGATGACCCGGAAGTAGACCACCGCGTCCACGGTCACGGTGACGTTGTCGCGGGTTATCGCCCCCTGCGCCGGGACGTCCAGCACCACCGTCTGCATCGTCACCTTGGTCATCTGGTCGATGGCCGGCAGGATGAACCGCAGACCGGGACCGCGGACGTCCGGCAGCAACCGCCCGAACCGGAACACGACCCCCCGCTCGTACTGCTGGACCTGGCGGACGCTCAGCAGCAGCAGGACGAGCACGAGAACACCGGCTATGACCGCGACAACGGTCGTCATGGGACCTCCTCACGGTCGCCGGCAGACAGGCAGCTCCGCGGCTGGAGCTGTCGCCGTCCGGTCGCTTCCACGCTACGCCGGAGAGGCACCCGCGTCCGCCCTCACGCCAAGGCGGAGGAACGGCCCTCGGTCAGCCGGAGGTGACCGCCGCCACCAACCGGTCGGCGGCCGAGTACGGGTCGGTTCGACCGTCGACCACCTCCGCCGCGGCGCGTTCCAGCGCGTCCCCCGACCGCAGGTCGCCGATCCGCGAGCGCAGCGCGGCGAGCGCGATCGCCTCCACCTCGTCCGCCGCCCGGCGCACCCGCCGCGCCCGCAGCCGCCCGCCCTCCTCCAGCCACGCGCGGTGCTTGTCGAGCGCCGCCAGCAGCTCGTCCAGGCCCTCACGCCGCGACGCCACGGTGGTGAGCACGGGCGGCCGCCAGTCCCCCGGCTGCCGGGCCTCCCCCAGCCCGAGCATGTTTCGCAGGTCGCGCACCGTCGCCTGGGCGCCGTCCCGGTCCGCCTTGTTGACGACGAAGACGTCGCCGATCTCGAGGATGCCGGCCTTGGCCGCCTGGATGCCGTCGCCCATGCCGGGCGCCAGCAGCACCAGGGTGGTGTCGGCCATCGCCGCGACCTCGACCTCGCTCTGCCCGACGCCCACGGTCTCGACGAGGACGACGTCGCACCCGGCGCCGTCCAGCACCCGCAGCGCCTGCGGGGTGGCCCAGGACAGCCCACCCAGGTGCCCCCGGGTGGCCATGGACCGGATGTAGACGCCCGGGTCAACGGCGTGGTCCTGCATCCGCACGCGGTCGCCGAGCAGCGCGCCGCCGGAGAACGGCGACGACGGGTCCACCGCCAGGACGCCGACCCGCAGCCCGCGCTCGCGCAGCGCGGTGACCAGGGCCGACGTCGTCGTCGACTTGCCGACCCCGGGGCTGCCGGTGAGGCCCACCACGTACGCCCGGCCGGCGTGCGGCGCGAGCGCCGCCATCACCTCGCGCAGCGCCGGGGACGCGTCCTCGACGAGCGACACCAGCCGGGCGACGGCCCGGGGACGTCCCTGCCGGGCCTGCTCGACCAGGGCGGGGACGTCGACGACGCGGGGCACGCGCGCGTCAGGCCTTCGGCACGCGCACGATCAGGGCGTCCCCCTGGCCGCCGCCGCCGCAGAGCGACGCCGCCCCGACGCCCCCGCCACGGCGCCGCAGCTCGAGCGCGAGGTGCAGCGTGATGCGGGCGCCGGACATGCCGATCGGGTGACCGAGGGCGATCGCCCCGCCGTTGACATTGACCCGCTCCGGGTCGATGCCGAGCTCGCGGGTCGAGGCCAGGCCGACCGCCGCGAACGCCTCGTTGATCTCGACCAGGTCGAGGTCGGTCGGCGCGATGCCCTCCTTGGCGCACGCGGCGGCGATCGCCCGCGACGGCTGCTGCTGCAGCGTGGAGTCCGGACCGGCCACGACGCCGTGGGCGCCGATCTCGGCGAGCCAGGCCAGCCCCAGGTCCTCGGCGAGCGACCGGCGCATGACGACGACCGCGGCCGCGCCGTCCGAGATCTGCGACGCCGACCCGGCCGTAATGGTGCCGTCCTTGCGGAAGGCCGGGCGCAGCCGCGACAGCGACTCCACCGTCGTGTCGGCGCGCACGCCCTCGTCGTCCTTGAAGAGCACCGGGTCGCCCTTCCGCTGCGGGATCTCGACCGGCACGACCTCGTCCTCGAACAGCCCGTCCTTCCAGGCCCGGGCGGCGAGCTGGTGGCTGCGCGCGGCGAAGGCGTCCTGCTCCTCGCGGCCGAACTCCTGGCTGCCGGAGTTGGCCTGCTCCGTGAGGTTCCCCATGGCCTGGTCGGTGAAGGCGTCCCAGAGGCCGTCGTAGGCCATCGAGTCCTGCATCGTCACGTCGCCGTACTTGAAGCCGGCACGCGATCCCTTCAGCAGGTGCGGCGCCTGGCTCATCGACTCCTGGCCGCCGGCCACCACGACGTCGAACTCCCCGGCCCGGATCAGCTGGTCGGCGAGCGCGATGGCGTCGATGCCGGACAGGCAGACCTTGTTGATGGTCAGCGCCGGGACGGTCATCGGGATGCCGGCCTTGGCCGCCGCCTGGCGGGCCGGGATCTGGCCGGCGCCCCCCGTCAGCACCTGCCCCATGATCACGTACTGCACCTGCTCCGGGGCGACACCTGCCTTCGCCAGGGCGCCCCGGATCGCCACCGCGCCGAGGTCGGCGCCGCTGAAGCCGGCGAGGGAGCCCTGCAGGCGGCCCATCGGAGTGCGGGCCCCCGCGACGAGAACGGACGATGCGGACTGCTGGCTGGGCACGGTCTGCCTCCAGGGTGGACGGGCGCGACGGCGGTGTGCGCGCGGCTCCCAGCCTAACGAGGGTCGTAGGGTCGCTCCCATGAGCGACTCCGCCATCGACGCCGACCTGTTCGAGACGATCGACCACGTCGGCGTCGCCGTGGCCGACCTGGACCGCGCCATCGCCTTCTACCGTGACACGCTCGGCATGCGGCTGGCGCACGAGGAGGTCAACGAGGAGCAGGGCGTCCGGGAGGCCATGATGGCCGTGGGCGACTCGGGCTCATGTGTGCAGCTGCTGGCGCCGCTGTCCCCGACGTCCACCATCGCGCGCTTCCTGGACCGCAACGGGCCCGGGCTGCAGCAGGTGGCCTACCGGGTGGGTGACGTCGAGGCGGTCAGCGCCACGCTCCGGAAGCGGGGCCTGCGGCTGCTGTACGACGAGCCGCGGCGTGGTACCGCCGGCAGCCGGGTCAACTTCGTCCACCCCAAGGACGCGGGGGGCGTGCTGGTCGAGCTGGTGCAGCCCGCCACCGGCGCGTGACCGTACGGCGGCAGGATCAGCTGCCGCCCGCCTTGGTCGCGGCCAGGATGGCACCACCGAGCAGCAGCGCGATCGCCGGCACGCTGCCGATCACGAGCCAGGACCAGTTGCGCCGGCGCCGGTAGGCGAGGATCGCCGTCACCACCGCGATCGCCACGCCGAGCACCGTGATGCCGAAGGCCACTCGGATCTCGTTGTCCGGCGCCGTGCGGGTACCTGGCGGCACGACGAGGGCCGGCCCGACCAGGCCGATCAGGTAACCCAGGGCGACCACGGCGAGGGAGATGAGGGACTCGCGGTGCCAGCCGATCCGGTGCACCGCCGGGTTCTCGAAGCGCAGTGGCAGCCGCTTCGGTGCCCCGCTCGGGGACGTGTCGCCCATGGCACACCACTATCCGCCGATGACGGAACGGCGCAAGAGGACAGGCCGGCCGTCGCCCAGGAGGCGCCGTAAGGCACCGCTCCTCGGTCGTGGTGTCCTCGGAGACGGCGGGCCGCCTGCTCGACCTTGCCACCCCCGCGGTCGGCACGTCTGGCGCGGGGACGAGGTGCTGTACGTCGGTTCCAGCGCCGCTGCGGAGGAAGAGGCCACCGGCTGACCCGACCGGGGGTCATCGGCCGTCGGCGGCGCGGTCCCAGCCGAAGGCCCGCAGCAGGCTCGCGAGCTGGTCCAGCAGCGCCGGGTCGGCCACGCGCGGCAGCCCGTCCACCGCCTTGCCGACCGTCTCCAGCGCGTCCCGCAGGCCGCGCAGCGGCTCGGCGACCAGGCCCTGGTAGCGCGGGTCGAGCAGGAACGACCGCTCCCGCGAGGCGAGCTGGGCCAGCCGGTCCAGGAAGGCCGGCAATGCGCCCTCCGGGTCCGCGGCGGCCGACTCGTCGGTTCCCTGCTCATCCGCGGGGACCAGCGGAACGAAGGTCAGGACGTCCTGCCACAACCGCGCCCGCAGCGGCTCCTCGCGCAGCCCCAGGACCGTGCCGACGACCCGAACCGGCGCGCCCCAGGCCCGGAACAGTTCCCGGACCTCCGCCGCGAGGCGCACCACCGCCTCGTCGGTGATGGAAGAGCCGACGAACAGCACGTGCCCGGTCAGCATCTGCGCTTGCAGCAGGCTGGCCAGGGGCTTGCGGGTGGCGTCGTACCCGACGACGTCGCCCCTGGACAGCACGATGGAGTCCGGCCGTCCGACGTCGCCGTGCATCTTGACCAGCCACGGGCGCTCCAGGTCGGTCGCGTCCCAGGGCAGCACGGCCAGCCCGCCCCGGTCCGCGAACGGCCGCCGGCCGGCGAGCTCGTACAGCCGGTCGTAGTTCGTCGTCACGGCGCGGCTCGCCCGCAGGCTGGCGAGCAGACCGTGCGACAAGGAGTGCCGGTCGGCGTCAAGCTCGCGGACGACGGCCTCGACCGCCTCGCGCCCCAGCACGGTGCGCAGCAGCTCCGCGGCGTCCAGCGGGCCGAGGCCGCGCAGGCTGTCCCGCAACGCCTCTTGGCGGGGACCGTCGGCACGCTCGTCGGGCGGTAGCAGCTCCGCGGCATCGGCCATGCGCTCGAGCAGCTCCCACCACGCGGGCAGCCCGACCGTGGCGCTGACCCCCGCGCCGACGAAGGGCACCAGGTCGCCCTCGGCCGCCAGGCCGGCCAGCCGTTCGGCGTGCTCCTCCAGCGGTGCGGGCAGTCCGCTTCGGGGAACCCGGACCGCCTGCACGGCGGCGTAGTCGGAGCGGTGGTAGGCCACCAGGACGACGTCGACCTGGCGCGCAACCTCCTCCAGCAGGTCGAGCAGCGGTGGGATCAGCTCGCCGCGCCGGCCGGCCGTGCCACCGAGCCCAGTGCCGACGAGAGGCAGCGCCAGGAGCGGACGGCGCCGTCCCTGCGGCGCTTCGCACTGCTCCAGGGCCGCGGCGACCGCCTCGCGAACGCCCTCGACGTACCAGCACACCGGCTGTGACCCCGCTGCCGCGACCTCCACGAGAACCCGGTGCGGTCCGTGGCCGTCGCGGCGGCCGAGGGCGATGCTGCGGTGACCCGGCCCTCCGGACCAGCCGGCGGGCGCGCCCGACCGCGCCTCCTCCTCGGTGACCAGGCCCTTCCAGGTCCGCTCGACGCGCAGCAGGCTGTCCGTCGGCACGAGCGCGACGTCGCAGTCGAGCAGCGACAGGTCACCGTGGATGACGTGGAGGCGTCCGGGCACGTCCGTCCGGTGCCCACAGACTCGCACTGCAAACCCCAGGTGACGGAGCAGGTCCCACCCGCGACGCCGATCTGGCGCAGCGTAGTTATAGGACAATGATTGTCATAACGACCCAACGCGCGGCGGGGCTGGGCATGTCCCCCGGCGGGACGGCACGGTAGGGGCCGGCCACCCGTCGTTGGGCGGCGGCTGGGGCTCGTCGCTACGCTCAACTTCCATGACGACCACGCCCCCGGGCGCCCGCTCCGGCGCCCCGGACGACGTCCGTGAGCCGCCCGAAGCCGATCCGGAGGTGGACGCGGGCCTCGCAACCCCTCCGGAAGACGACGTCCCGCACGGCGCGACCGCGGTCGGGCGCCGGCTCGGCGCGCCGGGGCGGCCGCTGAACCGGCAGTCGCCGTTCTACCTGGGGTTCGTCGGCGCCGTGGGCGTGCTCGTCGCGTACGGCCTGGTGAACCTGGTGACCCGGTTGTCCTCGCTGCTGACCCTGCTGGCCGTCTCGCTGTTCCTGGCGCTCGGGCTCGACCCGATCGTCGAGTGGCTGCGGGCCCGCGGGATGCATCGCCGGTGGGCGGTCCTGACCGTCCTGGCGGGGGTCGTTCTCCTGTTCGTCGGGATCATCTCGCTCGTCGTGCCGCCGGTCGTCAACGAGGCGAGCCAGCTGGCGCAGCGCTTCCCCGACCTGGCGCAGGAGCTGCTGCGGAACTCCCGGCTGCGCCAGCTCGACCGGCAGTACGGCGTCATCAGCAAGGTCCAGGGCGAGCTGCAGACGCGGCTCACCAGCGGACGGCTCTGGACCACGGTGTTCGGCGGGGTGCTCGGCGCCGGCAAGGCCGTGGCGTCCGGCTTCTTCAGTGCCTTCACGGTGCTGATCCTCACGCTCTACTTCCTGATCTCGTTGCCGCATGTCAAGTCGTCCGCGTACCGACTGGTCCCGCGGACCCGGCGCGAGCGCTTCACCTTGCTCTCCGAGGAGATCAGCCGGCGGGTCGGCGGCTACTTCATGGGACAGCTCACCGTCGCGACCATCAACGGCGTCTGCAGCTACGTGATGATGAAGGTGGTCGGGGTTCCCTACGCCGCGGTGCTGGCCGTGGTGGTCGGCGTGCTGGGGCTGATCCCGATGATCGGCGCCATTCTCGGCGCCGTGCTGGTGACCATCGTGGCGCTCTTCAACTCGGGCACGTCGGCCCTCATCGTCGCGGCCTACTACCTCGCCTACCAGCAGCTCGAGAACTACGTGATCGCGCCGCGGATCATGCAGAGGACGGTCGCCGTGCCCGGAGCGGTGACGGTAGTCGCGGCGCTCGCGGGGGGCACCCTGCTCGGAGTGCTAGGGGCCCTCATGGCCATTCCCGTGGCCGCCGGGCTGCTGCTGGTCTACCAGCAGGTCCTGGTGCCCCGGCAGGAGGAGGCCTGAGGCGCTGGCCGCGGCGGGGCGTGCCCGACGATCGTCGTCAGTGCCGGAGCATCGTCGTCAGGCGACGGGCCAGGTCGTCGGCAGCGGCGAGCGCGGCGGGTTGACTCGGGCGACCACCTCGTCCAGCACCCGGCGTACCGCCGGCTCCCCCACCCACAGGTGCTTGGCTCCGTCCACGCCGACCACCTCGGCCTGCGGGATGGCGGCGAAGCGCTCGCGCGCCTCGTCCGGACGCAGGTAGTCGTCGTGCTCGGGGACGAGCGCCAGCACCGGCTTGCCGGACTCCGCCCAGCGCTCCAGGTCGGCCGGGCCGGCGTACCGCAGCGGCGGGCTGAGCAGGATCGCGCCCACCACCGCGGGGTCGCAGCCGTGCATCAGCGCCAGGTCGGTGCCGAAGCTCCAGCCCAGTAGCCACGGCTGCGGCAGACCGCGGAACTCGGCGAGCTCGATCCCGGCGGCGACGTCGAAGCGCTCACCGACCGCACCGTCGAAGCTGCCCTCGCTCGTGCCTCGCGGGCTGGTCACCCCACGCAGGTTGAACCGCAGGACGGCCAGGTCGGCGAGCGCCGGCAGCCGGTTCGCCGCCTTGCGCAGCACGTGGCTGTCCATGAACCCGCCGTGCGTCGGCAGCGGGTGCAGCGTCACGAGCGTCGCCACCGGGTCGCGCTCGGCCGGCAGCGCCAGCTCGCCGACCAGGGTCAGGCCGTCCGCGGTGTGCAGCTCGACGTCTTCGCGCCGGGACGGCAGCACCGTGGCCGCGCGGATCATGCCCTCGTGGTAGGTGTGCGGGTCTGCGGCGTCCTGGCTCATCGCCGGCCAGCCTACGTGGATCTCCCGCTGCGCGGCCTTGTGGTCTCCGGGCGGGACCGTAGGGTCTGGGCATGCGGATCCTGCATGCGGCGCTCACCCGGGACTGGGCCAAGGCCCGCGAGGACGGCAGCTACGACATCTCGACGCGGGGCACGTCCATCGTGGAGGCCGACTACGTGCACGCGTCGACGGCGGCGCAGCTGCCCGGCGTCCTCGACCGCTTCTACTCCGACGTCGAGGAGGTCGACCTTCTGGTCCTCGACGTCGACCGGCTCGAGCACGAGGGCGCGTCGGTGGTCTGGGAGAACCCGCACGAGGTGCACGACGGGCCCTACCCGCACGTGTACGGCGTGGTGCCGGTGAGCGCGGTGGTCGAGGCGATCCGGGTCGAGCACGTGCCCGGCAGCGGCTGGCAGCTCCCGGACCTGTCGGCGTACGACGTCGCCACCGGGCCGCCGACGTCCTGAGGGGGTCACCGCTCGGCCGACCGGACGTGCATGTAATCGCTGGGCGCCGACCGGACGGCCGGCGCCCTAGATGGGAGCAGCGCGTGGTGCCGGCTGAAGTCGAACGGTGTCCGCCCACTGCTTCCATCGCTCAACGTCCACGCCGACCACGAGGAGCCACAGACAGAGCGCTCCTTCACCGAAGAGTGCGGGCAGCTGGATCCAGGGGACCAGGTCGGTCGCGAACCCCGGTGCCAGGATGTCGCTGAAGCTGTAGACCAGATAGGCCGCTCCGTCGACCGCCAGAAGGACGCCGATCGCTCTGGGAAGCAACCCGGACCGGAGCACCAGGTATGCCATGCAGAGGATGTCGAAGCCGAAGAACACCGTGTGGATGGTGTAGCCGATGTGCGACAGGTCGCCAGGAAGGTATGCCAGCGCCTGAAGCTGCGCCGTCGAAAGCGCCCCTACATAGGGTCCGTTCCCCAGCAGGGCCAGCGTCGCGAACTGGTTGACCAGGCCGGCGGCCTCGATGGCGGTCGCGACCAGGATGAAGAAGGCGTCGAGCAGGGCGATCCTGCGGTTCACGACCTTGAACAGCTCGTAGAAGAGAACTGCCAGAGGGACATTCGTCACGGTGACCAGCACGTGCGCGGCCAGGCCGGTGCGGTAGAGCAGCTCGTGCGTCTGGATGTTCTGTGCGGTGGCCGCCGGGTCGCCCTGGACCACCAACATGGCGGGGACCACGCTGATGGCGAACGCGCCTCCGACGATGTTGACCAAGTACAGGGCGCCGGCCATCCGGGCCAGCTGGCGCGGCGAAGCGCCCTCAACAGGGGCCATCACGTTATCCCTGGACCCGTGCCGCATCTCCCGCTCCTCTGCTTGCTCTCTGACAGGTCAGCGGCGGCGGTCGCGCGCACGCCAGCAGGCCGTGTGCCAGTGCCGCCGACCGCCGAGGGCCACGGCGTCGCTCCACGGCCCGTCGGCCGGCCAGGCGACCACGTGCGGCAGCCCGGCTTTCACCTCCTGCACGCAGCCGGGACACCGGTAGGACTTCGTAGCCCCCGCGCCGGTGACCGACCGGACGAACCACTCGCCGTCCGGGTGACTCTCGCGCCGCTGCACGCCCCCCAGCGCCCGCCCGACGTCCAGCTCGCTGTCGTCGCGGCGGCGGCGGTTGGCTCGGGGCACCGACCCATTCTCGCTCAGCGGTGCAGGCGGAACCCGCACCCGGTCCGGCGGCCGAGGCGACCGGCCGTCACCAGCTGCTCCAGCAGCGGCGCGGGCGCCAGTCCCGGCTCGCGGAGCTCCCGGTACAGCCGGCGCTGGCCGGCCAGTGCGACGTCGAGCCCGATCTCGTCGAGCAGGGCGAACGGCCCCACCGGGTAGCCGCATCCCGCGGTCATCGCCGTGTCGACGGCGTCGACGTCCGCGTAGCCCGCCTCCACCATCCGGACCGCGTCATTGAGGTAGGGGAACAGCAGCGCGCCCACCACGAACCCGGCGCGGTCGCCGCAGCCGACGGGGTGTCGGTCGGCGCGGTGGCAGAGGTCGAAGACGGTGGCCACGACGTCCTCGGAGGTGCTGACGGTCGCCACGACCTCGACGAGTGGCGTCCCCGCGGCGGGCAGGTGCAGGCCCACGACGTCGCGCGGACGGCTCGTGGCGGCGGCGCACTCCACCACGGGCAGCCAGGACACCGCGGTGGCCAGGATGGCGCCGGGCCGGCAGGTCTCGTCGAGCTCGGTGAACAGCCGCCGGACGGCGCCCCGGGCGTCGTTCCCCGCGGCCTGCCCCGCTGAAGCGTCCTCGACCGCCACGACGACCAGGTCGGCGTCACCCGCTGGGTCGGATGCGCCGGGGTCGACCCGGAGAACGGCGGCCCCGCCCGCGTCCAGCAGCGCGGCCACGGCGTCCGCGCGTGCGCCGGAGCCGACCACCGCCGCCCGCTCAACGGTCCGGACCCGCTCGTGCGCGCCGACGACGTCCCCGGAGGGGCTGGCCTCCGCGACGACCTGTCCGGATCCCGGCTCGGTGTAGGTGTAGAAGCCGTGGCCGGACTTGCGTCCGAGCAGCCCGGCCGTGACCAGCTCCCGCAGCAGCGGGCTGGGCGCGTGCAGCCGGTCGCGGCTCTGCCGGTACATCGTCTCCAGGATCTGCAGGGCCGTGTCGAGCCCGATCAGGTCGAGCAGCGCGAGCGGCCCCATCGGCAGGCCGGCGCCCAGGCGCATGGCCGCGTCGATGTCGTCCCGGCTCGCGAACCGAGCGTCGTACATGGCGACCGCTCGATTGAGGTAGCCGAACAGCAGGGCGTTCGCGATGAAGCCGGCGCGGTCCCCGACGACGACCGGGAGCTTGCCGAGCCGCTCGGCCAGCGCCCTGACGTCGTCGACCGCCTCCTCCTCGCTGAGGACCGTCCGGACGACCTCGACCAGCCGCTGCACGGGCGCCGGGTTGAAGAAGTGCATGCCGACCACCCGGCCGGGGCGGCCGGTGGCCACGGCGAGCTCGGTGACAGACAGGCTGGAGGTGTTGGTCGCCAGGATCGCGTCGGGTCGGAGCACCTGGTCCAGCGCCCCGAGGAGCTCGCGCTTGAGGTCCAGGCGCTCAGGCACCGCCTCCACCACGAGGTCGCAGTCGGCAAGCGCGGCGAGGCCCGCGGCGAAGCACACCCGACCCTGCAGCAGCCGCTCTTCCACCTCGGTCAGCCGGCCGCGGGAGACTGCTCGCGCGGTGGAGCGCTCGAGGTGGGTGCGGCCGCGGGCCAGAGCGGCCTCGTCGGCCTCAACGGCGACGACCGACAGGCGGCTGCGCGCCAGGACCTCGACGATGCCGGCGCCCATCGTGCCGAGGCCCACCACTCCCACCGTGCCGAGCTCTCGCCCCATCACGCCGTTCCTCTCGCTGTGTCGCCTTCGACCCGCCGTCGCGCCAGCCGGCGCTGCACCGGCTTCTTCCCCAGCCCACACCGACGACCGGAACCTCGGACGGCACGGCGCACCGGCATCCTGGCAGAGCCTGCCCGGGACCCCGTCCTCCGGCGGCTAGGCTTGCCCCCCGTGCGCCTCGTCATCGCCCGGTGCGCCGTCGACTACGTCGGCAGGCTCACCGCCCACCTCCCGCTGGCCACCCGGCTGCTGCTCGTGAAGGCCGACGGCAGCGTCCTGGTCCACTCCGACGGCGGCTCGTACAAGCCGCTGAACTGGATGAGCCCTCCGTGCACGCTCACGGTCGGCGCGCCGTCGGAGGTCGACGCCGCCGAGGGCGTGGTGCAGGTGTGGACCGTGCAACATGCCAAGAGCGACGACCAGCTCCAGGTGCGGCTGCACGAGGTGCTGCACGACTCCGCGCACGAGCTCGGCGTGGACCCCGGGCTGGTCAAGGACGGCGTGGAGGCGCACCTGCAGCGCCTCCTGGCCGAGCAGATCGAGACCCTGGGCGACGGGTACACGCTGGTGCGGCGCGAGCACATGACGGCGATCGGCCCGGTCGACATCCTCTGTCGCGACGGCCGGGGCGGCTCGGTGGCCGTCGAGATCAAACGGCGCGGTGACATCGACGGGGTCGAGCAGCTCACGCGCTACCTGGAGCTGATGAACCGCGACCCGCACCTGGCCCCCGTGACCGGCGTCTTCGCCGCGCAGGAGATCAAGCCGCAGGCCCGGACCCTTGCCACCGACCGGGGCATCCGGTGCGTGACGCTGGACTACGCGGCCCTGAAGGGGGTCGACGACGCCGCGTCGCGGCTGTTCTGAGCTCGCGTCCACATCCTGGACAGGCGGGGAACAGATCCGCGGTGGTCCGTGCTGCGGCGGTCATGACGCAGACTCCCTCCAAGATCGTGTACACCGCCCAAGCCACCGCCACCGGCGGCCGGCAGGGGCACGCCACCAGCGAGGACGGCATCCTCGACGTCGACCTGACGGCCCCCAAGGACATGGGTGGGCCGGGCACCGGCACCAACCCGGAGCAGCTGTTCGCGGCCGGCTTCGCAGCGTGCTTCCAGGGCGCCATGGGCCTGGCCGCCAAGAAGGCCGGCGTCGACACCAGCGGCTCGAAGGTCACCGCCGAGGTGGGCTTCGGTCCGGAGGGCGACAGCTACGCCATCACGGTCGACCTGAAGGTCGCCATCCCCGGCGTGGACCTCGCCCAGGCGCAGGAGCTCGCGGACGCGGCGCACCAGCTGTGCCCCTACTCCAAGGCGACCCGCGGCAACGTGCCGGTCACGGTGACGGCCGTCCCAGCCTGACCCGCCCCATCACGCGAGCGGCCTGGACCACGCGGTCCGGGGCGCTCGCGCGTGCTCGGGCCACGCCGTGTCGGGGTCGTCCGCCGGTTCTCCCTGTGCCACGATCGGCCCCCAGAGGACCGCGAGGCGGGAGGACGCGCGTTGGTGACGAGCGAGCGGGACATGGACGGACGGGTGGCCCTGGTGACCGGCGCAGGCAGCGGCCTCGGCCGGGCCACCAGCCTGGAGCTGGCCCGGGCCGGCGCTCACGTCGTCGTGGCCGACGTCAACACCGACGGCGCGCGGGCCACCGTGAAGCGGATCACCGAGGACTCCGGCAGCGCCGAGGAGGCGTCGCTGGACGTCAGCGACCCGGCGCAGGTCGACCGGCTGCTGGAGCGGCTGTTCACCGAGCACGGCGAGCGCTTCGACTGCCTGGTCAACAACGCGGGGACCGACCGGGGCGCGGACGTCCCCGAGGTGTCGGACGAGCAGTGGCACGGCGTCTTCGGCGTCAACGTGCACGGCCCGATGCACACGTCGCGCGCCTTCGTGCGCGGCGTCCTGGCCCGCGGCGAGCGCCCGGCACCCGCCGACATCCTCAACGTCGTCTCGATCTCCGCGCTCACCGTGGGGTCGGGGGCCGGGGCCTACAACTCGTCCAAGGCCGCCCTGCTCAAGCTGACCGAGGTGCTGCAGAGCGAGGCCCGCGAGCGCGGCTGGCCGGTGCGGGTGTGCGCCCTCAACCCGAGCGCCATGAACACCCCGATGATGGACCAGTGGCACCTGCCCGAGGAGAAGATGATGGACCCCGCGCAGGTGGCGCGGCTGATCCACGTGGCCGTGACGCTTCCGCCGGACATGGTGCTGCAGACCCTGGTGGTCACCTCGCGCACGGAGAACTACCCGCGCTAGGAGGGCCCGACACGGTGCGCTCGCATGCCGAGGTAGCGACGCCAGGGGCCGACCGGTTGGTCCGACGGCTCGCCGCGGACCTCGCCGCGG
>DATFPQ010000114.1:0-15133 GCA_035264765.1 Actinomycetales bacterium | reverse complement strand
TCACCGGGCACGCCGATGGCCAGCGGCTCGCGGCTGCCGTCCGGGTGGCGCACCACGACCAGCACGTTCTTGAGCGTGTCTGCCGGGGTCCACGGGCGGTCCTCGCGCGGGTACTGCCGCTGGAGCAGGTCGACGAGGGTGTCGATGGTCGGGGTGTCCGGGGTGTCCTCGACCTGCGCCGGCGGTGCGCCGTCCCAGCTGACCGGCGCGGGTACGGGCACCCGGACCGCCTCGACGTTGGCCGCGTAGTCGCACCGGGTGCAGCGGACGTAGGTGTCCTCGCCGTTCTCGGCCGGGGCGAGGAACTCCTCGCTGGCGCTGCCTCCCATCGCACCGGACATCGCCGCGACGATCACGTAGGCCATGCCGAGCCGGTCGAAGATCCGGACGTAGGCCGCGCGATGGTTGTCGTAGGAGCGCCGCAGCCCCTCGTCGTCGACGTCGAACGAGTACGAGTCCTTCATGATGAACTCGCGCCCGCGCAGCAGACCGGCCCGCGGCCGGGCCTCGTCCCGGTACTTCGTCTGGATCTGGTACAGCGAGACCGGCAGGTCCTTGTAGGAGGAGTACAGGTCCTTGACCGCGAGGGTGAACATCTCCTCGTGCGTCGGGCCGAGCAGGTAGTCGGCGCCCTTGCGGTCCTTGAGCCGGAAGATGTTGTCGCCGTACTCCGTCCACCGGCCGGACTGGTCGTAGGGCTCCCGCGGCAGGAGCGCCGGGAACTGCAGCTCCTGGGCGCCCGAGGCGTCCATCTCCTCGCGGATGACCCGCTCCACGTTGCGCAGCACCCGCAGGCCCAGCGGCAGCCAGCTGTAGATACCCGGTGCCGCGCGCCGGATGTAGCCTGCCCGCACCAGCAGGCGGTGGCTGGGGACCTCGGCGTCCGCCGGGTCCTCGCGCAGGGTGCGCAGGAACAGCGACGACAGGCGCAGGATCACGAGAGCTCCTCGGTTGGGGGTCCCGCCGAGCCTAGCGAGCCGGGGGCAGCCACTTCACCCGTGTATCGGCGTAGCGGCGAGGTCCAGGCGAGCACCGCGGCCGGCGCGATCAGCAAGGTCATGACGAGCAGGGCCGACGACACGCCGATGCGCGTGCTGAGGGCGCCCGCGACGACGGCCCCACCGGTCCATCCCACGCCCCACGACAGCATCCGGCCCGCGGTGTTGACCCGCCCGAGCAGGGGCTCCGGCGTCACCTGCTGCCGGTACGACACCGAGTTGACGATCACCAGCTGGTAGGCCACGCTCCAGCCGGCCAGGCCCAGGCAGGCCAGCCGCCAGTCCGCTGCGCGGGCGGTCAGCACTCCGAGCAGGGCCGACATCGGGACGGCCAGCAGGCACAGCCGGGCCGGGGTCGTGAGCCGGAGCAGACGTGGCAGCACCAGCGCCGCGGCCGCGCCGCCGAGGCCCCAGACGCCGAAGAGCACCCCGAAGCGGACCCCGGACGTCCCGATGCCGAGCACCCGGTCCGCCCACACCACCATGAGCGCGACGAACCCGCCGCCGGCCGCGGACTGCAGCGTCCCCACGAAGGTCATGGTCCGCACGCCCGGGTGGGCCAGCAGGAAGCGCAGTCCCTCGACGACGTCCGCGCCGACCGCACGGACCGTCGTCGCACCGCGCTCGCGGCCGGTGTCGTGCAGCGCCCGGCCGATGGCGCGCACCAGCAGAGCGGAGGCGACGAAGCTCAGCGCGTCCACGACCAAGAGCGTCGCCGGGCCGACCACCGCGATGCCGGTCGCCGCCAACGGCGGCGCCACCACCTCCACCGTGCTCGCCGCCGACCACACCACGGCGTTCGCCGACGGCACGCGGTCGCGTCCCACCAGCACGGGCAGGGCGCCGAAGTTGGCGCCGTCGAAGAATGTGAACACCGCCTGGGAAGCGAACGCGGCCACGAGCACGTGCGGCACGGTGAGCAGGTCGAGCCACGCCGCCACCGGCACCGAGCCGATCAGCACGGCGTTGACCAGGTCGGAGCTGACCATGACCCGCTGACGGTCCCAGCGGTCGGAGAGCGCGCCCGCGAGCAGGCCGATCAGCAGGTACGGCAGCGCCTCCAGCGCCGTGACGGCCGCGGTGAGCAGGGGGGACCCGGACATCCGGTAGACCAGCACCGGCATGGCGACCGCGGTGACGACCGCGCCGGCCAGTGACACCAGCCGGGCGGTGAAGTACCGCCGGAAGTCGGCGTCCTCGCCCAGCATCGCCCACGGCGACGCCGGGCGCCGCTTCGCCGCCTCGTGCACTGCCGTCCCCCTCGTTACTCCGGAGGAGGAACCGTACCCGCCCGGCCGACAGGAGCGATCGGGCATGGGCCGGGCGCCAGGCGCCATCGGCCCCGCTGCTCCTGTCCGTCGGGCCCGCTCCGCGGCGCTTGTGGACGGTCCCAGCGGCCGCGCTCCCCACTGCGGCAGGCTCCTCGGATGATCCGGGCTCACCCGGTCGACGTCCTGCTCCGGGTCGGCGGTACCGCCGGCGCCGCCGACCTCGTGGCGCTGTGCGGCCGGCCCGAGCTACGCCGAGCGCTGCGGAACGGCGCGGTCGTCCGGATCGCCCGCGGGCGTTACGCCCTGCCGGGCACCGCCGATCCGTGGCTGGCCGCGGCTCGGGTGTAGGGCGTGGTGTCCCACACCAGCGCCGCCGTGCACTGGCGCCTGGCGGTCGTGCGGGCGCCGGACCCGCCGCACGTCACCATCGACCCGCGCCGAGGCCGCGTGGACCCCGCCGGCGCCGTGCTCCACTGGTCCGGACTGACGCGCTGCGACGTCGTCGACCAGGTCACCAGCGCGCTTCGTACGGTGCTGGACTGCGCGCGCACCCTGGATCGAGCCGGGGCGCTGGCGATTGCGGACTCCGCGCTGCGACAACAGCTGATCGGTCCGACAGAGCTGCTGGCCGCGGCCGAGGCGGTGCGCGGGCCCGGGGCCCGCTGGGCGCGATCGGTGGCCCGGCACGCGGACCCGCGAAGCGAGAGCCCACTGGAGTCCGCGCTACGCGCCATCCTGCTGCTCGCGGGCGTCCACGGGTTCGAACCTCAGGTCCTCATCGCGGATGACGGGTTCCAGGCCCGCCTCGACCTTGCGCACCGGCGGCTGCGGGTGGTGCTCGAAGCGGACAGCTTCGAGCACCACGGGACCCGCGCGGCGCTGGTGCGCGACTGCCGCCGCTACGACGAGCTCACCGTCCGGGGCTGGCGGGTGCTGCGCTTGCCTGGGAGCAGGTGATGTTCGAACCCGAGTGGGTCGCGGCGACGGTGGCCGCGACGGTTCGTCCGCCGCGCTGCGCGTGACGAACCCATGCCCGGCCGACAGGATCAACGGCTCGACATAGCCCGCCGCACCGGGGAAGCGGCCATTGGTCCTGTCGGTGGGGACAGGCCGAGGCGAGTCGATGCCAGCCGACGCCTAGAAAAGGACGGTGGCGAATGTGCCGACCTGCTCGAACCCCGCGCGGCGGTAGGCGGCCAGCGCCCGGACGTTGTAGTCGTTGACGTACAGCGACACGACGGGCGCCTCGTCGCGCAGCGTCGCCTGGACCACCGCGGCCATGGCAGGCGCCGCGATCCCCTGGCCGCGCCAGCGCGGGTCGACCCAGACGCCGTGGACCTGGGCGACCTTCGAGCCGACCGCGCCCAGGTCGGCCTTGAAGACGACCTCGCCGTTGGGACCGAAGCGGACGAACGTGCGGCGCTGCCGCAGCAGCTCGGCGACTCGGCGCCGGTACGCGGCGCCGCCGTCCGGGCCGACCGGGGAGTAGCCCACCTCCTCGGTGAACATGGCGATGGACGCCGGCAGCACGGCGGCCAGGTCCTCCGGCTTCGCGCGGTGGACGAGCGGGTCGGGGGCCACGGCGGGCGTGCGGTCGATGGCGAACAGCGGCTGGCACGCGCGGACGTCCCGCGCCCGCCAGCCCAGCGGCTCCAGCCGCGACCACAGCGCCAGGACGCCGTCAGCGGCCCCGAACATCGAGGAGTAGATCGCCCCGGACCGGCGGGCCCGGCTGGCGAACGCGTCCAGGGCGGCCGTGGACCGCACGCTGACCGGGATGAAGTTTGCGCCGGACCAGCAGGCGCTCACCAGCCGGCCGTGCTCGAACAGCCCCCACAGCTCACCACCGAGCCGCACCGGGTCGGTGCCCACCTGCTCCACGCGTTCGGCCACCATGACGCTGGCGCACGGGTCCTCGGCGCACAGCTCGAGGACGGCGTCGCGGTCCCCCCGTTCGAGGGTGCGCAGCGAGGTGGCGGTACGAAGCACGTGGCCCAGCCTGCCGGTGACGAGGGGGCGGTGTCGACCACCCGCGCCCGTGACCGGTCGGCTGAACATCTCCGAGTCCCTAGACGACGGTGACCGAGGGGCCGCCGACGCTCTCCTCGTCCTGCTCCGCCATGCCGTCGGCGATGCGCATGGCCTCCTCGATCAGGGTCTCGACGATGGCCGACTCCGGGACGGTCTTGATGACCTCGCCCTTGACGAAGATCTGACCCTTGCCGTTTCCGGACGCCACACCCAGGTCGGCCTCCCGCGCCTCGCCGGGACCGTTGACGACGCAGCCCATGACGGCGACCCGCAGCGGCACGGTCAGTCCGTCCAGGCCGGCCGTGACCTCCTCGGCGAGCTTGTAGACGTCGACCTGGGCCCGCCCGCAGGAGGGGCAGGACACGATCTCCAGCCGGCGCGGCCGCAGGTTCAGCGACTGCAGGATCGAGATGCCGACCTTGACCTCCTCCACCGGCGGCGCGGACAGCGAGACCCGGATCGTGTCGCCGATCCCCTTGCTGAGCAGCGCGCCGAATGCGGTCGCGGACTTGATCGTGCCCTGGAACGCGGGGCCGGCCTCGGTCACGCCGAGGTGCAGCGGCCAGTCGCCGCGCTCGGCGAGCAGCTCGTAGGCGCGGACCATGACGACCGGGTCGTTGTGCTTCACCGAGATCTTGAAGTCGTGGAAGTCGTGCTCCTCGAACAGCGAGGCCTCCCATACCGCCGACTCGACCAGCGCCTCGGGCGTCGCCTTGCCGTACTTGGCGAGCAGGCGCGGGTCGAGCGAGCCGGCGTTAACGCCGATCCGGATGGACACGCCCGCGTCCTTGGCGGCCTGGGCGATCGCCTTCACCTGGTCGTCGAAGCGTCGGATGTTGCCGGGGTTCACCCGGACCGCCGCGCAGCCCGCGTCGATCGCGGCGAACACGTACTTCGGCTGGAAGTGGATGTCGGCGATCACCGGGATCTGCGACTTGCGGGCGATCGCCGGCAGCGCGTCGGCGTCGTCCTGGCTCGGGCAGGCCACCCGGACGATGTCGCAGCCGGTCGCGGTCAGCTCCGCGATCTGCTGCAAGGTCGCGTTGATGTCGGTGGTCGGAGTCGTGGTCATCGACTGCACGCTGATGGGCGCGTCGCCGCCGACGTCCACGCTGCCGACCCGGATCTTGCGGGAGGGACGACGTGGCGCCAGCACCGGGGGCGGCGCGGCGGGCATGCCGATGGAGACGCTCACTTCGGGCCCCCTGGGCGTCGTGAGCCCAGCGAGCGACGTCGTGGGGTGTTCATGCCTCCAGTATCGCCCGCCGCGAGCGATGCGCGTGCACGGCCCGATCGGGGGGTCGCGGCCATGGCCAGCCCTCCTCGCGCCGGTCAGCCGGCCAGGCCGGCCGGCCCGTCAGCCGGCCCGGTCAGCCGCCGATCCGGATCGGGTTGACGACGTCGGCGTACACGAGCAGGACGGACATGGCGATCAGCACGCTGCTCACGGCGTAGGCGATCGGCAGCAGCCGGGCGACATCGAAGGGGCCGGGGTCCGGGCGGCGGCGCAGCCGGGCGACGGTCCGCCGAGCCCCCTCGTACAGCGCCCCGGCGACGTGCCCGCCGTCCAGCGGGAGCAGCGGGATCAGGTTGAACACGAACAGCGCCAGGTTGAGCGACGCCAGCAGGGACAGCAGGAACGAGATCCGCGCGCGGGGCCCTTGGACGAACGCGATGTCCTTGCTGCTGGCGATCTCACCCGCGACCCGGGTGACGCCGACGACGCCGATGGGGCCGTTGGGGTCGCGCTCGCCGTTTCCGAACGCGGCCTTGGCGACGCCGACCATCTTCTGCGGGATGCGCAGCACCACGCCGGCGGTCTGCGCCAGCCCGTTGCCGATCACGCCCGGCACCTCGGTGAGCGGCTGGCGAACCAGGCCGGGCAGCGGCGAGAGGCCGAGGAAGCCGACCCGCTCGGTGCGGGGTGTGCCGTCCGCGGCCAGCACCGGCCGGCCGTCGGCGCCCACGACCGGCCGCGCAGTGAACGGGACCGTCGCCGTCAGGGTGAGCGGCTGCCCGTCGCGCTCGACGGTGAGCTGCACGGTGCGCCCGCCAGCCGCCCGGATGGCGCTGCGGGCCTGCTCCCAGCTGGTGACCTGCTCGCCGTCGAAGGCGACCAGCCGGTCGCCGGGCAGCACTCCCGCTTCCGCGGCGGGCGCCCGCGGGTCCGTCGGCTGGCACTGCTGGTCGGCCGGCGCGCTGGCGGGTAGGACGCACTGCGACACGGTCTGGACGCGGGTGGTGGACCCGAGCATGCCGAAGCCGGACACGGTGACCGCGATCAGGACCGCCGCGATCAGCAGGTTCATCGTCGGCCCGCCGAGCATCACGATGACCTTGCGCGGCACCGACAGCCGGTAGAACACCCGGTGCTCGTCGCCGGGCCGGATCTCCTCCAGAGACTGCTGGCGGGCCTGCTCGGCCAGGCCCGTGCGACGGTCCGCGCGCGCCTGGACGGCGGTGTCCACCATCAGGCCCATCCGCCCGGTGGAGCTGGCGCGAACCATCCGGGGGTCCTCGCCGGGCTTGGGCGGGAACATGCCGATCATCCGGATGTAGCCGCCGAGCGGGATCGCCTTGACGCCGTACTCGGTCTCGCCGCGGCGACGTGACCACAGGGTCGGGCCGAAGCCGACCATGTACTGCGTCACCTTTACCCCGAAGCGCTTGGCCGGCACCAGGTGCCCGATCTCGTGCAGCGCGATCGACAGGCCGACGCCCAGGGCGAGGGCCAGCGCGCCGAGGGCGTAGTACAGGGTGGTCACCCCTTCAATATCGCACGCGCCTCCTCCCGGGCCCACAGCTCCGCGGCCAGGACGTCCTCCAGCGTCGGGACGCCGGACGGCGGGGTGTGCAGGTCGACCACGGCGGTCACCGTGTCGACGATGGCCGGAAAGCGGACCTGGCCGGCCAGGAACGCCGCCACGCATTCCTCGTTGGCCGCGTTGAACACCGCGGGGTAGGTCGACCCCGCCGCCCCCACCCGGCGGGCCAGGCCCACGGCGGGGAACGCGTCGTCGTCCAGCGGCAGGAACTCCCAGGTGCCGGCCGTGGTCCAGTCGCAGCCCGCGGCCGCGCCCGGCAGGCGGTCCGGCCAGCCGAGGGCGAGCGCGATGGGCAGTCGCATGTCCGGCGGCGAGCACTGCGCGAGGGTCGAGCCGTCGACGAACTCGACCATCGAGTGCACCACCGACTGGGGGTGGACGACGACGTCGATGGCGTCCAGCGGGACGTCGAACAGCAGATGCGCCTCGATCACCTCCAGCCCCTTGTTGACCAGGGTGGCCGAGTTGGTCGTGATCACCGGCCCCATCGACCAGGTCGGGTGGGCCAGCGCCTGCTCCGGCGTGACGTCGGCGAGCTGCTCGCGCCGCAGGCCGCGGAACGGCCCGCCGCTCGCCGTGACCACCAGGCGCCGGACCTCGCTCGCGCGGCCGCCGCGCAGGCACTGGGCCAGCGCCGAGTGCTCGGAGTCGACCGGCACGATCTGCTCCGGGGCGGCCGCGGCCTTGACCAGCGGCCCGCCGACGATCAGCGACTCCTTGTTGGCCAGAGCCAGTCGGCTGCCCGCCGCCAGGGCGGCGAGCGTGGGCCGCAGCCCGACCGACCCGGTCATGCCGTTCAGCACCACGTCGTCGCCGCGGCCGGCGACCGTTGCCGCGGCGTCCGGACCGGCCAGCACTTCCGGCATCCCGGCGACCTCGCGGGGCCCCGCCACGTCCCCGGCCCATGCGGGCACGGGCGACCCGGGGACGTCCCACGACCCCGCGGCGGCGACGGCCGCGGCGAGCGCGTCCCGGAGTGCAGGCACCGCCCGCTCGTCGGCGACCGCTACCTGCTCGACCCCGAGCGCCACGGCCTGGCGGGCCAGCGCCCCGACGTCCGAGCCTCTAGCCGCCAGCGCGGTCACCCGGAACCGCTCCGGGAAGCGACTCATCACCTCGATCGCCTGGGTGCCGATCGAGCCGGTCGAGCCGAGCAGCGCGACGGTCTGCGGGTGGACGTCCGCGGGGGCCGTCACAGCGCCAGACCGACGTACTTCGTCTCCAGGTACTCCTCGATGCCCTCCGCGCCGCCCTCGCGGCCGAAGCCGCTCGCCTTGACCCCGCCGAACGGGGCCGCCGGGTTGGACACGATGCCCTGGTTTATGCCGACCATGCCGGTCTCCAGGCCCTCGGACACGGTGATGGCCCGGGTCAGGTCACGCGTGAAGGCGTACGCCACCAACCCGTACTCGGTGTCGTTGGCCAGGGCCAGCGCCTCCTCGTCGGTGCGGAAGGTGGTGACCGGCGCCACCGGGCCGAACACCTCCTCGTGAAAGACGCGGGCCTGCGACGGGACGTCGGCGAGCACTGTCGGCTGATAGAAGAAACCCTTGTCACCGGTTGAGGATCCGCCGGTGACGACACCAGCGCCTCGGTCGACGGCGTCCTGCACCAGCTCACCGACCTTCTTCCGTTGCTTCTCGTCAACCAGCGGGCCCACGTCGACGCCATTCTCGGTGCCCCGTCCGACGACCAGCGCGCCCATCCGCTCGGCGAGCCGCTCGGAGAACTCCGCGGCCACCGACTCGTGGACCAGGAAACGGTTCGCGGAGGTGCAGGCCTCCCCCATGTTGCGCATCTTCGCCAGCATCGCGCCGTCCACTGCCCGGTCGAGGTCGGCGTCCCCGAACACCAGGAAGGGCGCGTTGCCGCCGAGCTCCATCGAGAGCCGGAGCAGGCCCTGTGCGGACTGCTCGACCAGCGTGCGGCCGACCGGCGTGGAACCGGTGAAGGTCAGCTTGCGCAGCCGTGGGTCGCGGATCAGCGGCTCCATCACCTCGCCGGTCGAGCTGGTCGTCACCACGTTGAGGACGCTGTCGGGCAGCCCGCACTCGGTGAGGATCTCGGCCAAGGCCAACATCGTGAGCGGCGTCTGGGACGCGGGCTTGACCACCATCGTGCAGCCCGCGGCGACCGCGGGACCGATCTTGCGCGTACCCATGGCGAGCGGGAAGTTCCACGGCGTGATCATCAGGCACGGCCCGACCGGCTGCTTCATGGTCATCAGCCGGGTCGCGCCATTCGGCGCGGTCGACCAGCGGCCGGTGACGCGGACCGCCTCCTCGGAGAACCAGCGCAGGAACTCTGCACCGTAGGCGATCTCCGCAAGCGACTCCGACAGCGGCTTGCCCATCTCCAGGGTCATCAGCAGCGCCAGGTCGTCTTTGCGCTGCATGACCTTCTCGAAGGCCGCGCGCAGGATCTCCCCTCGGTCGCGGGGGGCGGTCCGGCCCCAGTCCCGCTGTGCGGCGACGGCTGCGTCCAGTGCCGCCCGGCCGTCCTCCACCGTGGCGTCCGCGACCGAGGTCAGCGTCTGCTCGGTCGAAGGGTCGATGACGTCGATCCGGCCTCCTCCGGACGCCCCCCGCCAGGCTCCACCGATGAACAGCTCGGTCGGCACGGCCTTGACGACGCGACGCTCGTCCGCCTGGTCGGTCACGGCAACTCCTTCTGCGGCTAGCGGTTGGCCTTGTCTCCCGCTCGGCTCAGGTCTCGACGACCACCATGACGTCGCCGTCCTGGACGACGTCGCCGGGCGCGGTGCGGACCTGGGCGACGGTTCCGTCGTGCGGTGCGAGCACCGGGATCTCCATCTTCATGGACTCCAGCAGCACCAGCGAGTCGCCCTCGGCCACGCGCTGGCCGACCTCGACCTCGACGGCCAGCACGTTGGCCACGAGCTCGCTGGCCACCTCGGTCGACGCCACGGTTCCTCCTGCGCACTGGTGCCGGTTCCCTGCCTGCTGCCTTGCCCGGCCGACGCTAGTCCACCCCTCCGACAGCCGTCTCGTCACGGTGTCAGCGCGGGCGAGCACCGGGCCGCACAGTGCGACTCCTGGTGGCCGGTGTCACTGACTAGGGTGCCGCCATGACCGACCTCGACACCGCTCTGCCACAGCGCCGCTCCCTCGTCACCGAGATCCCCGGCCCGCGCTCGCGCGAGCTGCACGCGCGCCGCACAGCGGCGGTGGCCGCGGGTGTCGGCAGCACGCTGCCGGTCTACATCGACCGGGCCGGTGGCGGCGTCCTCGTCGACGTCGACGGCAACTCGCTGATCGACCTGGGGTCGGGCATCGCCGTGGTCAACGTCGGCAACGCCAACCCGCTCGTCGTCGACCGGGTCAGCGAGCAGGTCGGCCGCTTCACCCACACCTGCTTCATGGTCACGCCGTACGAGGGCTACGTGCAGGTGTGCGAGGCGCTGGCCCGGCTCACGCCTGGCGACCACGCCAAGAAGTCCGCGCTGTTCAACTCCGGTTCCGAGGCCGTGGAGAACGCCGTCAAGATCGCCCGCAAGGCCACCAGCCGCGACGCCGTCGTGGTGTTCGACCACGCCTACCATGGCCGCACCAACCTCACGATGGCCATGACCGCCAAGTCGATGCCCTACAAGCACGGCTTCGGCCCATTCGCCGGCGAGGTCTACCGCGCGCCGATGAGCTATCCGTTCCACGAGCCGGCGCCGATCACGGGTGCCCAGGCCGCGGCGCGCGCCATCGCGGTCATCGAGAAGCAGGTGGGCGCCGACCAGGTCGCCTGCGTGGTGATCGAGCCGATCCAGGGCGAGGGCGGCTTCGTCGTCCCGGCCGAGGGCTTCCTCCCCGCGATCGCCACGTGGTGCCGCGAGAACGGGGTGGTCTTCGTGGCGGACGAGATCCAGACCGGCTTCGGCCGCACGGGCGCCATGTTCGCCTGCCAGCACGAGGGCGTGGTCCCCGACCTGATCACCACCGCGAAGGGCATCGCGGGCGGGCTGCCGCTGTCCGCTGTGACCGGGCGGGCCGAGCTGATGGACGCCGTCCACTCCGGCGGCCTCGGTGGCACCTACGGCGGCAACCCGCTGGCCTGCGCGGCCGCGCTCGGCGCGATGGAGACGATGGCGCGCGACGACCTACCGGGCCGGGCACGGGTTCTGGGCGAGCTGATGACAAGCCGGCTGTGCGCGCTGGCGGCCGAGCACCCGCAGATCGGCGACGTCCGCGGCCGTGGCGCGATGATCGCCGTGGAGCTCGTGCACCCAGGCACCAGGGAGCCGGACGCCGCCGAGGCCGCGCGGATCAGCGCCGCCTGCCACGCCGCGGGGGTCGTGACGCTGACCTGCGGAACCTTCAGCAACGTGCTGCGCCTGCTGCCTCCCCTGGTCATGGGCGAGGATCTGCTGACCGAGGCGCTGGACGTCCTCGCCGACGCCGTCGCGGCCCGCTGAGGTGCAGCGGATGACGACGAGCGCCGCGGCCCACGCAGGCACTGGAGTGGACCCGGCCCGGCTGGAGCGGCTGCACGCCCGCGAGGTGGAACGGTTCGTGGCCGAGCGTCCGGCGTCACGAGCCCTGCACGAGCAAGCGGCCGAGCACCTGCTCGGCGGCGTCCCGATGTCGTGGATGGCCAAGTGGCCCGGGCCCTTCCCCGTGTACGTCGACCGCGCGGAGGGGGCGCACTTCACCTGCGCCGACGGGATCGACCACGTCGACCTGTGCCTGGGCGACACCGGTGCCATGTGCGGTCACTCCCCTGAGCCCACGGTGCGCCGGGTGCGCGACCAGGTGGGCCGTGGCATCACGGCGATGCTCCCGACCGCCGACGGTGCCG
Source organism: Actinomycetales bacterium (assembly GCA_035264765.1). Taxonomy (GTDB): domain Bacteria; phylum Actinomycetota; class Actinomycetes; order Actinomycetales; family Angustibacteraceae; genus DATFPQ01. The sequence continues at coordinate 3,199 of DATFPQ010000114.1, read as the reverse complement.
TGGCCGCCGAGGAGCTGACCCGCCGGTTCGGCGTGCCGAGCTGGCAGTTCACCCTGTCGGCGACGGACGCCAACCGGCACCTGATCCGGTACGCGCGGCACGTCACGGGCCGCCGCCAGATGCTCGTCGTCGACTGGTGCTACCACGGCACGGTCGACGAGACCTTCGCGACGCTCGACGATACCGGCGCCGTGGTGCCCCGCCGCGGCAACATCGGCCCGCCGATCCCACCGTCCGAGACCACCGTCGTGGTCCCCTTCAACGACGTGCCGGCGCTCGAGGCGGCGCTCGCCACCGGCGACGTGGCCTGCGCCCTGCTGGAACCGGTGATGACCAACATCGGCATCGTGCTGCCCGAGGACGGCTACCTCGACGCGCTCCGGCGGCTCACCCGGCAGCACGGCACCGTGCTCGTGTTGGACGAGACGCACACGCTCTGCGCGGGGCCGGGCGGGTGCACCGGTGCCTGGGGCCTGGAGCCGGACGCCGTGGTGGTCGGCAAGACGATCGGCGGTGGCATCCCGGCCGGCGCCTTCGGGATGAGCGAGCAGCTCGCCGACCGCGTGCGGCGCAGCGTGGAGCTCGAGGACATCGACGTCGGCGGGATCGGCGGCACCCTGGCCGGCAACGCGCTGTCCCTCGCCGCGGTCGCCACCACGCTGACCGAGGTGCTCACCGACGAGGCCTTCGCTCGGATGACCGCGCTGGCCGAGCGCTGGACCGCCGGCGTCCAGGGCGTTCTCGATGCCACCGGCGCCCCCTGGCACGTCACCCGGCTGGGCTGCCGGGCCGAGTACGCGTTCTCCCCTACGCCGCCGCGGGACGGGGCCGAGGCGGCCGCGGCCGACGACTTCGCGCTGCAGCAGTACCTGAACCTGCACGCGCTGAACCGCGGCCTGCTGCTGACGCCGTTCCACAACATGGCGCTGATGAGCCCGGCCACCACCGAGTCCGACGTCGACCGGCACACCGACGCCTTCGCGGAGTGCGCCACGGAGCTGTTCGCGTAGTCGACGCTCGCCGGCTCGTTTGCTCACGAGCAGCGCCGATACTCATGAGCAGCGCCGCGAATCGGCCGATCGGCCGCTCCCAACGGCGTTGCTGATGAGCAATGGCGCCGCTCGTGAGTAACGGGTGGTTGTCGCCGGGGACGGGATGTGAGGCGATGTCAGGCGCGGCCCTCCAGCAGCGGCCTCGCGGGGTCCCACCGCGTGCCGTCGCGAGCGTCCTGGCGGCGGCGGGCGATCGCGCTGAGAGCCTCGAGCACCACCCGGTTGGCCAGTGCGGCGGTGATGTCGGCGTGGTCGTACGGCGGACTGACCTCGACGACGTCGAGGCCGACCACCGGCACCTCCAGGCACACGCGCCGCACCGCGTCCAGGAGCTGGCGGGCGGACAGGCCGCCCGGTTCGGGGGTCCCGGTGCCAGGGGCATGGCCGGGGTCGCAGACGTCGATGTCGACGGACAGGAACACGCCGTCGCACTCGTCCATGGCGATGCCGAACGCCTCGGTCAGGCAGGCGTCCAGGCCGCGGTGCCCGATCTCGGTCATCTCGTAGGACCGCATCGCGTGCCCGGCCATCCAGTCCAGCGTCTCCGGCGGCGGCCAGTAGCCGCGAAGGCCCACCTGCAGGAACCGGTCGCCGCGCAGGGCGCCGGACTCGATCAGCCGGCGCATCGGCTGGCCGTGCCCCCACAGCGACCCGAACTCGATGTTGCCGGTGTCGGCGTGGGCGTCGAAGTGGATCATCGACACCCGCCCGTGCCCGAGGACGTTCGCCACGCCCTTGGCGTCCGGGAAGGCGATCGAGTGGTCGCCGCCGAGGACCACGGGGATCGCTCCGGCGCGGGCCACGTTCTCCACAGCCGCCTCGAGCGCCGGCAGCGCCGTCTCGATGTCGCCCGAGTACATCTCGACGTCACCCGCATCGAGGACCTGCAGGTCGCGCAGGCCGTCGGTGCGCAGCGCCAGGCTCGGCCGGGACCCGTCGTGGCCGAGGTAGTCGGTACTGCGGATCGCGTGCGGGCCGAACCGCGTGCCGGGCCGGTGCGAGGTCCCCCCGTCGAACGGCGCGCCCACGACGACCACGTCGGCACCTTCGTACGACGCGGGGTCGTCGAGGTCGCACCGCTCGACGCCGAGGAACGTGATGTCCGGCCCGTACTGGGCGCCGTAGCGGGTCATGTCGCGCAGCCTAGGGGGACGCGCATAAGCGCGTCCTCCTCCCCAGGCAGCGGGAGGGGAAGAGGACGCGTCCTCCCGGGGCTGGGGATGTCCCGGCCGGCGGAGGCTCAGGTGTTCTGCGGAAAGCCCAGGTTCAGGCCGCCGTGGCTGGGGTCGAGCCAGCGCGAGGTCACCACCTTGCCTCGCGTAAAGAAATGTACTCCCTCGGTGCCGTGGGCGTGCGTGTCACCGAACAGGGAAGACTTCCAGCCACCGAAGGAGTAGTACGCCATCGGCACCGGGATCGGCACGTTGACGCCGATCATGCCGACCTGCACCTCGTTCTGGTAGCGGCGCGCCGCCCCGCCGTCGTTGGTGAAGATGGCGGTTCCGTTGCCGTAGGGGTTCGAGTTCACCAGGTCGAGGGCGGCGTCGTAGGAGTCCACCCGCACGACCGACAGCACCGGACCGAAGATCTCGTCGGTGTAGATGCTCATCGACGGCGTGACCTTGTCGAAGAGCGTCGGGCCGAGCCAGAAGCCGTCCTCGGCGCCGTCGAACTGCTGCTCACGGCCGTCCACGACCAGCTCGGCGCCGGCCTCGACGCCCGCCTCCACGTACGACGCCACCTTGTCCCGGTGCTGGCGGGTGACCAGCGGGCCCATGTCGCAGCCGCGGCGGCCGTCGCCGGTGCGCAGCGTGGCCATCCGCTCGCCGATCTTCGCGACCAGCTCGTCGGCCACCGGCTCGACCGCGACCAGCGCCGAGATGGCCATGCACCGCTCCCCCGCCGAGCCGAAGCCGGCGTTGACCGCGGCGTCCGCGGCCAGGTCGAGGTCGGCGTCCGGCAGCACCACCATGTGGTTCTTCGCGCCGCCCAGCGCCTGCACCCGCTTGCCGTTGCGCGTGCCGGTCTCGTACACGTACCGCGCGATCGGCGTGGACCCGACGAAGGAGATGGCGGCCACGTCCGGGTGCTCGAGCAGCCGGTCGACCGCCACCTTGTCGCCGTGCACGACGTTCAGAACGCCCTCG
>DATFPQ010000113.1:0-9109 GCA_035264765.1 Actinomycetales bacterium | reverse complement strand
GGAGAGCTTGTCGTACATGCGGAAGTAGTTCTGCAGGGTGATGGTGGCCAGCGTCTGGTTCTCGTTCTGGATCTCCACCCCCTCCTTGGCCTCGATGGCCTGGTGCATGCCCTCGTTGTAGCGGCGGCCGGCCAGGATGCGACCGGTGTGCTCGTCGACGATGAGCACCTCGCCGTTCATCACGACGTAGTCCTTGTCGCGCTTGAACAGCTCCTTGGCGCGCACCGCGTTGTTGAGGTACCCGACCAGCGGCGTGTGGGCGCTCTCGTACAGGTTGTCGATGCCGAGGTAGTCCTCGACCCGGTCGATGCCGGACTCGAGCACACCGACGGTGCGCTTCTTCTCGTCCACCTCGTAGTCACGGTCACGCTGGAGCCGCTGCGCGACCCGGGCGAACTCGACGTACCACTTGGTGGGCTGGTCCGCGGGCCCGGAGATGATCAGCGGCGTGCGGGCCTCGTCGACCAGGATCGAGTCGACCTCGTCCACGATGGCGAAGTTGTGGCCCCGCTGGACGAGCTCCTCGGACGACCACGCCATGTTGTCGCGCAGGTAGTCGAAGCCGAACTCGTTGTTCGTGCCGTAGGTGATGTCACAGGCGTACATCTCACGCCGCTGCTCCGGCGTCATGTTCGACAGGATGCAGCCGGCGCTCAGGCCGAGGAACCGGTGCACGCGTCCCATCAGGTCGGACTGGTACTCGGCGAGGTAGTCGTTGACCGTGACGACGTGCACCCCCTTGCCGCTGAGGGCATTGAGGTACGACGGCGCCGTCGCCACCAGCGTCTTGCCCTCACCGGTGCGCATCTCGGCGATGTTGCCGAGGTGCAGCGCCGCCCCGCCCATCAGCTGCACGTCGAAGTGGCGCTGGCCGAGCGTGCGCTTGGCGGCCTCTCGCACCGCGGCGAACGCCTCGGGCAGTAGGTCGTCGAGCGTCTCGCCGTCGGCAAGCCGGGCGCGGAAGCGGTCCGTCTCCTCGCGCAGCTCGGCGTCGCTCAGCCGAACGAAGTCCTCCTCGATCGAGTTGACCTGGTCGGCCAATCCGCTGAGCTTCTTGAGGATCCTGCCCTCCCCAGCCCGCAGGAGCCTCTCGACGATCTTCGGCACTCGACGTCTCCCGTAGCTCGACCGGCCCGCCGCGTGCGAGCCGCGACCATGGTACGCAGGCGCCGCTGACAGCGGGGACGCCCGCAGGGTCCGGGTGCGCTCGGCCCCCCGTGTCCCGGCTCGGCCATACTGCACCCGTGATGGCGCCCTGGCCGCAGGACGGCCTGCGGTCCGGCGGCGTGCTGCTGCGGACCTGGCGGCCCGAGGACGTCGAGGCCCGGCTGGTGCTCGACAGCGACCCGGACATGTTCCGCTGGTCTCCGCTGACCCGGGTGCCCGACCTCGCCTGGGTCACTGAGCGCGTGGAGCGGGCCGTGCGGGAGGCCGCCGCCGGCACACCCTCCTCGTTTGCCGTCGTGGATGCCGAGGAGCCCACCCGGCTGCTCGGCAGCGTGGACTGGCGCAACGGCTTCCCCACGCCGCCGTTTTCGGTGATCGACGTCGGGTACGGCGTCGCAGCGGCCGCCCGTGGGCGTGGCGTGGGCAGCACCGCGCTGCGGCTGCTCACCGAGTGGCTGCTGTCACCGGACGGCGGCGATGTCCACCGGGTGCAGCTCGACCACGCAGTGGGGAACGTGGCGTCCTGCCGCACCGCCTTGCGGGCCGGCTATGCGGTGGAGGGCCGGCGTCCGTGCTTCCTGCCGCTGCGCGAGGACCCTGCGGCGCCGGTGGTCCGGCACGCGGTCTGCCTGCACGGACGAATACGTCAAGAGTGAGCCGCCCGGCGACCTGGCCGCGGACGCAGCCGCACCCGAAGCGCCTACGCGGCCACCAGGTCGGCGTACTCGTCGTGGCCTCGGATGTAGACCCGCACGAACGGGCACAGCGGCCGGATGCTGAGCCCGCGGCTGCGGACGTCATCCAGCATCCGGCGGACCAGCACCGACCCGAGGCTGGCCCCACGGGCGGCCCGCTCGACCTCCACGTGCGGCACCGTGATCACCGTTCCGTCGACGCTGTAGTCGGCGAAGCCGAGGACGCGCTCGCCCACCACAAGCTCGTACCTGCTGCGCTCCGGGGCGTCCCGGACGACCGCATCCTGCCCGCTCATAGCCGCCATGATGCCGCGAGCACGACCGGCGTGCCCGTCGTGCGAGGCTGTGCCGATGGAGGCCGCTGCCCACGTCCCGACGATCACGGATGGCGAGGACCCCGACCCGGTGACGCTGCGTCGCCATAGGCCGGAGGATGTCGAGCCGTGCCTGCAGATGTGCACCGACCCGGACATGCAGCGCTGGACCACGGTGCCGGTTCCCTACGCGCGGGCCGACGCCGAGTACTTCGTCGGGACGGCGATGCCGCGAGGCTGGGCCGAGGGCACCGAGTGGGGGTTCGCGGTCGAGGCCCACGACGACGACGACGCCGCGCGGTTCGCCGGCAACCTCGGCCTGCGTCCGAACGGCGCCGGTGCTGCGGAGGTGGCCTTCGCCTTGGCCCCGTGGGCCCGCGGCCGCGGCGTGATGTCCCGGGCCGTGCGCCTGCTGCTGAGGTGGGGGTTCGAGGAGCGGGACCTGCACGTCGTCCACTGGCGGGCCCACGTCGGCAACTGGCCGTCCCGCCGGGTCGCCTGGGCGACGGGGTTCCGGGTCGAGGGCACCGTCCGGGGGCTGCTGGCCGCGCGCGGGCAGCTGCACGACGGCTGGATCGGCTCGATCGTCCGCGGGGAGCCGCTGGAGGCGGCGACGAGGTGGCTCGACGTCCCCGAGCTGCGGGGCGCCGGCGTCGTGCTGCGCCGGTGGCGCGAGGACGACGTGCCGCGGGTCGCGGAGGCCTGCGCCGACCCGGAGAGCCAGACCTGGCTGCCCCTGCTGCCCTCGCCGTACACGCTCGCGGACGCCCAGTGGTACGTCGGTTCGCGCGAGGAGGAGCACGCCCGCGGGACCGGGCTCTACTGGTGCGTGGCCACGGCGGACGACGACCGCTGCATCGGGTCCATCGCCCTGATGGGCCTGGCCGGGGAAGCGCCGGCTCCGGAGATCGGCTACTGGACCCACCCGGACGCCCGGGGGCGCGGGGTGATGACCGAGGCGACTCGGCTGGTCCTGCGCCACGCGGCGGTGGACCTCGAGGAGGGCGGCCTCGGGCTGCCCCGGGTGTCGCTGCGGGCGGCCGCCGGGAACGCGGCGTCCAACGCGGTGGCCGTGGCCGCCGGCATGACCAGGACGGGCCTGGCCCGCGGCGCCGAGCGGCTGCGCGACGGCCGGGTCGTCGACTTCGTGCTGTACGACGTGCTGGCCTCCGAGGTGGAGGCACCCGCCTGAGGGTTGCGGTCGGCGTCCCAGCGCAGAGCAGCACGAGGCCGAGGCCCCACCTGAGGGTCAGCGGTCGGCGTCCCAGCGCGCTAAAAGTACGGTCGCGTCGTCTCGCAACGCGCCGTCCTGGTGCTCCAGGACCGCCCGGGTCACCCGGCGCACCGTCTCGGCCGGTGGGTGCGCGGCCCCGGCCTCCCGCTCCAGGACATCGACCAGCCGCTCGTGACCGAACGGCTGCCCGGACGCGTCGCACGCCCCGGTGACGCCGTCGGTGTGCAGCACCAGCCAGTCCCCCGGCTGCAGCGCCTGCTCGGCGACCGTGAGCTCGCCGTCGCCCCGGCCGAAGGGCCCGCGGCGGCCCTCGGTCAGCGTCTTCACGACCCGGCCACCGCGCATCAGCAGCGGCTCCGGATGCCCGGCGGACACGTACCGAAGCCGGCCGCTGCCCAGGTCGACCTCGGCGAGGACGCCGGTGACGAAGGCCTCACCCCGGAACTGCGCCTCGAGGGTGTCGTCCAGGGCCCGGGCCTGGCCGAACAGGCCCTGCCCGTCCCGGCGCGCGCTGCGGTACGCGGAGAGCGCGGCCGCAGTGAGCAGGCCGGCGCCGAGGGCATGACCCATGCCGTCGAAGATGCCCAACTGCACGACGCGCTCGGACAGCGCGTAGTCGAAGGCGTCGCTGCCCACGGCGTACGGCGGCTCGACCAGGCCGGCGAGGGCGAAGCCCCCGGTCGTCGCGGTGAGGGGAGGCAGCATCGACCACACCAGCTCGGCCGCCGGGGACCGGGGCTGATGCCGCCGGACCAGGTCCAGCCCGTCGCCGAAGCGGCTGGTGGTGGTGACGAGGTGCCCGACGAGCGAGGCGACCCAGCGCAGCTGCTCGTGCAGCGACCGGTCAGCCAGCCGCTCCGCGTCGTGCACCCTCGCCTCGAGGACTCCGAGCCGCTCCTCGCCGTCGAGCACCGGCACCCACAGCCGGGGCTCCCCGTCGGCGTCGGTCGCGATCACCCGCACATCGCGGAACGCGCGACCGGGCAGCGTGGTGTCGACGCCGATCGGCGCACCGCACGGCACCCCCGCGGCCGTGACCGGCGCGAGCAGGGTCTGCTCGTAGTCGACGAGGTACAGGGTGGCGTCAACCCCGAGCGCGAGCCCGGCGTGTGCCACCAGCGCCGGCAGCCGGTCCGGAGGCGCGCCGCGCGCACCCTCGAGCAGGTCGACGAGCGCGGCCAGCGGGCCCTGCTGCGGGTACACCTCCGGCAGCGGCCGGCTGTAGGGCACTCGCGGTCGCCAGGTCAGCTCGTCCAGCCGCTCGTTGACCGCCTGCGCGAGCACGTCCCGCTCGACCGCGGACAGCGACAACAGCTCGTTGAGGTATCCCTCCACCTCCAGCAGGTCGGCCGATCCGCCCAGACCGAAGTACCGCAGCCACAGCTGCTCCAGCGGCAGGTCGGTCCTGCGCACGGCGGCGAGCAGCAGCCGCCGCTGCTCGCCCTCGTCGGCCCCGATGGAGCTCACGCGCCCGTCCCCTCGACCGCTCAGCCGCGCCGCTCGGCGGTTCGGGAGCGGACGACGGACGGGCCGCGGCCGGCCTTGGCCAGGACGGTGACGGCAGCGTCGTGCACCGACCGGTGCTCGCGCTGGGCCAGGCTGGCGAGCAGGCCGAAGGCGGCGTCCTCTCCGACCTGCTCGGCGGCCATGAGCGCACCCTTCGCCATCGACACGACGTCGCGGCTGCGCATCGTCTGCCGAAGGTTGTCGCTGACCCGGCGGGCGTCCTGCAGGGTTCGCACGTTGGCCAGCAGCACGGCCGCCTGGCCCGCGAACATCAGCAGGCGGCGCTCGGCGTGCTGGCCGTACGCACCGGGCTCGTCGGCGTACACCTTGACCGCGCCCAGGGCGACGTCACCGGCCACCAGGGGTGCGCTGAGCGCGGATCGGATCCCCAGGCCCGCCGCGGCGGCGGCCCAGCGCGGCCAGCGCGGGTCCGAGCCGACGTCGTCGATCCGGACGACGGCGCGTCCGGCCCAGGCGGCCAGGCACGGTCCCTCGTCCAGCTCGTACTGCAGCGCGTCGGCGCGCTGCACCACCTCGTTGGAGGCTCCGGACGACGACCGCAGGCCGTGCGTGTCGAGCAGGCTCACGCCGGCACCCACGGTGCTCGGGCCCATCGTGTCGTGTGCGAGCGCGGTGACCATGGCCAGCGCCGTCTGCACCGTCTCCTCGGTGAGCAGCAGGCCCTGCATGCGCGCGAACACGACGGACAGCTCGGTCGCCAGCGGGAGGTCGGCAGCGGGGGGAAGGATGGTGGCCTCCGTCAATAGCACCTGGCGCGAGCGCCGGGCCGTCCCGGCGTCCGCAGGGAGTGCGCCGAGAGCGAGGACAGCCGCTTCTTCGACCGCGGGTCACGCTACCTCACGCCGGTCGTCTCCTCCCGTTGAACGGGACGGGGACGGCGGCGGGAACGGTCCGCCGCGCCAGCGCCTCCCGCAGGACCTCGCCCACCGCCGGCGCCAGGTCGCCTCGACCGGTGACCTCGACCCGGGCCAGCCCCAGCCAGCCCGCGAGCGTGCCGAGCTCGGCCGCGAGCTCCGCCGGGGTGTCCGCCGGAGCGCCGGCCTGGGCATGCGCGGCCTGCACCCGCAGGACCCCCGCGCCGCCGTCGGCCTGCCGCTCCGCCTTGAGGTCGACCCGAGCGACGAGGCGCTCGCCCAGCAGGAAGGGCAGCACGTAGTACCCGTGCACCCGCCGGGGCGCCGGCACGTAGATCTCCAGCCGGAAGTCGAAGCCGAACAGCGCTCGGGTGCGGCTGCGGTCCCAGATCAGCGAGTCGAACGGGCTGAGGAGCGCTCTGGCCGCGACCCGGCGTGGCACCCGGGCCGCCGCGTGCAGGTACGCCGGTCGCCGCCAGCCCTCCACCTGCACCGGGCGCAGCTCGCCGTCTGCCACGAGGTCGGCGACCGCGGCCCGGGACTGCTCGAGCCCTAGGCGGAAGTAGTCCCGCAGGTCCTGCTCGGTGGCCACGCCTTGGGCTCGCGCAGCAATCTGCACCAGCCTCCGGACGGCGGTGCGCGGGTCCGGGACCGGCTGCGCGAGCACGTCCGCCGGAAGTACCCGCTCGGGCAGGTCGTAGCGGCGGGCGAACTGGGTGTTGCGCCCGGCCGACGTGATGTCGCCGGCCCAGAACAGCAGCTCGAGCGCGCGCTTGACGGCGCTCCAGTTCCAGCCCCAGTCGGGGCGCTCACGGGGTCGGTCGTGCTCGAGCGACGCCTCGACCTCGACCGCGGTCACCGGGCCCCGCGCCGTCACCTCCGCGAGCACCGCCTCGAGCAGGCCCGGGTGCTCGACCTCGACCCGCCGCACGCCGCCCCACGCCTCCTCCCGCGCCCGTGCCATCCGCCACCGCAGCAGCGGCCAGGTCGACGGCGGCACCAGCGACGCCTCGTGCGCCCAGTACTCGACCAGGCGGCGCGGACGGTGGTCGCGGGCGCGGTCCAGCAGCGCGGTGTCGTACGGGCCGAGCCGGGAGAAGAACGGCAGGTACTGGCTGCGCTGCAGCACGTTGACGCTGTCGATCTGCACGACCCCGAGCGTGTCGACGACGCGTTGCAGGTGCCGCACGGTCGGCGCGGTGACCGGCCGCTGTGCCGCGAAGCCCTGCGCGGCCAGCGCCACTCGCCGCGCCTGACCGGCGGTAAGCCGGGACGGCAGTACCCGCTCGCTCATGGCGGCGATCTTGCCGCACAGCACCGACAGTCGCCGGGCAGGCACGGGGCAAGCAGGGGGCAGGCAGCGCGCAGACGGGGTCAGGTCAGGTCGAGGATCTTCTCCCGCACGGCGTACACGACGGCTTCCATCCGGGAGTGCAGCTGCAGCTTCTCCAGGATGTTGCGCACGTGGTTCTTCACCGTGTTCTCGGAGATGAACAGCTCCTTGGCGATGTCCCGGTTGGCCAGGCCACGGGCGACCAGCTTGAGCACCTCCAGCTCGCGCTCGGTCAGGCGCGGCACCGGCAGCTGCGGGCGCTCGTCGTTCTTCTTGATCATCGAGGCGAACTCGGTCAGCAGCTTGCTGGCCATGGACGGGCTGATCAGCGACTGCCCGCTCGCGACCGCCCGGATCCCCTCGGCGATCTCCTCACCGGGCACGTCCTTGAGCAGATAGCCGTTCGCACCCGCCCGCACCGCTTCGTAGAGATCGGACTCCTCGTCCGAGATGGTCAGGATGACGATCTTGGTCGAGGGGACGACGTCCTTGATCGCCGTACACGCCTCGATGCCGGAGCGGCGCGGCATCCGGATGTCCATCAGGACGACGTCCGGCAGCAGCTCCTCGACCCGCCGGATCGCCTCGGCACCGTCGCCGGCCTCGCCGACGATCTCGATGCCCTCCTCGGTACCGAGCACCATCTCCAGGCCGCGCCGGTAGAGCACGTGGTCGTCGGCGACGAGCACCCGGATCGGCTCCGTCCGCAGCGCAGCGCTGGCGGACGTCGGCGTCGCCTCGCTCATGTCCACTTCCTCCCGGCCTACGGCAGGCCGTGAGCATTGTGTCACGCGTGAGGGGTGCCGTACCCGACTCGCGGATCATCGAACCGGGTCCGGCACCCCCGCGGCGACGCGCCGGCTCAGCCGGCCGCGGCCTCCTGGTAGCTGGTCGGCTGGGCCTCGTCGGCGTCCTGGACGTCCAGGTGCAGGACGCCGTACTCCCAGCCGCGGCGGCGGTAGACCACGCTCGGCTGGTTCGTGTCGGCGTCGCAGTACAGGTAGAAGTCGTGACCCACCAGCTCCATCTCGTACAGCGCCTGGGCGAGGCTCATCGGCGAGGTGCGGTGGACCTTCTCGCGGATCTGGACCGGGCTGTCCTCGAGTCCTGATACCGCCGCGGTCACGCCGTCCGACGTCGGCTCCGGCGAGGTGGAAGCCTCGGACAGGCGTGCGGTGGCCTGAGCCACCGACTCGGGGGCGCCCTTGCCGCGCCGGACGCACTTGCGGTCATGCGCCCGGCGCAGGCGCTCGAGGAGCTTCGCGTAGGCACGGTCGAGGGCGACGTACGGGTCGTCGGCGGCCGCCTCGGCACGGACGACCGGTCCCTTTCCGACGGTGGTGATCTCGACGCGCTCGGAGACGTCGGACTGGCGGCGGTTGGGTTCGTGGGACACCACGACGTCCAGTCGCTGGATCCGCGGCGCGATCTGGGGCACCTTTGCCAGCTTCTCCTCAAGATGCTGGCGGTAGCGCTCCTTGACCTCCACGTGACGTGCCGTGACCACGATCTCCACGTTCGACCTCCTGATGCGGTTCGCTCGCTCCCGCCGGGATCCGGGCGGGTGCAGGACGTGTGCGACGCCGGCGAGAAGCCTGGCGTCGTTCGATCGACGGGTCGCCAGCCCGGGTCAGCCGCGGATGCACCCCCTTTCGGCTCCCGCGGAGCCCCGGGGGTGGACGGGACCGCCCTCGCGGGCGGGTCGCCGCGGACCCATGGACTGACGGTACGCCCGGCACACCCCGACGTCGCGTGCAACGGGGTGGTCACTTTGGGTGACTTTCTTTCGGGACGGGTCGAACGAGAGGCGTGCTCGCCAGGGTGGCGGCCGCGAGCACCCGGCCGCCCGCCTCGGCCAGCGTCCGCCGGGCCTCCAGCAGGGTCGCGCCGGTCGTGACGACGTCGTCGACGAGCAGCAACGGGCGCCCGGCCAGGCGGGGACGCCAGCCGGCCCGGACGGCCAGCGCGCCGGCCAGGTTGCGTCC
>DATFPQ010000112.1:0-27332 GCA_035264765.1 Actinomycetales bacterium | reverse complement strand
CAGGCTTCCAGATCGTGACCGGTCCGTGAGCCACCGGGGGGAACCGCGACCGAGGGTGGCGCCGTCGAAGTCCCGCAGCCTCGATTGCTGCAGGTCAACTTGAAGGAGCGGACATGGAGAACACACGTGCCAGGCGGCGTTGGCGCAGCGGCGCTCTGGTGGCCGTGGCCATGCTGGGCGTCCTCACACTGGGCGCCTGCACCGAAGGCGACAGCGCCGGGGTGTCGTCGTCCAGCGCGGCCCGGGCGGTGGAGCCCGCACCACCCGCCGTGGGGTCGGCCGGTGACGCGTCAGGACTCAGCGCGGCGGAGTCCGCCACCAAGGGCAAGGCGGCGGACAGCGCGGCCGTCGTCGCGGCCGCGGAGGAGGAGCGGCGCGAGATCACCACGGCCGAGCTGACCGTACGGACGCGGGACGTCACCGCCGCCGCCGCGCGGGTCGGCCGGGCCGCGGCCGCGGCGAAGGGCTACGTGTCCGACGAGGAGACCAGCACCGAGGGCGGTCGGACCGAGTCGGTCCTCACGGTGCGCGTCCCGCCGTCCGGGCTCGACCGGGTCATGGACGAGGCCGCCGCCACCGGCACCTCGGTGAGCCGGAGCCGCAGCAGCCAGGACGTCTCGGGCACGTACGTCGACACGGCCAGCCGGGTGCGCTCGCAGACGGCAAGTGTCGAGCGCGTCCGGGCCCTGCTGTCGCGAGCCACCACTATCGGCCAGGTGGTTCAGGTCGAGAGCGAGCTGGCGCGGCGCGAGGCCGACCTTGAGGCGCTCAAGGCGCGGCTGCAGCAGCTGGACCAGCAGACGACCCTGGCGACGCTCACCGTCTCCCTCGTCCCGCCGTCGTCGCCTCCCCCGGCACAGGCCGGGTTCGGCGGCGGCCTGAAGGCGGGGTGGCACGCCCTCGGCGCGAGCGCCGCCGTCGCCCTGGCGGTGCTGGGCGCGGTGCTCCCGTTCGCCGTGCTGCTGGCCGTGGTGGGAGTGCCCGCCGTCCTGCTGCTGCGTCGTCGTCGGCGTCCGGTGGTCGACGCCGTGGATGCCGCGGCCGGCACGTCCTGACGGCGGTCAGCTCGCCGCGTGCACCAGGTCGACGACGCGTTGCAGCGCGCCCGGGTCGGCGTTCGGCGGGACGCCGTGGCCGAGGTTGAAGACGTGGCCCGGCGCCGCGCGTCCAGACTCCAGGGTCGCCAGTACCCGCCGCTCCAGGACCTCTGGCGGCGCGAACAGCAGCGCCGGGTCGAGGTTGCCTTGCACGGCGCGGTCCGGGCCGATCCGGCGGGACGCCTCGTCCAGCGGCACCCGGAAGTCCACGCCGACGACGTCCGCTCCCGCCTCCCCCATCGCACCGAGCAGCTCACCCGTGCCCACGCCGAAGTGGATGCGCGGCACCCCGAGGTCGGCGACGGCGTCCAGCGTGGCGGCCGAGTGCGGCTGCACCAGCTCGCGGTAGTCGGCCCGCGGCAACGCGCCCACCCAGGAGTCGAACAGCTGCACTGCGCTCGCGCCGGCCTCCACCTGTACCCGAAGGAACGCGCCGGCGACGGCGGCGAGCCTGCCCAGCAGTGCGTGCCAGAGGTCCGGGTCGCCGTACATGAGCGCCTTGGTGCGCTCGTGGTTCTTCGACGGGCCGCCCTCCACGAGGTAGGACGCCAGCGTGTATGGGGCGCCGGCGAAGCCGATCAGCGGCGTCGGGCCGAGCTCGGCGACCAGGAGCCGCACCGCCTCGGCGACGTACGGGACGTCCGCGGCCGTGAGGTCGGGTAGCCGGTCGAGGTCGGCCGTCGTAGCGAACGGCTCGGCCACGACCGGACCTACTCCGGGGACGATGTCCAGGTCGACCCCGATGGCCTTCAGCGGGACGACGATGTCGCTGTAGAAGATCGCCGCGTCGACGCCGTACCGGCGGACCGGCTGCAGGGTGATCTCGGCCACCAGCTCCGGCCGGGTGCACGACTCCAGCATGGAGATCCCCTGCCGGACGGCCCGGTACTCCGGGAGCGAGCGCCCCGCCTGCCGCATGAACCAGACCGGCGTGCGCTCCACAGGCTGCCGGCGGCAGGCCCGCAGGAACGGCGAGGCGGTCAGCGCGGAGGAGGCCTGGGCGGGGGACGTCACGCCGGGCATGGTGTCACGGGCCTCCGGCGTGGGGACGGGTTCTGTCAGCCCATCGAGACCAGGACCACGCCCAGCAGCGCGCCGGTTACCCCCACCTGCTGCACCGGACGCAGCCGCTCGTGCAGCACGGCGCGCGCCAGCAGGACGGTCACGACCGGGTACAGCGAGCCCAGCACCGAGGTGACGCTGAGGAGGCCGCGCTGGCTGGCCAGGGCGAAAAGCAGGTTCGCCGCGACGTCGCCGCAGCCGATCGCGGCGAGCGGTCCGACGTCCCGCAGGGTCAGCCCGCCGACCGTGCGCAGGGCCAGCGCCGCGCTCCCGAACAGGACGACGCTGGTCAGCCGCATGCCGGTCAACGTCATGACGGCGTCCGCGCGGGCGCCGCGGGCGATCAGGGTCAGCGCCACCCCGAAGGCGACGCCGGCGAGCGACGCCAGCAGCAGCGGACGGGCTCCCGCGCCGCCGCGCAGCTCCGGACCACTTGCGGCGACGGCGCCCGCGAGCGCGATCACGATCCCGGAGAGCGCGAGCGCGGACGGCGACTCGCCGGCGAGGACGCCGACGAGCAGGGGCACCACCGCACCGAGCGCCGCGATCGGCGAGACGACCCCCATGGTCCCGGCGGCCAGGGCGGCGTAGAAGCAGACCAGTCCGGCGCTGCCGGCAACACCCGCGCCGACCGCCCAGGGCAGCCAGCCGAGCGGTCCCCGCCAGGCGGACGTGAGGACCGCCACCGAGGCGATGGCCAGCAGACCGCACGCCTGCGAGCCGGCAACGACGGCGTACGCCTGTCGCCGCCGCGAGTGCAGGCCGCCGAGGAAGTCCGAGGTACCCCAGAGGACGCTGGACAGCAGGGCCAGGACGACGGACACCGGCGCAGCGTAGAGCCCGGCGCGCCTTGCCCCGGACCGGGGTGGTCCGGTCGTAGCCTGCCGACATGGCCGCCCGCACCGTGCCCGACGACGCACCGCTGGAGTTCCAGCGGGCGCTCGAGGCGCTCCGCACGGCGCGGGTGCGGCCCGAGGTCGTGCTCGCCGAGGCGCCCGCGCCGCAGCGCATCGCGCCATTCTCCGTGGCGCTCACCGCGGACGTCCTGAACCGGCACGGGATCGCTCCGGGGGCCGAACCGGAGGAGCTGGCGAACGGCCGGTTCGTCCTGCTGCACGACCCGTCGGCGCCTGCGCCGTGGGCTGGGACCTTCCGCGCGGTCACGTTCGTGCGGGCCGAGCTCGAGCCCGAGATGGGGGTCGACCCGGTGCTCGGCGCCGTCGGCTGGTCGTGGCTGATGGACGCACTCTCCGACCGCCACGCAACCTTCAGCCACGAGGGCGGCACGGTGACCCGGGTGGTGGCCGAGAGCTTCGCCGCGCTTGCCGAGCGAGGGTCCGGCGTGAGCATCGAGATCCGCGCGTCCTGGACGCCCCGGGACGCCGACCTCGCGGCGCACCTGCTGGCGTGGACCGACCTGCTCTGCACCGTCGGCGGCCTGCCGCCGGTGCCGGACGGCGTCAGCGCGCTACCCGGTCGCCGCTCCTGATCCCTGCCGCCTTAGCCGCTGCCACCCCATGACGCCCACCCGCTCGGCGGGGTGGAGGTCGCCGTTCTACGCGGAGGGCAAGGTTTGCCAGGACTTCTGCCCCCATCCGCGTCGAGGCGACCGGTGGTCGGGTGGCCTTCAGGTGCTCGGCGCACCTGCCGATGGGGTGAGGACGGACGAAGCGGTGCGCACGGACGCCCCGAGCTGGTAGCCGTCCTGCCCGAGGAGGCCTACATGGCCGCTGTCGCCGAACGCGTCGGCCTGGTCCCCCTTCCGCGTACCGGCCGGTTCAGCGCCCTGGTGGTCGTCGGCCCCCAGGGCCAGCGCGAGAGCGTGAGCCGCACCCTACGCGCCCTGGGCGTGCGCGAGGTGGTCCAGGCCTCGTCCGTCGAGGAAGCCCGCCGCCGTGCCGCCGCCCTGCGGACCCCTGCGATGTGCGTCGCCGACGTGGCGCTGCCGGACGGCTCCGGCATCGCCCTGCTCCGCGACCTGCGCGCCGTTGGCTGGCAGCGCGGGGTCGTGCTGTCGCACCTGGACGACCCGTACACCGTCCGCGCCGCACTCGCCGCCGGGGTCCGCTGCCTGCTCGTCTCGGGTCGTCCCGCTCCGGCGTACCCGGTGACCGGCGCCGGCGGGCTAGCCGAGCAGCTGTCCGGCCGCGAGGTCGAGGTGTTGCAGCACGTGGCGAACGGCCGCTCCAACAAGGAGATCGGCACGTCGCTGGGGCTGTCTGCGCTGACCGTGAAGAGCCACCTGGCACGCATCGCCCGCAAGGTCGGCACCGGCGACCGCGCCGAGATGGTCATGCTGGCGCTGCGCGCCGGCGTCATCAGCTGAGCTCTGCCTCGCGGCACGCCCGCCCACCACGGCGGAACGGGGACGCGCCGCACGGTTTCCTCGAGCGGTCCGGAGCCGGTCGACCGCGTACCGTGAGGGCCGTGACGGAGCCGACTGCGACCCCGCTGCTGGAGCCGCGTGATGGCGTTCCGCCCGTGGTGTCGGACCAGCAGGCGCTGCTGCGCGCGGCCGACGCCCTGGCCGCCGGCGCCGGGCCGGTCGCCGTGGACGCCGAGCGAGCCTCGGGCTACCGGTACGGCCAGGCCGCCTACCTGGTGCAGCTGCGCCGCGAGGGGGCCGGGACGTTCTTGGTCGACCCGGTGAGCTGCCCCGACCTGTCCCCGATCGGCCGGGCCATCGACGGTGAGGAGTGGGTGCTGCACGCGGCCGGGCAGGACCTGCCCTGCCTTGCCGGCGTCGGTCTGCGCCCCACCCGGCTGTTCGACACCGAGCTCGGTGCCCGCCTCGCCGGCCTGCCGAGGGTGGGCCTGGGCGCCGTCGTCGAGCAGCTGCTCGGGCTGTCCCTGGCCAAGGAGCACTCCGCGGTGGACTGGTCGACCCGGCCGCTGCCGGAGTCTTGGCTGCGGTACGCCGCCCTGGACGTCGAGGTCCTCATCGACCTGCGGAACGCGCTGGCCGACCTGCTGCACGACCAGGGCAAGCTGGAGTGGGCCGCGCAGGAGTTCGCGGCGATCGCGGCCGCGCCGACGCCCTCGCCGCGGGTGGACCCCTGGCGCCGCACCAGCGGTGTGCACCGGCTGCGGAGCCGGCGTCAGCTGGCTCTGGTCCGCGAGCTGTGGCGCACCCGGGATGCGCTGGCCCGCAAGCGTGACCTGTCCCCCGGCCGGCTGCTGCCGGACGCGGCCGTCGTCGAGGCCGCCGCGGCGAGTCCCCGCAGCGTCGACGAGCTGCTGCGGCTTCCCGGCTTCCGCGGCCCGGCGGGACGCCGCCACGCCAAGGTCTGGCTCGAGGCACTAGCCCGCGGCCGGCACGTGCCCGACGAGGACCTGCCGCCGCACAGCCTGCCGTCGGACGGGCCGCCCCCGCCTCGCGCCTGGGCCGACCGCGACCCGGACGCCGCCGCCCGCCTCGCTTTCGCGCGAGCGGCCCTGACCGACCTCTCCGAGCGGTGCGGGGTGCCGGTCGAGAACCTGCTGACGCCGGACACCGTGCGACGGCTGATGTGGTCGCCACCGATGCCGGAGGCCCTGGACGCCACGCTGACGGCGTACGGCGCGCGGCCGTGGCAGATCGAGCTGGTGGGGCCGGTGCTGCGCGAGGCGCTCGCCGAGACCGCGGCCACCCGGACCGAGCCCGAGCGAGCCGCCTCAGCCACCTCGCCTCCATCGCCCACCGCCGCCCCGGTCGACGTTACTGCCGAGTAGCATTCGGGTCTCGACCCGTTCGCTCCCCGGGAGGACCCGTGCCTCGCACGCTCCGCGACGTCGTCTTCGTCGACGGCGTCCGCACGCCATTCGGCAAGGCCGGTGACAAGGGGCTCTACGCGCAGACCCGCGCCGACGACCTCGTCATTCGCTGCATCCGCGAGCTGATCCGCCGCAACCCTCAGCTTCCCCCGGAGCGCGTGGACGACGTCGCAGTCGCCGCGACCACCCAGACCGGTGACCAGGGGCTGACCATCGGCCGGCTGGCCGCGCTGCTGTCCGGGCTGCCCAAGTCCGTGCCCGGGTTCGCCGTCGACCGCATGTGCGCCGGCGCGATGACCGCGGTGACGACCACGGCGTCCGGCATCGCCTTCGGCGCGTACGACGTCGTGATCGCGGGTGGTGTCGAGCACATGGGCCATCACCCGATGGGCGAGGGCGTCGACCCCAACCCCCGGATCGTCGCCGAGAAGCTGGTGGACCCGTCGGCGCTGGTCATGGGTTCCACCGCGGAGAACCTGCACGACCGCTACCCCGGCATCACGCGGGAGCGCTGCGACCGGTTCGCGGTCGGCAGCCAGGCCAAGCTCGCCCGTGCCTACGCGGGCGGCAACATCCAGCCTGACCTGGTGCCGGTGGCCACCCGCCACGACGAGCTCGGGTGGGGACTGGCGACGGCGGACGAGCCGCCGCGTCCCGGGACGACGATGACCGACCTGGCGACGCTGAGGACGCCGTTCCGGGCGCACGGCCGGGTGACCCCGGGCAACGCGGCCGGGCTGAACGACGGCGCGACCGCCTGCCTGCTGGCGTCCGCGGAGGCCGCCGAGCAGCTGGGCCTGACGCCCAAGATGCGGCTGGTGTCGTACGCGTTCGTCGGGGTGGAGCCGGAGGTCATGGGCATCGGCCCGGTGCCCGCCACGGAGAAGGCGCTCCGCCAGGCCGGGCTGACGATCGACGACATCGGCCTGTTCGAGCTCAACGAGGCGTTCGCCGTCCAGGTGATCGCCTTCCTCGAGCACTTCGGCCTCGCCGACGACGACCCGCGGGTCAACGAGTACGGCGGCGCGATCGCCACCGGCCACCCGCTGGCGTCGTCCGGCGTCCGGCTGATGAACCAGCTGGCGCGCCAGTTCCAGGCGCACCCGGAGGTCCGCTACGGGCTCACCGCGATGTGCGTCGGCATCGGCATGGGCGGCGCCGTGGTCTGGGAGAACCCGCACCACGCGGACTACGGCAAGGACGCCACCGAGGAGGTCGCGGCCTGATGACGACCACGACGCTGAGCAGCACGATCGAGCGGCTCGCCGCGGCGAGCACCGACGAGCGCGTTACGAGCTTCCATGTGCGCGACGTCGACCTTCCGGGCGGTGCGGGCAAGCTGGCGCTCGTAACCATGGACAACGGTTTCGACCACACCAAGCCCACGACGTTCGGTCCGGGCGGGCTGCTGCGGCTGCAGACTGCGCTGGACGACGTGACCGCCCGCGCGGACGCCGGTGAGATCGTCGCGGTCGGGATCACGGGGAAACCATTCGTCTTCGCGGTCGGGGCCGACCTCAAGGACGTCGGCTCCCTTACCGACCGCGAGCAGGCGCTGGCGCTCGCCCGGTTCGGCCACGCGCAGCTGCGCCGGCTAGGGGAGCTACCGGTGCCCAGCTTCGCGTTTCTCAACGGCGCCGCGATGGGCGGCGGCCTGGAGATCGCGCTCCACTGCACCTACCGCTCGGTCTCCCTGGGCGTCCCGGCACTGGCGCTGCCGGAGACCTTCCTCGGCCTGGTGCCGGGCTGGGGCGGCACCTACCTGCTGCCGAACCTGGTCGGGCCTGCCTCCGCGCTGCAGGTCATCGTCGAGAACCCTTTGTCGCAGAACCGGATGCTCAAGGGTCCCCAAGCCCTGGAGCTCGGCATCGCGGACGTGGCGTACGAGCCCGCCGACTTCCTGGAGGAGTCGCTGCGCTGGGCTGGTCGAGTGCTCACGGGCTCCGAGCGGGTGAACCGTCGTCCGGTCGACCGGGACGAGCAGGCGTGGGAGGCGGCTGTGGCCCAGGCCAGGACGCTCGCGGACGCCCGGACCGGCCGGGCGGCACCAGCGCCCTACCGGGCGATCGAGCTGGTCCGGCTGGCCCGCACGGCCGACCGCGACACCGCATTTGCGGCCGAGGACGAGGCCCTCGCCGACCTCGCGCTCAGCGAGCAGTTCCGCAGTGGGGTCTACGCCTTCGACCTGGTGCAACGGCGGGCCAAGCGGCCGGCCGGAGCACCGGACCGCACGCTGGCGCGCAAGGTCACCGCGGTGGGCGTGGTCGGTGCGGGTCTCATGGCGGGCCAGCTCGCGCTGCTGTTCGCCCAGCGGCTCGAGGTGCCGGTGGTGATGACGGACCTCGACCAGGCGCGCGTGGACCGCGGCGTCGGCTACGTGCACGGCGAGATCGACAAGCTGCTCGCCAAGGGCACGGTGGGACCCGACCGCGCCAACCGGCTCAAGGCCCTGGTGACCGGCTCGACGTCGAGCCAGGCCTTCGTGCAGGCCGACTTCGTCGTCGAGGCGGTCTTCGAGGAGATGGCGGTCAAGCTGCAGGTGCTCGCCGATGTCGAGGCCGTCGTGTCGCCCCAGTGCGTCCTCGCGACGAACACCTCCTCGCTGTCGGTCACGACCATGGCCTCGGGGCTGCGGCACCCGGAGCGCGTCGTCGGGTTCCACTTCTTCAACCCGGTGGCCGTGATGCCGCTGCTGGAGGTGGTCCGGGGATCCCAGACGGACGAGGCGACGCTGGCGACGGCCTTCGCGACGGCGAAGCAGCTACGCAAGACGGCGATCCTGGTGAAGGACTCCCCCTCCTTCGTCGTCAACCGCCTCCTCGGCCGGTTCATGGGCGAGGTCGCTCGGGTCGTCGACGAGGGGACGCCGATCGAGGTCGCCGACTCCGCGGTGACCGGCCTCGCCCCGATGCCCCCGTTCGTGCTGCTCGGCCTCGTCGGGCCCGCGATCGCCCTGCACAACGCCGAGATGCTGGCCGCTGCCTTTCCGGACCGGTTCTACGTCTCGCCCACCCTGCGTCGCGTCGTCGAGGCCGGCAAGTCCGGGTTCTACCTGCAGGACCGCGGCCGCCCGCGCCCCGACCCCGATGTAGCGGCGCTGGTGCAGGTCCCCGAGCAGCCGGTCGTGCTGGACCGTGAGGAGGTCCGGGACCGGGTGCTTACGGCGCTCGCGGACGAGACCCGGCGGCTGCTGGACGAGGGTGTGGTCGAGGCACCGCAGGACGTTGACCTCGCGATGATCACGGGTGCCGGGTTCTCGTTCTGGAACGGCGGCCTGACGCCGCTGCTCGACCGCAGCGGGGCGGCCTCAATCACCGGGGGTCGGTTCCTGCCGCCGGGCGTCGCCAGCCTGCCCGGGGTCGGGAGCCAGCCTGGGGTTCGGAGCCGGTCCGGGGACGCCGACCGGTGACCGGTCGCCGCGCCCGGTGACCACGCTGGGCCGCCCGCGTGGTTCGTTCGGCCGGCACGGCGTGCGGACGGCGCGGCCGCCGGTCGCGTCCGTCCAGGGCGGCTAGCGTCAGGTCGTGGACCCGGACCGGCTCGACCAGCCCGCTCTGCGGCGCGGGGTGCTGGCGGTCAGCCTGCTGCACGACGTCCCGGTCGAACCCACGGGTTCCGGGGTGCGGGTGGGCCACTCCTGGGACGACCGGGAGGATTGGGCGCCAGTCGCCTGGGCGGAGCTGGCGGCGGCGCTGTCCGGCGCGAACCCCGAGTCCAACGCCGGGCGAATGCGGCTGCGCGACTGGCTGCGCGCCCGGGCGTACCTCGCCTCCGTGCCGGTCACGGTCGACGACGACCGTCTGGTGCCGCTCGCCCTGCCAACCGGGCACGTGCTGCACCCGGGCGAGCGGTGGCCGGTGGAGCGGGTGCTGGGCGGCGTGCTCGACGTCGGTCCGGGGCTGCGTCCGGACGACGGCGGGCTCGCCGTGCCGTTGCAGCCCTCCGCGGTGCCGCCCGGTCGGCCGCCCGTCGACGCCCTGTGGCCCGCGCTCCGCGACGACCTGACGCGCATGGCCGCGCTGGCGGTGGAGCGGCTCGAGCGCGGCGGGCAGGGCGTCCTGCGGCCGTTCGGCGGGTGCGACGTCCTGACGCTGCTGTCCGCGCGCGGGCTGCGCGAGCACCTCGCGGCCGGTGACGGCACGGGGATGCGCGCGGTCGCCGTGCCGATGCGCTCACGCGGCTGGTTCGACCTGCGCCGGATCGACCCCGCCTTCGTGGGAGCGGCCGCCACCGCGACGGCTGCGGAGCAGCGCGGCGTGCCTGTCCCGCTGCTCGTCACCGCCGACGAGGTGGGCGCTCCCCCGTCCGCCGACGCCGCGCGCGTGGCCCGGTCCTGCCTGCACTGAGCACAGCCCGCGCTCAACCGCCCCCACTGGCCGCGAGGGCACTGTGCACGAAACCACCCCGCACCGTCAGCGCGAGGGCAGCAGGCCGGCGAGCATCCGGGGCGTCAGGCCGCCGTCGGCGAGCCCGAACCGGACCAGGTCGTCGAAGGCTCCACGGTGCCGGGCGGCGCTGCGCATCCCAACGTCCACCAGCCCGGGCCAGCGGCTCAGCGCGTGCACCGCGGAGGCCCCTCGCAGGTGCCGACCCAGCCGGCGGCGCAGCAGCGCTCGGTACGCGGCACCGGCGCCCGCACCGGCGGCCGCCGCCCGGCCGGCGAGCGCACCGGAGAGCACGGCGTAGAAGATCCCCTCGCCGGTCAGGGGGTTGACCAGCGACTGGGCGTCGCCCGCGAGCAGCACGCGCCCGTCCGGCACGCGCGGGCGTCCGCTCGACAGCGGCAGCCGGTGGGCGCGCAGCCGCTGCGGCTCCCGCAGTCCGGGAAGGAGCTCGTGCAGGGCCGACAGCATGTCCTCCCGGGACAACGGTTGGGCGCCCTCGAGCTCGCCGTAGCCGACGTTGGCGCGACCGTCCCCGAGCGGGAACGACCAGGCGTACGCCGGCCATCGCTTCGCGGTCATCGTGATCAGCTGGACGTCCGAGAGCCCCGAGGGCACCGGGGAGTAACCCCTGATCGCGAGGGCAACGTGCCCCCGGCTCCGTGCTCGGGGTCCCAGGCATCGCCGTACGACCGACTCCGCGCCGTCCGCACCGATAACAACCCTTGCGCTGATGGCGCCGTCCAGGATGACGCCGTCACGACCGGTCTCGACTTTGCGCACCCGATGGCGGCGGAAGGACGCGCCTCGTGCCAGCACCTGCCGGAGCATCCGGTCATCGAGGACCTCGCGAGGGATCACCCGCACCTGCCGACGCATCCGCCGGTCGACGTCCACGCCGCCTGGAGAGGTCAGTCGAAGCCGGTCCAGCGGCGGGTACCCCTCGACGAGGGCCACGACGTCGAACCCCAGACGGCCGAGCTCGTCGAACGCCTCAGCGGCGACACCGTCACCGCAGGACTTGTCGCGCGGAAAGCCCGCACGGTCCACAAGCAGCACCCGTGCGTCGGAGCGGTCCTGCAGCACCTGGGCCGCGGCGGCACAGCCGGCGGGGCCGGCACCGACGACGACGACGTCCCACGGCCCCTCGGCGGCCACCGGGAGCCTCCGGCTCAGCCGCGGTCGTCGGCGACGGGGGCGCCCTCGAGGTCCGGCTCCCTGCGAGCCAGGTCCTCGACGATCCGGCGGGTGACGTCCTGGGCCGTGAGCCCGAGGTCGGCGAGGATCCGGCCGCGGTCCCCGTGCTCCAGGAACACGGGCGGGACGCCGAGGTCGACAACCGGTGTCGAGATGCCGACGTCGCGTGCCTCCTGGGCCAGCCGCGAGCCGACGCCGCCGACCCGGGAGCCGTCCTCGACGGACACCAGGAGGCGGTGCCGTCGGGCCAGGTCGAGCAGGGCCGGCGCCACGGGCAGCACCCACCGCGGGTCGACCACGGTCGCGGACATGCCCTGCGCCGTCAGGCGTCGGGCGACGTCGAGGCAGATCCCGGCCATCGGGCCGACCGCCACGATCAGCACGTCCGCGTGCGGGCTCTCATGCAGGACGTCGATCCCGCCCTCACTGCGGACGGCGGGGACGTCGTCCGGCACGGTGCCCTTCGGGAAGCGCAGGACGGTCGGGGCGTTCCGGACGTCGAGCGCCTCGCGCAGCTCCTGGCGCAGCGTGGCGGCGTCTCGGGGGGCGGCGAGCCGCAGCCCCGGCACGACCTGCAGCACCGACATGTCCCACACCCCGTTGTGGCTGGGGCCGTCGGTGCCCGTGACCCCGGCGCGGTCGAGGACGAACGTCACGCCGGCCCGGTGCAGCGCACAGTCCATCAGCACCTGGTCGAAGGCGCGGTTGAGGAAGGTGGCGTAGACCGCCACCACCGGGTGCAGGCCGCCGAAGGCCAGCCCGGCAGCGCTGGTGACCGCATGCTGCTCCGCGATCCCGACGTCGAAGACCCGGTCGGGGTGCGCAGCCGCGAAGCGGTGCAGCCCCGTCGGGATGAGCATTGCCGCCGTGGTCGCGACGACGTCCCGCCGTTCGTCGGCCAGCTGCAGCATCTCGTCCGCGAACACGCTGGTCCACGCGGTGCCCGAGGTGGCGATCGGCGTGCCGGTCTCCGGATCGATGACACCCACGGCGTGGAAACGATCCGCCTCGTCGGTGAGCGCCGGCTCGTACCCGCGGCCCTTCTGGGTGAGTGCGTGCACGAGCACCGGGCCGCCGAACTCCCGCGCCAGCCGTAGCGCTCGCTCGAGGGCCTCGATGTCGTGACCGTCGACCGGGCCGATGTACTTCAGGCCGAGGTCCTCGAACATGCCCTGCGGGGCGACGATGTCCTTCAGCCCCTTCTTGACGCCATGCAGCGTGTCGTAGACCGCTCCCCCGACGACAGGCGTCCGCGACAGCGCCTGCTTGCCCCAGGCGAGGAAGCGCTCGTAGCCGCGGGTCGCGCGCAGCGTCGCGAGGTGGTTCGCCAGGCCGCCGGTCGTGGCGGCGTACGACCGCTCGTTGTCGTTGACGACGATGACGAGCGGCAGGGTCTTGTCGGCGGCGATGTTATTCAGCGCCTCCCATGCCATGCCACCGGTGAGGGCACCGTCCCCGATGACCGCCACCACGTGCCGGTGGCGCTCGCCCCGCAGCCGGTAGGCCCGCGCTACGCCGTCCCCCCAGGACAGTGCGGTGGAGGCGTGCGAGTTCTCAACCACGTCATGCTTGCTCTCGTGGCGGCTCGGGTAGCCGGACAGCCCGCCGGCCTGACGCAGCCCGCTGAAGTCCTGCCGGCCGGTGAGCAGCTTGTGCACGTAGGACTGGTGACCGGTGTCGAACACCACGGTGTCGCGCGGGCTCTCGAACACCCGGTGGATCGCAAGGGTCAGCTCGACCACGCCCAGGTTGGGTCCCAGGTGCCCGCCGGTGCGCGAGACGGCGCTGATGAGGAAGCTCCGGATCTCGCCCGCCAGGTCGCGCAGCTGTGCACGGTCGAGCCGAGACAGGTCCCGCGGTCCCCGGATGGTTTCGAGCAGCATTCCCGCAGTCTAGGTTGCGCTCAGGGGTCCGGCGCAGACCGTGACCCGCTCCCAGGCGTGCCTTCATACAATCGCCTCGCGAAGCCGGCCGCTTCGGCCCGGGGCGTCGGTCCGCCCCGCGCACGTCGCTTCGGCATCGGGACGCCGTCAGAGCCGGGGGACGTAGCGCAGGCCGCGCAGCGCGTCACCGACCAGGCCCACGGCGCGGTGGACCGCCAGCAGCCGGGCGTGCTCGTGCTCGAGCGCGGTCAGGACGCCCTCGACCGCGCGGGGGTCGAGCAGCGAGGAGAGCTCCGCGCGGACCGCCCCCCGCGCGGCGGTGTTGGCCTTGCCCTGGGCCAGCACGTGCCGGGCGGCGAGCCAGGCGAGCGCGACGGGGTGGTGGACCAGCGCGGGGTGCGCGCGGTACTCGTGCGGGCACTGGTCCAGCAGCCACGCGACGGCGCTGCGCTCCCAGTCCGGCGTCCCCGGCGGGCGCACCTGGCCCGGCCATCCGGGCGGCAGCACGGCGTCGGGCACCGCACCAGTGTGCCGTCCATACCGAGCTCAGCTCGCTCACGACGCGGGCGGCCAAGATCGAGGCCGTTGCACCGCGTGGACCGAAGGCCTACACCGTTACGGGCCCGGCCGGAGACGAGCCCTACAAGCGCTGCCAACAGGCTTCTGGAGGCAAACGCCAGGGTCACGCGGCTCCGATAGCGTGAGTGTGGGTCTGCGTCGGGGGGCGGTGCAGAGGCCCTGCCGCTCAGCGCCCTCAGGAGGAGTCCACGTGGTGACCATCCAGGATGTCGCGCGCGCCGCAGGCGTGTCACCGATGACGGTGTCGAACGTCATGAACGAACGGGGACGCGTGGGCCCCACGACGCGGGCGAAGGTCCTGGACACGATCGACGCTTTGGGCTATCGGGTCAACGTCGCCGCCCGCAACCTCCGGCAGGGAAGGACGGGGACCATCGGCTTGGCCCTGCCAGAGCTCGACCGAGCCTATTCTTCGCAGCTCGCGGCGAGGATCGTGCGCGCCGGCATGCGGGAGGGCCTGCGGGTGGTGGTCGAGGAGACGGGTGCCCGCAAGGAGAACGAGCTCGACGCGATCGCTCTTTCGCGGCTCCGGCTGTACGACGGGCTCATCCTCAGCGCCGTGGACATCGAGACGGCGGACCTCGAGCACATGAGCGCCAGCGGCCCGGTCGTGCTCCTGGGGGAGAAGGTCTCCGCAACACGTGTCGACCACGTCGGGGTGCCCAACGTCGATGGCGCGAGGGCCATGCTCGAGCACCTCCGCGCGACGGGGCGCCGGCGGATCGCCGTCCTGGGCGCCAGCGTCGGCTTCCGTGAGAAACCGGATGCGTATGCCCTCGAGGCTGGAGCGCTCCGCATCCGGGGGGCGCGCCAGGCGCTGCAGGCTGCGGGCTCCGACGTCGATCCCGACCTCGTGATCGAGGTCCCCGAATGGTCGATACGCGCGGGATGGGAAGCGACGACTGAGTTCCTTCAGCGAGGACAAGGCTTCGACGCCATCTTCGCCTTGATGGACTCGCTGGCGTTCGGTGCCCTGCGCGCCCTCGCGGACGCGGGTCTTTCCGTGCCGCATGATGTGGCGGTCGCCGGCTTCGACGACGTCGAGGAGGCGCGCTTCAGCATCCCCAGCCTCACGACCGTCGCCCCTGACCACCGGCAGATCGCCGAGACGGCCGTGCGGTTCCTGGTGGAGAGGATGACCGTTGGGGATGACGCCGGCCCGCCCCGGGACGTGACGAGCGACTTCCACATCGCCGTACGGGAGTCGACGTCTGCCGGGCCGCGCGATGGGGAGCCGCGAGCCCAGTAGCGCGGCGGCCCGTCGCCGGGCTGCCCGGATCGCACACCGGAACCGCGTGCCCGAACGGTCGGCGGGCCCTGGCGCACTTCACTGTTGACACGAGGCAGAGCGCCCGTTACTTTATCGATACACCTCAAGTTTATCGATACACCGCCCGCACATCCGCTGGTGTATCGATAACGCACGCCGCGGCGCACGCTGGACGTTCGTGCTCCAGGTCGGCTGAGGCATACGCCGGTCCCCGGTCCGCTGGTCCCAACACCCCCACCGCACCACCCAACCTGGCCCAAGGAGTCATCCCGATGAAGCGAAACTCCCGCCGTTCCCTGACCATGATCGCCGCCACGGCCCTCGCCCTGACCGTCGCCGCCTGCGGCGGTGGCGGCTTGGCTGGTGGCGGCGGCGGGGAGAAGCTCACCTTCCTGTCCTGGAGCGGCGAGGAGATCATGGCCCCCGTCGTGGCGGACTTCGAGGCCAAGCACCCGGACATCGACGTCGAGGTCTCCTACGCACCGCCGGTCGCCGAGTACATCCAGGCGCTGCAGACCCGCGTGCTGTCGGGTACCGCGCCGGATGTTTTCGTCATCGCAGCCGAGAACAAGACCAACCTCATCGAGGGCAAGCACGTCGTCGACCTGTCCGGCGAGCCGTGGATGTCGGCCATCCCTGAGTTCAACAAGAAGACCTACGGCAAGGACGGCGCGGTCTACGGCGCCTCGACCTCCACGTGGGGCGCGGGCGTCGCCTACAACAAGGAGCTCCTCGCGAAGGTCGGCGCGAAGACGGTGCCGGCCACCTGGGAGGAGTTCCTCGACCTGTGCCGCAAGCTCAAGGCCGCGGGCGTCAAGCCCTACCTGGAGGACCTGTCGCAGATGCCGACGATCGTGTCGTCGTTCGTCGGCGCCCACAACGCCGCTCAGGATTTCACGATGGACCAGAAGATCTTCAGCGGCACGACCTCCTTCGAGAAGGAGTGGACGAAGCCCCTCACCGAGTTCAACAAGCTGTACGCCGAGGGGCTGGGTGACGCCAATGCCGTCGGCCTGACGTCCGACCAGGTGTTCGACGAGTTCGCCAACGGGCGTGTCGCAATGATCACCTCCGGGCCGTGGAACGTCGCGCCGCTGAAGAAGGCAGCGCCGGACATGCAGTTCGCGATCGCGCCGGTCCCCGCGGCGCCGGGCGGCGAGCCGTTCCTGGCCGGCGCGGCGAGCCCCGGCTACGCCATCAACGCCAAGTCGGACAAGGTCAATCAGGCGAAGACCTTCATCGAGTACCTGGTCAGCCAAGAGGGCGTCCAGAAGTTCCAGAAGCTGTCCAACGACATCACGGTCACCAAGGACTACCAGCCGGTCCTGGACCCGTCCCTCAAGTCCATCGTCAAGGACGTGCGCGCCGGAAACGTCTACCTGCCGATGATCGCGTGGACGCGGTCCGAGGACGTCCTCAACGTCGAGGCGGTCGCCCAGATCCAGCAGATGGTCAAGGGCACCGTCACGCCGCAGGAGGCCGCGGCCGCGCTGGACCGGAAGCTCGCCAGCTCCTGATCCCCGGCCGGTGGTGCGCGGCTGCGCGCACCACCGGCCCGGTCCATCCCGGAAGGAGTTCCCATGGCCCTTACCGCTACAGGCACCACGCCACCGGCCGAGACGTCCACGACCCGCGCGGTGCGCACCCGCCCACCCCGGTCGTCCGGGTGGCGCGGCCCCAGCGCCAGCCAGCTGTTCCTCGTGCCGATCGTGGCCGTCTTCGTCGTCTTGTTCCTGATCCCATTGGCTCAGAGCGTCTACTGGAGCTTCACGGACTTCACCGGCTACTCGGCCGACGTGAACTTCGTCGGGCTGGCCAACTACGGGACCATTCTGCGCGACCCCTCGATGCTCGCGGGGCTCGCGTTCACGCTGCTCTTCGCCGTGGGGACGACGCTGCTCGTCACGGTGATTGCCATCCCGCTGGCCGTGCTTCTCAACAAGCACTTCGCCGGGCGCAACTTCGTGCGGTCCGCACTGTTCTTTCCGGCGATCCCCAGCATGGCTGTGCTCGGCCTCGTCTGGAGCTACATCCTCTCCCCCATCGCCTCCGGCGCGCTCAACACCATGCTGGAGAACCTGCTCGGGCTCGGCCCGGTCCCTTGGCTCTCCGAGGACTCCCTCGCACGGATGTCGGTCATCCTCGTGGGGGTCTGGGGCGCAGCCGGCTGGCACGCCGTCCTCTACCTGGCGTACCTGCAGTCGATCCCCGCCGACCTCCACGAGGTCGCCACCATCGACGGTGCCTCCGCGCTGCAACAGTTCCGGCACATCACCCTGCCGATGTTGACGCCGGGCATCATCGTCAGCCAATTCCTGCTGATGACGGGCGGGCTGAAGGTCTTCGACCTGCCCTACACCCTGACCAAGGGTGGTCCGGGCTTCGCGACGTACACCATCACCCAGTCGATCAT
Source organism: Actinomycetales bacterium (assembly GCA_035264765.1). Classification (GTDB taxonomy): domain Bacteria; phylum Actinomycetota; class Actinomycetes; order Actinomycetales; family Angustibacteraceae; genus DATFPQ01. The sequence continues at coordinate 9,696 of DATFPQ010000112.1, read as the reverse complement.
CACCTCCGGGGTCGGTCAGGGCCGGTACGGCCTGGCCTCCGCGCTCGCCGTCCTGTTCACGCTGGCCGTGGCGGTGCTCTCGATCGGCCAGCTCATCATCTCTCGGCGCGTGGAGAGGAACATCCTATGAACACCGCTCGTCGGACGGCGCTCAGCGTCGTCATGATCGGCCTCGCGTGCCTCGTCGCGCTGCCCCTCTACTACATCGTGGTGAACACCTTCAAGACGCAGGCCGAGATGGTGGCCTCGCCGATCGGATTGCCGCCATCATTCAGCCTCGACAACTATGTGCGGGTGTTCGAGAACGTGCCGCTCCTGCAGAGCTTCGCGAACACGCTGTACGTGACGGTAGTAGGCGTCGTCGTCCAGGTCGTCATCGGCGCCATGGCGGCGTACGGGATGATCATGCGCGCGACGACGTTCAACCGGATCCTCGGGCTGGTGCTCGTCCTCGGCTTCGTCGTGCCGGCGCAGTCCACGCTCATCCCGCTGTACCGCATGCTCGTCGGCGTCGAGCTCGTGGACAGCCTCAACGGGCTGGTCATCATGTACTCGGCCGGCGCGATCTTCTGCTTCTTCCTCATCCAGGGGTACATGCGGACCGTGCCGTTCGAGGTGATCGAGGCTGCGATGCTCGACGGCGCCGGCGTCGTCCAGATCTTCTGGCGGATCGTGCTGCCGCTCATCCGGCCGATCCTCGTGACCGTGTCGGTGTTCCAGACGATGTGGGTCTGGAACGACTTCATCATTCCGAACGTGTTCCTGTCGTCCCCCGACAAGCGGACGATCGTGCTGCAGGTCTACACCACGGTCGGCGAGTTCCGGACCGACTGGCCCTCGTTCATGACCCTCAGCGTCATCGCGCTTCTCCCGATGGTGGTCTTCTTCGTCTTCACCCAGCGGCACATCGTCAGCGGCCTCCTCGCCGGGAGCGTCAAGGGATGAGCACCACCGTTCCGGGCACCGTGCCGGCGCCCCTGTTCTCCGACCCGGTGCACCAGGCGCCCACCGACCCCGTGCTCGTCGAGGCACCGGACGGCACCTGGCGGATGCTGTACACCCAGCGCCGCGCGGGCGACCGCTCGCCCGGGTTCACCTGGGTTCACGGGACGGAGATCGGCGTCGCGACGTCCGACGACGGGGGCCGGACCTGGAGGTACGCCGGCGTGGTCCAAGGGTTGGACCATCTCGAGGGCCGCAACACCCTGTGGGCACCCGAGGTCGTCCGGGTCGACGGCACCTACCACCTCTTCCTGTCCCACGTGCCGGGCGTGCATGTCAGCTGGGATGGCAGACGGAGCATCACCCACCACATCTCCCCGGACCTGGAGCGGTGGACCTTCCGCGGGGAGCTGCCGCTGTCGTCGGATCGGGTGATCGATGCCTGCCACATCGCGCTGCCCGACGGCGGCCATCGGCTCTGGTACAAGGACGAGGCGCGCGGCTCGCAGCAATGGTGCGTCGACTCGCCCGACCTCGTCACCTGGTCCGCGCCTCGGCCGGTCATCACCGACCCGCCGGGCGAGGGGGCGAACGTCTTCCGGCTGGGCGGCTGGTACTGGCTGCTCGTCGACGAATGGAGGGGCCAGGGCGTCTACCGGTCCACGGACGCGGAGACCTGGGAGCGCGACGGGATCATCCTGGGCGAGCCCGGGTCGCGTCCGTGGGACCAGGGAACCGGGCGGCACGCCGACGTGGTGGTCGGCCGCACGACAGCCGGCGAGGAGGTCGCCTGGGTCTTCTACTTCACGCACCGCGTGGAGCCCGGGCCTGGAAACGTCATGACGACCGATCGGCTTGACTCCGACGGCATCCCCGCGGCCCACCGCACCGACATCCAGGTGGCACAGGCCGCAGTCATCGACGGGCACCTCGTCTGCGACCGGGACGCCCCGGTGGACCTCGACCTGCGACGGGCGCACACCATCGCCGGCTGAGGCAAGCGGTGCCCATTTGCTGCCCGGCGTACGTGTGCTGCTCGACTGCGCCGTGCACCCGCAGGCCGCCGCCGACGCCGCGTGAGCCACATCTCTTGCGGTGGGCCTGCTGGTCCGCCGGCTCAGGGATGACCGCCCGGATCCCGCGCAGCGCGGCACGGGGGGCGCGGGAGGAGTGACGACCAGCACCAGCGCCAGCCCGCGGCCGTCCACCAACGCATGGGTCTTGGTCGTCAGCCCGCCGCGGGACCGGCCGATCGCGTGATCGTCCGTTCCGTCCTGCCGACGGCTGGGGATCTTGTCATTCCACCGAGGCCGCCGTGAGCGAGGTCGGCGTTGCGGAGGACCTCCGCAGCGTGGCGGCGTGCTGGTGCACCCGAGCGACGGTGGAGTCCACCGAGACCCGCCAGTCGACCTTGCCGGCGGCGTCGGCCCGAGCCTGGAGCACGGTCAGAACCTTGTCCCGGGTCCCGTCCAGGCTGAACCGGTGGTGCCGCTTCTCGGGGTCTGCCACGGCCCGAACTCGGCCGGCAGGTCCCGCCACCGGATCCCGGTCCGGTACCGATAGATCGCCGCCTCCACCAGCAGCCGGTGCTCGCGCATCGGCCGACCCATCGGCCGCTTCACCGGCGGCAGCACCGGCGCGATCCCGTCCCACATCTCGTCCGTCAGCACCGCTCCAGACGACATGAACCGATCATGTGGCCGGCACGCAGGTCAACTTCGGGACACGCCCGAGCCGGACGACCAAGTCCCACCGCGAACGCAAGGGCTCGCGCGGTGGTCGACCCGTCGCCTTCGACGCCGAGGACTAGTCGCCTTCGACGCCGAGGACTACAAGACCCGCAACGTCGTCGAGCGGTGCTTTAACCACCTGAAGAACTGGCGCGGGATCGCCGCTCCCTTGGTGCCGGGGACCGGGCGAGTGGGTATATGACCGCCAGCGGGGCACGGTGACCGCTCGTCTTGACTTAGTTCACGACTCGTACGAAACTGATGGAACACGCAGCGGGGCGGAGAAGGAGACGACGACATGAGCCAGAACCTGGTGCTGGGGATCGACTCGTCGACCCAGTCGACGAAGGCGCTGCTGGTGGACGCCGAGGACGGCCGGGTGGTCGACCAGCGGACGGCGCGGCACCCGGAGGGCACCGAGGTCGACCCTCGCTTCTGGCTCGACGCGCTCGACGCGACGACGGCCGAGCTGCTCCCCCGGGCCGGCGCGGTAGCCGTCGGCGGTCAACAGCACGGCATGGTGGCGCTGGGCGCCGACGGCGAGCCGGTGCGCCCCGCGCTGCTCTGGAACGACGTCCGGTCCGCGCCGCAGGCCGAGCAGCTCATCGCCGAGCTGGGCGGCTCGCAGGCCTGCGCCGAGCAGATCGGCTCGGTGCTGGTGGCCTCCTTCACGTCGACCAAGCTGCGGTGGCTCCGCGACAACGAGCCGGAGAACGCCGAGGCGGTGCGCCAGGTGCTGCTCCCCCATGACTACCTCACCTGGCAGCTCGCGGGACGTCCCGACGAGCCGACGACCGACCGCGGCGACGCGTCCGGCACCGGGTACTTCTCGCCGTTCAAGGACACCTGGCTCCCCGAGCTCGCCGAGGCGGCCCTGGGGCGCGCGGTGCGGCTGCCCCGCGTGGCCGGACCGGCCGAAGTCGTCGGCCACGCCGACGGCCGCCCGATCGGGGCGGGAACCGGCGACAACATGGCCGCGGCGCTCGGCCTGGGTCTACAGCCCGGTGACGTCGCCGTGTCCATCGGCACCTCGGGCGTCGCCTCGACCGTCGCCACCGCGCCGACCGCCGACCGCACCGGCCTGGTCACCGGCTTCGCCGACGCGACGGGTGCGTTCCTGCCACTCGCCTGCACCCTCAACGCGGCCCGCGTGCTCGACACCGCGGCCCGGATGCTCGGCGTCGACCACAACGGCCTCGCCGAGCTCGCCCTCGAGGCGGCGCCGGGCGCGGGCGGCCTCACGCTGCTGCCTTACCTGGACGGCGAGCGGACGCCGAACCGCCCGGACGCCACCGGCACCCTGCACGGCCTGACCACCTCGACCGGCCCGGCCGAGCTGGCGCGGGCCGCCGTCGAGGGGCTCCTCTGCTCGCTGGCCGACGCCGTCGACTTCCTGACCGCGGCCACCGGCGTCGAGGTCCGGCGGATTGTGCTGGTCGGCGGCGGTGCCCGCAACCACGCGGTGCGGACGCTCGCCCCCGCGGTGCTGGGCCTGCCGGTGACCGTGCCCGCCGAGGCCGAGTACGTCGCCCTGGGCGCCGCCCGGCAGGCCGCCTGGGCCGCCGCCGGCACGGCCGAGCCGCCGTCCTGGGCGCTGCCCGACGTCCGGACCTACGAGGCCGAGCCCACCCCCCAGGTGCGCGAGGCGTACGCCCTGCTGCGCGACCGCACCGCCGGCTGGTCCGGCGAGCGCTGAACCGCCCACCCCATAGATGCCAAGAACCGCAGACCCCCGCACCGCACCCACCCCGAAGGAAACTCTGTGCAGATCCCCGAGCCCACCCCGGCCGACAAGTTCTCGTTCGGCCTGTGGACCATCGGCTACACCGGCCGCGACCCGTTCGGCGACCCCACCCGCCAGCCGATGGACACGGTGCGCGCCCTGGAGAAGCTCGCTGAGCTCGGCGCCTACGGCGTCAACTTCCACGACAACGACCTGATCCCCTTCGGCGTCGACGACGCCGAGCGCCAGCGGATCATCGACCGGTTCAAGAAGGGCCTGGCCGAGACCGGGCTCGTCGTGACCACCGCGACCACCAACCTGTTCACCCACCCGGTGTTCAAGGACGGCGGCTTCACCTCCAACGACCGCGACGTGCGCCGCTACGCGCTGCGCAAGGTCATGGAGAACATCGACCTGGCCGCCGACCTCGGCGCCAAGGTGTATGTCGCCTGGGGCGGACGTGAGGGCTCGGAGTCGGGTGCGGCCAAGGACGTCCCCGCGGCGCTCGACCGGTACCGCGAGGGCTTCAACCTGCTGAACGAGTTCGTCACCGACCGCGGCTACGACATCCGCTTCGCGATCGAGCCGAAGCCGAACGAGCCCCGCGGCGACATCCTGCTGCCGACCGTCGGGCACGCCCTGGCCTTCATCGAGACCCTCGACAAGCCGGAGCTCGTGGGGGTCAACCCCGAGATCGGCCACGAGGAGATGGCGAACCTCAACGCCGCCCACGGCTACGCGCAGGCGCTGTGGCAGGGGAAGCTGTACCACATCGACCTCAACGGCCAGCACGGCACGCGGTTCGACCAGGACCTGAAGTTCGGCGCCGGCAACGTCCGCGGTGCGTTCTGGATCGTCGACACCCTGCTCGCCGGTGGCTACGACGGCCCGGTGCACTTCGACTACAAGCCGGCCCGCACCGAGGACGAGGACGGCGTCTGGGTCTCTGCCGCGGCCTGCATGCGGAACTACCTGATCCTGCGTGAGAAGGCCAAGGCGTTCCGCGCCGACCCCGAGGTGCAGCAGGCCCTGGAGGCGGCCCGCGTCGCGGAGCTGTCGCAGCCGACCGCCGCCGAGGGTGAAGGCTGGGCCGAGATCCTCGCCGCGCCGGTGCCGGACGTCGACGCGATCGGCGCGCGGGGCATGGCGTTCGAGCGCCTCGACCAGCTCGCGCTGGAGCACCTGTACGGCGTCCGCTGAGACGCGACCGCACCACATGACCGACGCCGAGCTCGCCCAGCCCGTCGCCACCGAGCGGCTGCGCCAGCAGAACACCGCACTGGTGCTGCGATCGCTTCGGGGCGACGGGTCGGCGAGCCGCGCAACGCTCGCCGCCCGCACCGGCCTGTCCAAGGCCACCGTGGGCACCATCGTCCAGGCGCTGCAGGACGTCGGGGCGGTGCGGGAGGACGACGCGGTCGAGGCCGTCCGGACCGGCCACAGCGGCCGGCCCGGACGGCCGGTCGTGCTGGACGGCGCCAACATCGTCGGACTGGGCCTCGAGGTCAACGTTGACTACCTGTTCGGCACCGCCCTCGACCTGTCCGGTCGCCCGGTGCTCTCCCGCCAGGTGATCGTGAGCCGGGACGGCGACCTGCTGGCGTCGCTGGTGAACCTGGCCACCCGGTGCCTCGACGAGCTGGTCGGGCAGGGCCGCAGGGTACTGGGCATCGCCGTCGCGATACCCGCCCTGGTCGACCGGGCGACCAGGCACGTGGTAGACGCCCCTAACCTGGGCTGGCGCGACCTCGATCTGGGGGCAACCCTTGCCGCCGCGGTCGGACAAGATTGCCCTGTCCGGGTCGACAACGACGCCAACTGCGCCGCTACCGCCGAGCTGGACCACGGCGCCGCGCGCGGTGCCACCGACGCCCTCTACCTCACTGGGACGGTCGGGCTCGGCGCCGGCCTGGTCGTGGACGGGGCCGTGCGGCGGGGCGCTCACGGCCTCGCCGGCGAGGTGGGCCACACGCCCTTCCCGGGCTCCCCTACCGCCCGCTGCATCTGTGGACGACGCGGGTGCTGGGAGGCGAGTGTGGGTCTGCGGGCGACGCTGCGTGCCGTCGGCCTGCCCGCGGACCCCGGCACCGACCCCGTCTCCGCGGGCGAGGAGGTCGCCCGGCTGGCCCGCCGCGACGCGTCGGCCCGCGCCGCCGTCCGGCGGGTCGCCGCGGACCTCGGCGCCGGCCTGGTGCCGCTCGTGGGCGCCCTGGACCCCCAGGTCGTCGTCCTCGGCGGCTACTTCGTGCCCCTCGGCCCCTGGGTCGTCCCCGTGGTTCAGCGGGCCCTCGACCGCGGACGTGGTCCCGGACGGGCGACGGCCTCGTGCCGGGTCGCACTGAGCACCCTCGGGCTGCACGCGGCCTCCACCGGCGCGGCCACGGACGTGCTCGGCGACGTCTACGCCGGGACGCTCGCCCTCGGCTGAACCCGCTGCTCGCGCCCTCCCCCGAGCGCGCCCACCGCGTCGCGGCAGGCGCCGGCCAGCTCGCGCGCCGGGTCGGCAAGCACGGCCTGGAAGCAGGTCTCCGCCGCTCCGACGAGCACCGCGTCACCACCGAGCGCGGGCACGACGACCCGCACCTGCTCGCGCGGTGCCAGCAGGGCGGCCGTCGTCAGGGTCTCGTCGGTCACCTCCCGCACCGCGGGGTACAGCAGCCGAAGCACCCCACCGAGGACCACGACCTCGGGGTTGAGGACGTTGACGATGCTCGCCAGGCCGAGGCCGAGGTAGCGCCCGACCCGGCGCAGGGCCGCGTTCGGCGTGCGGACTGCGGCCAGGCGCGTGGCGAGCCGCTCGAGGTCGCCGGGCGGCGGGATGCCCAGCGCCCGGCTGATTGCCGCGCCACCGACCTCGGTCTCCCAGCATCCGATGCTGCCGCAGCGGCAGGCACGGCCGCGGGGGTTCACCATCAGGTGACCCAGCTCGCCGGCGTAGCCGCCGACCCCGCGCAGCGGCCGGCCCCCGACGATCACGCCGCCGCCGATTCCCACCTCCCCCGCCAGGAACACGACGTCGCCCTGCTGAGTCACCGCACCACGGGTGTGCTCCGCCAGTGCCCCGAGGTCGGCGTCGTTCGCGACACGCAGCGGCAGCGGGCTGGCCATGCGTTCGCGCAGCAGCGCGGCCAGCGGCACGTCGCGCCAGCCGAGGTTGGGCGCGAACCGGACGACGCCGTCGTCCTCGCGGACCACCCCGGGCACGCCGACCCCGATGCCCAGCACGGCCGCGCCGGGTGGCACGGCCGCGACCGCCTCCCGCAGCAGGGACACCAGGTCGGCCGCCACCCGTCCCGGCAGGTCGGTCGCCAGGTTGCTGCCGGCCCGGTTCAGCACGCGCCCACCGAGGCCGACGCGGGCCACCCGCAGGGTGTCCACGCCGATCTCCGCGGCCAGCACGTACACGTCCTCGCAGCTCGGCCGGACGTCCAGGGACGGGCGGCCGGCACCGGCACGACCGCGCGCCGGCGCGGTTTGCTGCACCACGCCAAGGTCGACCAGCTCGCCGACGAGCCCGCCGATCGTGCTGCGGTTCAGCCCCATCCGCTCGGTGAGGGAGGCCCTCGACAGCTGCCCGTCGTGGTGCAGGTGGGCGAGCAGCGTGCCGAGGTTGTGCCGACGCACCGCCTCCTGCGTCGTGCCGGAGCCCGGCCGCGCCGGGGCCATGGCTAGTGCCCCGTGGCGCTGCGCCGACGGCGCGAGAGGGCGTCGACGGACGCGGCCAGCAGCAGGACGCCGCCGGTCACCAGGAAGTTGACGTAGGACTTGAACCCGAGCAGGCCCAGACCGTTGTCGATGATCGCGATCACCAGACCACCGAGGATGGCGTCGCGCATCCGGCCCTTGCCACCGAAGAGGCTGGTGCCACCGATGACGGCGGCGCCGACGGCGTAGAGCAGCGTGTTACCGGCGCCGGCGTCCGGCGTCACCGAGTTCAGCCGGGACGCGGCGATGATGCCGGACAGCGCCGCCATCGACGAGCAGATCATGAAGACCGAGATGCGGATCCCCGAGACGTCGATGCCGGCCCGGCGCGCGGCCTCGGAGTTGCCACCGACGGCGTACACGTGCCGGCCGTACCCGGTGCGGCCGAGCACGACGGTCCAGAAGACGAGCAGGACCACCACGATCGGCACGGCGTAGGGGATCCCGCCGACGAAGACACCCGGGATCCGCGCGCGGTTCGTGTTGAGCACCGCGGTCAGGGCGAGCACCACCACGGACAGCCCGACGATGCGGGCCACGACGATGGGGAACGGCGCGTGCTGCAGGCCCCTGGCGACCTGGCGGCGGTGGCGCAGCAGGTTCAGCGCCGCGTAGGCGGCACACACCAGGATGGCCAGCACCCAGCCGGCGGTCACCGGCAGGTTGCTGTTGGCGATCCCGACGATCACGTCGTTGCGGACTGGGACGGTCCCGCCCTCGCCGATCAGGCGCAGCGTGATGCCCTGCAGGCCGAGGAAGAAGGCCAGCGTCACGATGAAGGACGGGATCCCGATCCGGGAGACCAGCAGGCCGATGAGCGTCCCGATGACGAGCCCGGTGACGACGGCCGCCACCATCGCGAGCGGCCAGCTCCAGCCCTTGCTGTTGATCAGGATCGCCATCACGCAGGCCGCCGCACCACCGGCCACGCCGGCGGACAGGTCGATCTCGCCGAGCAGCAGCACCGGAACGAGCGCCATGGCGAGCACGCAGATCGGGGCGGCCTGGGTCATCAGGTTGGCAAAGTTGCCGACCGACGGGAACGTCTCGGGGCGCAGCGCCGAGAAGATGACGGCCAGCACCACCAGTCCCAGCACGGCCGGGAGGGCACCCATGTCACCGCCGCGGAGGCGGTCGACGTACTCCTGGACCGCCCCACGGACGGTCGTCGCCCGCACGTCCTGCGCGAAGTCCTGCCCGGCGACGCTCGCCCCGGGCGCGGTGTCCTGCGTCACGCTCTTGCTCCTGTCGGGAGTTGCGGTCATCGTTCGGCCCTCAGGCGGACTGGGCCGCGGTGGACAGGGGGATGCCGAGGTCGCCGGAGCGACCCGCGGTGATCAGCTCCACCACGCGGCCGTGGTTCACCTCGGACGCCGGGACGTCGGCCGCGACCCGGCCCAGGTAGAGGGCCGTGATGCGGTCGGCGACCTCGAAGACGTCGACCATGTTGTGGGAGATGAGCAGGACGCCCAGCCCGCGGTCGGCCAGCCGGCGGACCAGGTCGAGCACCTGCCGGGTCTGCGCCACGCCGAGGGCGGCCGTCGGCTCGTCGAGCAGCACGACCTTGGAGTTCCAGAGCACCGCCTTGGCGATCGC
>DATFPQ010000111.1:0-4827 GCA_035264765.1 Actinomycetales bacterium | reverse complement strand
GACCTGCTGGCCGGCACACGGCGGGTTGCCGTTCCGGGTTGCTATCCCACCGCGTCCTCGCTCGCCCTGGCACCGGGGTTCGCGGCCGGGCTGCTCGACCCGGACGACGTCGTCGTGGTCGCCGCGAGCGGTACGTCGGGCGCCGGGCGGGCGCCGAAGCCGGCCATGCTCGGCTCGGAGGTGATGGGCTCGATGTCGCCATACGGCGTCGGCGGGACGCATCGCCACACGCCCGAGGTCGAGCAGAACCTGTCCGCGGCGGCGGGGGAGCCGGTGACCGTCTCGTTCACGCCCACGCTCGCACCGATGCCGCGCGGCATCCTGGCCACCTGCACCGCCCGCGTGCGTCCCGGTACGACCGCCGACGACGTCCGCGCGGCCTGGGACAAGGCCTACGCCGACGAGCCGTTCGTCGAGCTGCTGCCCGAAGGCTCCTGGCCGCGGACCGCGGACACCTACGGCGCTAACACCGTGCACCTGCAGGTCGCCCTCGACGAGCGGGTCGGCCGGGTCGTCGCGGTGGCCGCGGTCGACAACCTCACCAAGGGCACCGCGGGCGCTGCGGTCCAGTGCCTCAACCTGGCGGCCGGACTGCCCGAGACGCTGGGCCTGCCCCTGGTGGGAGTCGCACCGTGAGGGGCGCAGAGGTGTCGCACCATGAGGGCGCAGAGGGGACAGCACCGTGAGGGGCGCAGAGGGGACAGCACCGTGAGCGTCACCGCCGCACAGGGCTTCCGCGCCGGCGGTGTCGCCGCCGGACTGAAGTCCACCGGCGCACCGGACGTCGCCCTCGTCGTCAACGACGGTCCGTCCGCGGCAGCCGCCGCCGTGTACACGTCCAACCGGTGCAAGGCCCACCCCGTGATCTGGAGCGAGCAGGCCAGCCGGGACGGCGTCGTGCACGCCGTCGTCCTCAACTCCGGTGGGGCCAACTGCTACACCGGCCCGCAGGGCTTCGCCACGACGCACGGGACGGCCGAGCAGGTGGGCGAGCTGCTCGACGTGAGCGCCGGCGACGTCGTCGTCTGCTCCACCGGCCTGATCGGCGAGCAGCTGGACGCCGACCGGCTGCGCGCCGGGGTGCGGGCCGCGGCCCACGCCCTGGTGACCACCGGCGGGGACGCAGCCGCGCGGGCCATCATGACCACAGACTCGGTGCCCAAGCAGGCTGTCGCCCCCGGGGAGGGCTGGGTCGTCGGCGGCATGGCTAAGGGCGCGGGCATGCTCGCCCCTGCGCTCGCCACCATGCTCGTGGTCATCACCACCGACGCCGACGTCGACGCGGCCACCTGCGACGCCGCCCTCCGCGCGGCGACCCGGGTGACCTTCGACCGGCTCGACTCCGACGGTTGCCAGTCGACCAACGACACCGTCGTGCTGATGGCGAGCGGCGCCAGTGGAGTAAGGCCCGATGGGAAGGACTTCGCCACCGCCGTTCGCGCGGTCTGCCACGACCTGGCGCAGCAGCTGATGCGGGACGCCGAGGGCTCCGAGCACGACATCACCGTCGAGGTGGTCGGCGCGGCGAGCGAGGACGACGCCGTGGAGGTGGGCCGCTCCGTGGCGCGCAGCAACCTTTTCAAGGCGGCCGTGTTCGGCAAGGACCCCAACTGGGGCCGCATCCTCGCCGCGGTCGGCACGACGTCCGCCGCCTTCGACCCCACCGACCTGGACGTGTGCATGAACGGCGTGCAGATCTGCCGCGGCGGCCAGCCGGGCGAGAGCCGTGACCTGGTCTCACTGGAGAGCCGCGAGGTCCACGTCGTCATCGACCTGAAGGCGGGCCCGCACACCGCGTCGGTGTGGACCAACGACCTCACGCACGCCTACGTGCACGAGAACTCGGCGTACTCCTCATGACAGCACGCTGGGGCACCACGCGGGTCATGCGGCCGGACGACCCCTCCTGGGACGCCACCCGGGCGGCGGTGCTGGTCGACGCCCTGCCGTGGCTCAAGGAGTTCTACGGCCAGGTCGTCGTCATCAAGTACGGCGGCAACGCGATGGTCGACGACACCCTCAAGCGCGCCTTCGCCGAGGACATGGTGTTCCTCCGCCACGTCGGCATCCGCCCGGTCGTCGTGCATGGCGGCGGCCCCCAGGTGTCCGCCATGCTGTCGCGCCTCGGGATCGCCACCGAGTTCCGGGCCGGACTCCGCGTCACCACACCGGAGGCCGTCGACGTCGTCCGGATGGTCCTGGTGGGCCACGTCGGCCGCGAGCTGGTCGGCCTGATCAACGAGCACGGTCCGCACGCGGTCGGGCTGTCCGGCGAGGACGGCGGCCTGTTCCTGGCCGAGCGCACCCAGCCCGTGGTCGACGGCGAGCCGGTCGACGTCGGGCTGGTGGGCGACGTCGTACGGGTGCGACCGGCCGCCGTCCTCGATCTGGTGGCCGCGGGCCGCATCCCCGTGGTCTCGACCGTGGCGCCGGACGCCGAAGGCCAGGTGCTCAACGTCAACGCCGACACGGCGGCCGCCGCGCTGGCCGTGGCCCTGCGCGCCCGCAAGCTTGTCGTCCTGACCGACGTCGAGGGGCTGTACAGCGACTACCCCGACCGGTCCTCGCTGGTGCAGCAGATCGGTTCCGAAGAGCTGGAGCAGGTGTTGCCTGAAATCGACTCCGGCATGGCGCCGAAGATGGCCGCCTGCCTGCGCGCCGTGCGCGGTGGGGTGGCCCGGGCGACCGTCGTCGACGGTCGGCTGGAGCACGCGCTGCTGCTGGAGATGCTCAGCAGCGAGGGCACCGGAACGATGGTCGTCCCATGACAAGCAACCCGCGGGACCCCCGTCCCGGGGAGGTCGTCCCGGGCCTCGGCGGCGCGGCGCTGGCCGGCCCGCAGTGGATGGAGCGGTACACCGCCTCGGTGATGGGCACCTACGGCGTGCCGCAGCGCGTGCTGGTGCGCGGCGAGGGCGCCTGGGTCTGGGACGCCGACGGCCGGCGGTACCTCGACCTGCTCGGCGGCATCGCAACCAACGCGCTCGGCCACGCGCATCCGACACTTGTGGGCGCGGTGACCGCGCAGCTGTCGACGCTCGGGCACGTGTCGAACTTCTTCGCCTCCGTGCCACAGGTCGCGCTCGCCGAGCGGCTGCTGGCGCTGCTCGACGCCCCAGCCGGTTCGAAGGTGTTCTTCGCCAACTCCGGCGCCGAGGCCAACGAGGCCGCGTTCAAGATGGCGCGGCGCACCGGACGGCCGCGGATCCTCGCCCTCGAGGGGGCCTTCCACGGGCGCACGCTGGGCGCGCTCGCGCTCACCCACAAGCCGGCCTATCGGGAGCCGTTCGAGCCGCTGCCCGGCGGCGTCGAGCACCTGCCGTTCGGGGACGCCGAGGCGCTGCGGGCCGCGGTCGACGACCAGGTCGCTGCCGTCGTCCTAGAGCCGGTGCAGGGGGAGGCCGGCGTGCGGCCGCTGCCGCCCGGCTACCTGGCGCTGGCCCGTGAGCTCACGACCCGCCACAGCGCCCTCCTGGTGGTAGACGAGGTCCAGACCGGCATCGGCCGCACCGGGGCCTGGTTCGCCCACACGAGGTCCGGCGTGGTTCCGGACGTCGTCACGACGGCCAAGGGCCTAGGCGGCGGGATCCCGGTGGGCGCGGTCGTCGCCCTGGGCGAGCGCGCCGCCGGGCTGCTCGGACCCGGCCAGCACGGCACCACGTTCGGCGGGAACCCCGTGGCTGCGGCCGCCGCGCTGGCCACCCTGCACGTCATCGAGCGGGACGGGCTGCTGGCCAACGCCCGCGACGTCGGGCAGCGCCTGCGCGACGGCGTGCTCGCCATCGGTTCGCCGCTCGTCACGGGCGTCGAGGGCGAGGGCCTGCTGCTCGGCATCCGGCTGGTCCGGCCGGTCGCGGCGGACGTCACCGCGGCCGCGCTGGAGGCCGGCTTCGTCGTCAACGCCGTCGCGCCGGACGTCGTCCGGCTGGCGCCGCCGCTGGTGCTCACGCCCGAGCAGGCCGACTCGTTCCTCGCCGCGCTGCCGGCCGTTCTCGCCACCGTCGCCGCCCCGCCGACTTCGAGGGAGGACTCATGAGCGCCCCCCGCCACCTGCTCCGCGACGACGACCTGACGCCGCAGGAGCAGGTGCAGGTGCTCGACCTGGCCGACCGGGTCAAGGAAGACCGGCTCGCGCTGCGTCCCCTGGAGGGACCGCGCGCCGTGGCGGTGCTCTTCGACAAGCCCTCCACCCGCACGCGCGTGTCCTTCAGCGTCGGCATCGCCGAGCTCGGCGGCTACCCGCTCGTCATGGACGCCGGCACCAGCCAGCTGGGCCGCGGCGAGCCCGTCGAGGACACCACCCGGGTGCTCGACCGACAGGTCGCCGCGATCGTCTGGCGGACCTTCGGCCAGCAGCGGCTGGCGGCCATGGCCTCGGTCAGTCGAGTGCCCGTGGTCAACGCCCTGACCGACGAGTTCCACCCCTGTCAGGTCCTGGCCGACCTGCAGACGGTGCGGGAGCGCAAGGGCCGGCTGGCCGACCTGACACTTGCCTACCTCGGGGACGGCGCCAACAACATGGCGCACTCGTACCTGCTCGGCGGCGCCACGGCCGGGTTGCACGTGCGGATCGGTACGCCGGCCAGCCACCAGCCGGAGCCTGCGGTCGTCGAGCGGGCGGCCGCGGTCGCGGCGGAGACCGGCGGCTCCGTGCTCGTGACGCAGAGTCCGGAGCAGGCCGCCGAGGGCGCCGACGTCCTGGCAACGGACACCTGGGTGTCGATGGGCCAGGAGGTCGAGAAGGGCGAGCGTGCCGGAGCCGCCAGCCCGTTCGCGCGGTACGCCGTCGACCTGGCAGCCTTGGCCCGCGCCGACGCCGAGGCCATC
>DATFPQ010000110.1:0-4281 GCA_035264765.1 Actinomycetales bacterium | reverse complement strand
GGCAAGGGCAAGGGCCGCAGCGACGACGGCGGCAAGGGCAAGGGCCGCAGCGACGACGGCGGCAAGGGCAAGGGCCGCAGCGACGACGGCGGCAAGGGCAAGGGCCGCAGCGACGACGGCGGCAAGCACCGCGACGGTGGGGACGACGGCAAGCTCACGTCGGCCGACCGCGTCAGCAACCGCACGGTCCGGCAGATCACTCGTGGCGACGACCAGCGCGAGAACGGTGACAAGTAGGGGCGATCGCTGCGGTTCGGACGACCGGGACCACGGCGGACGCCAGCCGCTCCCACCGCATTGGGGCAGGCGCGCCTCCTGGGGCTGCCACGCCACGTGGCGCGCCGGCGTCAAGGACAATCGCGGCTCCACCACCGAGCCTTGGTCTCGCGCGCAGGAGAGTCCCGGTCCGGACGCCCGGGCACGTACTGGCGTCGGGCTCCCAGCATCGGCTGCCCAGACCCGACTGAGCGGGGCGGATTGAGGTCCTGACCGCCCTCCGGGCAGACTCGCCTCGTGGAGCTGCTCATCGCTCGCAACCCCGACCCCGGGAGCTCGCTGCCCTACCTGCTGCGGCTGCCGCTGGGTAACGGTCTGGTGTTCCGCACCAAGGGCACCTGGCCGCAGACCAACGCGCTGTACTGCCACCCGGTATCGCTCGAGGACTGGCCGGACGATCCCGACGTCGTCGAGCGCGTGCAGCTGCGCGCGTGCACCCGTCGCGGCGCGGCGATCGACGTCGTCGCCGACCGGGGTCGTGAGCAGCGATCCCAAGTTGTGTTCACCCGGGCGCGCGGGCGCGAGATGGTTTTCTGGCAGTCGCCCCGCACCCGCAAGCAGGCGCGGCCCGACGTTCGGTTGCCGACCGCGCGGGCCGCCGGGATTGCCGAGCTCGAGGTGCTGGTGGACGCGCACGAGCGGTACCCGTACCAGTTCGCCAGCCAGCAGGTGCACGTCGTACGTCGGGCCCTGCCGTGCGGGGACTACGGGGTGACCTACGGCGGCGAGCTGGTGGCGTCCGTGGAGCGCAAGTCGCTGAGCGACCTGGCGTCGAGCCTGACCAGTGGCAGGCTGCGGTTCGCCCTGGGCGAGCTGGCGGCCCTGCCCCGGGCCGCGGTCGTGGTTGAGGACCGCTACTCGCAGGTCTTCGCGTTCGAGCACGTCCGGCCGGCCGTGGTGGCCGACGGGCTGGCCGAGCTTCAGGTGATTTTTCCGAACGTGCCTATCTTCTTCGCCGGCAACCGCAAGCTGGCAGAGGAGTGGACCTACCGCTACCTCGCCGCCGCCCACACGTGGGCCGAAGCAGAGCTGCCCGCGGTCACTCGCATGGGCGTGGCGAACGACGAGCGCGCCGGCTCGCCAGCGCCTGCGCCCTCGACCGGAGAGGTCCGGGCGTGGGCGCGGGCCAACGGGCTCGGGGTATCCGACCGCGGGCGCCTGCGTCCTGAGGTCTTCGACGCCTGGCGGCACGCGCACCAGGACTAGGGCCGCTGGCCCAGTGCAGGGTGGGTCGGACGTCGTCGCAGGCATCGCATGCCAGTTCTGCGCCGACCCCGCTGTCTGGTCATACCTTTACGGTGGGGCGGCGTCGGCGCTTCGTCGTCGTGAATCCCGGCGGGCGGAAAACAAGAACACGTCACTACAAGGGTTCCGACGCGCAGGTAGATCGTTTCAGGTTGAACAACCCGCGGCGCGGTCGGTAAGGTTCCGGTCGAAGCGTTTCCACCTGGTTCAACCGGCCGGGTTCGCGACCGCCCGGAGGTTTCCATGGCTGACGACCTGACCCCAACGGCTGCCTGGGATGTGCGCGACGACCGGATCACCCCTACGGCGGCCAGGGCATTGGCTCGGGCCGTCGTCCTGAGCGAGCGCGCGCGGGCCGCCGCGCAGCGCCGCCGCCGCGGCTTCGGGGTTCGCGCCCCGGCGTCCATGCCGGACGGCCGACGCCTGCGTCGTCGCCTCACGCCGGACGCGGCCTGACGCCTACGCCGAAGCCGTCCAACGCACGGCGCGGGGTGATGCCGCAGGCGGCTCGACGCCGGACGCGGCCTGATGCCGTACGCCCTCAGACGCAACGGCGCACACTTCGCAGTTGCAGCCGTGGTCGCAGCTAAGTGGTCGTGATCCGCAGCCGCCTCGCTGCGACGACGGCTGTGGCGCCTGCCGCGCGCGCCGGCAGCCACCGCTGACAGGCAAGCCGACGAACCGACCGGGCGCCTTTACGGGCCGGGCCCCGCTTCGTACCGTGAGCCTCGGCTGGGGAACCGGACGCACGGAGGAGGCGGTGCGACATGGCGTCCTGGGCGCAGATCGAGAGCGAGGCTCCGGAGTTCGCCGACCGGGTGCGGCGCCGGTTCGAGATGGGCGTCAACAAGACGATCGCCACCCTGCGTCAGGACGGCGGACCACGGATCAGCGGCACCGAGCTGGCGTTCACCGGCGGTGAGGTGACGCTGGGCATGATGGGGGACTCGCTGAAGCTGCGGGACGTCCGGCGCGACCCGCGAGTGGCCGTGCACTGCCCCACCGTGGACCCGCCCGCCGACGAATCCGCCTGGGTGGGGGACGCCAAGCTCGCCGGCAGCCTGGTGGAGATCCCGGCACCGCCGGACAACCCTTTCCCCGGGTCGGGGCACTTCCGCATCGACGTCACCGAGGTCGCGCTCACCTACGTCGGCACGCCGGCAGACCACCTGGTGATCGAGTCGTGGCACCCCGGCCGCGGCTGGGAGCGGCGCACCAGGACGTGACCCGGCGCCAGAACCGGGGGAACTGTCGATCGCAGCAAATCGGCAGGACGGTGCGGGGCAGTTCTGCCGCCTGATCTGGCCGTGGCGCAACGGACCTGGCCGGTGACGGCAACCAGTCGGCGGGAAAGCGAACCGGGCCGCACCGCTGGTTCGCGGTGCGGCCCGGCCGCTGGTGCAATCGCGTGCTGCTAGCTGGTCACGGTGATGTTGCCGACCACCTGGCCGCCGAGCGTCGAGACGGCGGTGACCGTGGTGGCGCCGCTCGTCCGAGGGTCCGGACCGGTGCCGGCGTACGTCCACACGCCGAGCGGGTCCACCGTGGCGAAGCCGACGACCTGACCGCGGGCCGAGGCCAGCGTGGGCGCACCGGCCGCGTTCAGGCGGCTGCCGACCACGATCGCGACCTGCTGTCCGGCCTTGAGGTCGGACGTACCCGAGACGCGCCACTCACCGCGGGTGCGGTACCGGGCATCGGTCACGGCCAGGGTCTCCACCTGCGGCCGCACGACGGTCTCGGAGGTGCTGGTCTCCCCACCGTTGCCGGTCACCGTCAGCCGGAACCGGAGCGCGGCGGCGGTCACCGCCGAGTAGGTGTTGTTCGGTCCGGGCGCGGCGGGCAGCGCCATCAGGGGGAGCGTGAACGTCGGCTTGGCCGTGTTCGCGCCGGTCAGCGTCACCGGGGACGTGATCTCCTGACCCTCGACGGTCGGAACCTGCTCCCACTTGTACGTCTCGGCGCCGATGCTCAGCGAGCCGTCGAGCGTCACCTTGGATCCGCGCAGGACAGTCTGGGCGGCACCCGCCCGAGCGCTCACCGTCGTCGCCTGCGTGACGCGGACCGGGATGGTGAGGACCTTGCTGCGGTCGCCGGCCTCGTTGATTGCCACGAGCGCGAACTCGTACTGGCCGGTCGGGGCGGAGAACTTCAGGGTCGGGCCGTTCAGCGGGCCGTCCACCGTGACGTTCGCCGGCGCAACCCACTCGTAGGAGGCGGCGTCCAGGGAGCCGGAGGCATCGATCGTGACGGTCTGGTTCGCGAGCGGACGCGTCGGCGTGACCGTGGCGACGGCGACCGGCGGGTCCGGCTGGTTGAACGGACCGCTCGTCGTCAGCGGCACGGTGACGGTGCCGCCCTCGGAGGACCGGACGGTGATGACGTGCGGCGGCGCGTCGACGCCGTCGAAGACCGCCGCACCCGCCGTCAGCGCACCGTAGCCGACGACCGTGAGGGCGGCGGCTGGGTCGCTGGACGTCGCGTTCACGGTGAGCTTGGTGCCGTCGTACGCCGCCTTGCTCACCGACACGACGTCGGAGAGGGAGACCGTCTTGTTGGCGACGGGCACGTCACCCGCGTTCTGGATCACGATCTTCGTCGCGTCGGCGCCGCCGGTCACGCTGACGCCGTCCTTGACGGCGAACCGCCCGTAGTAGCGGCCCTCCTGGTGGCTGGACGTCGGGGTGGTGACCACGTCGAAGTTGTCCTCCTCGAGGCTGATGCCCTTGTAGCCCAGCTCCGGCGCCACCATGCGGATCG
>DATFPQ010000109.1:0-5479 GCA_035264765.1 Actinomycetales bacterium | reverse complement strand
GGTTGAAGGACGTGCAGCGACTGTGAAGGTCGGCATCCCCCGCGAGGTCAAGAACCACGAGTACCGGGTCGCCATCACCCCCTCCGGGGTGCACGAGCTGGTGCGCCACGGGCACGAGGTCTACGTCGAGGCCGACGCCGGTGCTGGCTCGTCGATCATCGACGCCGACTACGTCGACGCGGGGGCCACCATCCTGCCCACGGCGGACGACGTCTGGGCCACCGGCGACCTGATCCTGAAGGTCAAGGAGCCGGTCGCGTCGGAGTACCACCGGATGCGCGAGGGTCAGACCCTGTTCACCTACCTGCACCTGGCGGCGGACAAGGCGCTCACCGAGGAGCTGCTCGCCCGCAAGGTGACGGCCATCGCGTATGAGACGGTCGAGCTGCCGGACCGCAGCCTGCCGCTGCTCGCCCCGATGAGCGAGGTCGCCGGACGACTGGCGCCCCAGGTGGGTGCTCACACGCTGATGCGCGCCCAGGGTGGCCGCGGCATCCTGATGGGCGGGGTCCCCGGGGTCTACGCCGCCAAGGTCGTGGTCATCGGCGCCGGAGTCGCCGGGATGAACGCCGCCGCCATCGCCCTCGGCATGCAGGCCGAAGTCCTGCTCCTGGACCGCAACGTGGCCCGGCTGCGGCAGGTCGACGCGATCTACCAGGGCCACTGCCAGACTGTCGCCTCCAACGCCTACGAGGTCGAGCGCGCCATCCTGGACGCCGACATGGTGATCGGCGCGGTCCTGGTGCCGGGCGCCAAGGCGCCGAAGCTGGTGACCAACGAACAGGTGTCGCGGATGAAGCCGGGCAGCGTGCTGGTCGACATCTCGATCGACCAGGGCGGCTGCTTCGAGGACTCGCACGCCACCACGCACGACGACCCGACGTACCGCGTGCACGACTCCGTTTTCTACTGCGTCGCGAACATGCCCGGGGCGGTCCCGCACACCTCGACGTACGCGCTGACCAACGTGACGCTGCCGTACGCCGTCGAGCTGGCCGACCGCGGCTGGGCAGGTGCCCTTGGCGCGGACCCGGCGCTCGCGCTGGGCCTCAACACGCACGACGGCCGGCTGACCTACGGGCCGGTGGCCGAGGCCCACGGGATGTCGGCGGTGCCGCTGGCTGAGGTGCTGGCCTGAGCGGCGGCGAAGGTCGTCCCGTGAGCGACGTTGGCTCGGCGCCCACCGCTTCAGCGACACCACCGTCCGCCCTGCTGCAGGCCTCCGCGCAGGCCTGGTTGGAGCACCTCGACGTCGAACGTGGCGCGGCCCGCAACACGCTCGCGTCCTACGACCGGGACCTGCGCCGCTACCTGTCCTACCTGGCAGCCCGTGGCATCGCGGACCCCGCCGAGGTCACCGAGCACGACGTGACCGCGTTCGTCGCGCACCTGCGCGAGGGCGACGCGGACCACCCCCCGCTGACCGCGACCTCGGCCGCGCGGTCCCTGGTGGCCGTCCGCGGCCTGCACCGCTTCCTGCTGCTCGACGACGTCACCGAGCACGACCCGGCGGCTGGGGTCCGCCCGCCGTCCGCGCCGAAGCGGCTGCCCAAGGCGATCAGCACCTCGGACGTCGAGCGGCTGCTGGCCGCGGCGTCCGGAGGCGGCACGCCGGCGGGACTGCGCGACCGGGCGCTGCTGGAGGTCCTCTACGGGTGCGGCGCCCGGATCAGCGAGGCGGTCGGCCTCGACGTCGACGACGTCGACCTCGAGACCGGCTCGGTGCGGCTGCTCGGCAAGGGACGCAAGGAGCGCATCGTGCCGCTCGGGTCCTACGCCGTCGAGGCCGTGCGCGCCTACCTGGTGCGCGCCCGTCCGCCCTTCGCCGCCGCGGGCACCGGCACGCCGGCGCTCTTCCTGAACACCCGCGGTGGGCGGCTGTCGCGGCAGAGCGCGTGGACCGTGCTGCGTGCGGCCGCCGAGCGGGCGCGGGTCAGCGGCGAGATCAGCCCGCACACCTTGCGGCACTCGTTCGCCACCCATCTGCTGGACGGCGGCGCGGACGTCCGCGTGGTCCAGGAGCTGCTCGGCCACGCCTCAGTGACCACCACGCAGATCTACACGCTGGTGACCGCGGAGCGACTGCGTGAGGTGTACGCCGCCGCGCACCCGCGGGCGTTGGTCGCCGGCGGCTCCGAGGGCGCGTCGTCGCCGCCGGCAACCGAGAGCGCCACGTCCGGGCCGGCCGGGAGGCCCGCCTTGAAGGCCCCGCGCCGCCGCGGCTAGGGTCGTGCCCCGTGACCGCGCACCTGCCGACCGACGCACCCGATCACGCGGCCGGCGTGGCGCAGGGGCAGCTGCCGGGCACCGAGCGCGCGGGTGAGGGTCAGCTCGGCCCGACCGGACGACCGCTGCCGGCCTTTCCGGAACCGCCGCTGCTCGCCTCGCACGGCCCCGCCCGGATCATCGCCATGTGCAACCAGAAGGGCGGCGTCGGCAAGACGACGACCACCATCAACCTGGGCGCCGCGCTGGCCGAGGTCGGACGCCGGGTGCTGCTCGTGGACTTCGACCCGCAGGGTGCGCTGTCCGTGGGCTTCGGCATCAACCCGAACGAGCTCGACGTCACGGTCTACAACCTGCTGATGGACCGCTCGACCGACGTCCGCTCGGTGATCAGGAGCACCAGCGTCGACCGGGTCGACGTGCTGCCCGCCAACATCGACCTGTCCGCGGCCGAGGTGCAGCTGGTCGGCGAGGTGGCACGGGAGATGGTGCTCGCCCGGGCGCTGCGTCCGGTGCTGGACGACTACGACGTCGTGCTCATCGACTGCCAGCCCTCGCTCGGCCTGCTCACCGTCAACGCGCTCACGGCGGCGCACGGCGTGGTCATCCCGCTGGAGTGCGAGTTCTTCGCGCTGCGCGGCGTGGCCCTGCTGGTCGAGACCATCGAGAAGGTGCAGGACCGGCTGAACCCACGGCTGGAGATCGACGGCATCCTCGCCACCATGTACGACGGCCGGACCCTGCACAGCCGCGAGGTCGTGGCCCGCGTCGTCGAAGCCTTCGGCGACCGGGTGTTCCACACGGTCATCGGCCGCACCGTGAAGTTCCCCGACGCCACGGTGGCCGCCGAGCCGATCACGACCTACGCGGCCACGCACGCCGGCGCCGAGGCCTACCGGCAGCTCGCCCGTGAGCTCATCGCCCGCGGCGACGCCGCCTGAGGTGACCGGGACGCCCGCCGAGCCGGAATGGCTCCCCGGCGCAGCCCCCGATGTTGTCGCGGGGTCACCCCGCGACGAACCTCGTGAAGTAGAGACGCCCGGTGACGACGCGGGACCGGCCCCTGCGCCCCTCACCGGCCGCGGACGCGCCGCGCCCTTCGAGGTCCACCTGGACGTCTTCGAGGGCCCGTTCGACCTGCTGCTCGGGCTGATCTCCAAGCACAGGCTGGACATCACCGAGGTCTCGCTGGCCCAGGTGACCGACGAGTTCATGACCCACATCCGCAGCCACGCGAACGGGCCAGGCGCCGAGTGGGACCTCAGCCAGGCCAGCGAGTTCCTCGTGGTCGCCGCCACCCTGCTCGACCTCAAGGCCGCCCGGCTGCTGCCGGCGGCGACGGTCGAGGACGAGGAGGACCTCGCGCTGCTGGAGGCCCGCGACCTGCTCTTCGCCCGGCTGTTGCAGTACCGCGCCTTCAAGCAGGTGGCCGGCGTCTTCGCCGAGCGGATGGAGCAGGCCGGCCGCCGGCACGCCCGGTCGGTCCCGCTCGAGCCCCGGTTCGCCGCGCTGCTGCCCGAGCTGGTCATGAGCATCACCCCGGAGCAGCTGGCGGCCATCGCGGCCCGCGCCCTGACGCCGCGCCCAGAGCCGACCGTCGGACTGGGTCACCTGCACGCCCCACCGGTCAGCGTGCGCGAACAGGCCGCCGTGCTGGTGGGGCGGCTGCGCCGGCAGCGGTCGACGACCTTCCGGGCGCTGACCGCGGACGCCGACGAGACCCTCGTCGTGGTGGCCAGGTTCCTCGCCTTGCTGGAGCTGTTCCGCGACGGAGCGGTGGCCTTCGACCAGCTCACGCCGCTCGGCGAGCTCACGGTGCGCTGGACCGGCGCGGACGAGGGCGACGTCGAGGTCAGTGACGAGTTCGACGAGGGGGACGGCGGGCCGCCGGCGCCCGCTGAGCCAGCCGGCTGACGGCGGCTCAAGCGCCCGAGGGCTGCTCCCGAGGACCCGGGTATGCCTCGCACCGTCCCCGGAGTCCGTCGCGCCGCCAGAGCGTCCGCCCCCGTCGCTGCCCTGGCCGCCGTCCTCGTCGGGGTGGTGTCCCCGGTCGCCGCAGCGCCGGCGTCGGCGACGCAGCGAGGCGCGCAGGCGGCACCCGCACGTGCCGCGGCGTCGTCGCGGCCCGTCGGTATCGACGTCTCGCGCTACCAGAGCAGCGCGACGCTCACCTCCTGCAGCGGCCCGGTGCAGGTCGACTGGCGCCGGGTCCGCGCGGCGGGGCGGACCTTCGCCTTCGTCAAGGCCAGCGGCAGCGCGACCGGACGCATCGTGCAGGACCCGTGCTTCGACCGGAACTGGTCGGCGGCCGGTGCGGCGGGGCTGTACCGCGGCGCGTACCACTACGCGGTCCCGAGCCGCAGGCCCGGCTCGGCGGCTGCGGACGCGCGGTTCTTCGTCGCGGTGACCGGACGGATGCAGGCCGCGGGCGACCTGCCGCCCGTGCTCGACCTCGAGGCGACCGGCGGCCTGACCTCGGCCCAGGTCCGGGCCTGGGCGGCCGGCTGGCTCTCGACCGTGCGGTCGCTCACCGGCCGCCAGCCGATCGTCTACACCGGCCCGTCGTTCTGGCGCAGCTCGGTGGCCGGGGACGCCACGTTCGCCGCGTATCCCCTGTGGATCGCGCACTACACGAGGTCCGCGCCGACCGTGCCGGCGCCCTGGCGGACCTGGACCTTCTGGCAGTCCTCGGCGAGCGGTCGGGTGCCCGGGGTCTCCGGCCCGGTCGACGTCAACACGTTCAACGGCACGGCCGCACAGCTGCACGCCCTTGCCCACCCCGCCGCGGTCCCGACAGCGACGGGCAGCGCCGCGCGCGTCTACGGCGGCCAGACCTGGTCGCTGACCGGCGTCCTGCGCTCGACCGGTGGCACCCCGGTGCGCGGCGCCACTGTGACCCTCTACCGGCGCCTCGCCGGCTCGTCGTCGTGGACGGCGGTCTCCACCGCCCGCACGGACGTCAAGACCGCCGCGTACCGCATCACGGTCCGTCCCACCAAGGCCGCCACCTACAAGGTCAGGTACTCCGGCGGCCGCGACTTCGCCGCCTCCTGGTCGGTGGCACGCAGCCACGCCTTCACCGACCGCGTGCCCACGACCCTCACCTCGACCGTGTCGACGAGCCGCGCCGCGAAGGGCGCGGCGGTGACGCTCAGCGGCACCCTCAACCTCACGCCGACCCGGGCGACGCTGACCCGCACGCCGGTGACCGTGTATCGAAAGGTCGGCACCGGCGCCTGGACGCGGTGGCGCA
>DATFPQ010000108.1:0-14051 GCA_035264765.1 Actinomycetales bacterium | reverse complement strand
GCGCGCGCGCGTCGGCTACCTGCCGGAGCTCTTCCGGTACCAGCCGTGGCTGAGCGCTGCCGAGGTGCTGTCGCTGCACGTCCGGCTGTCCGGGATCGACGTGACCGCGCGGGAACAGCGGGAGTGCCTTGCGCTGGTGGGCCTGGCCGAACGCGCTCGCGATCGCGTGGGCGGCTTCTCGAAGGGGATGCAGCAGCGCCTGGGGCTGGCCGTCGCCCTGGTGGCGGGGCCGGAGCTCGTCGTCCTGGACGAGCCGACCAGCGCGTTGGACCCGCTGGGCCGCGTCGACGTGCGCGACATCGTGCTGGCCCTGAAGTCCCGGGGTGTCGCGGTGCTGCTCAACTCCCACCTCATCGGCGAGGTCGAGCGGGTCTGCGACCGGGTCGTCATCCTCGACCGGGGCAGAGTCGCCGCATCGGGCACGCTCGCCGAGCTGCTCGGTCAGCGCGAGCTGCGCCTGCAGCTGGCCGACGTCTCCCCGGCGGCCGAGGCGCGCCTGGCCGCGACCGGAAGGGTCCAGCGGGCCGGCGACTGGTTCACCGTGGCGCTCCCGACCGACGACGAGAAAGCGGCCGTTCCGGACCTGGTACGCGACCTGGCCGCCCTGGGGGCACGTGTGTACGCGGTCGAGCCGGCGAGGATCACCCTTGAGGAGCGCCTGCTCGGCATCCTCCGGGCCGGCGCGGATGCGCGGGCGGAGGAGAACCGATGACGACGGCCCGGACGGTGCTCACCATCGCGGCGCTCACCCTCCGCGAGGCCTCCCGGCGGCGCGTGCTCTTCGCCCTCGCGGTGCTCACCGTCGTGCTGCTCGCCCTGAGCGCCTGGGGGTTCTCACGCCTGGCGGCGGAGTCGGGCGGCAGCGCGCTCACCAGCGGCGAGGCCCGGCTGACCGCCTCCATCGTCCTCAACCTGGTGATGTTCGGCTACAGCCTGATCGCGGCGCTGGGTACCGCCTTCCTCGCCGGGCCCACGGTGTCGGGCGAGACCGAGTCCGGCATCGCGCTGGCCGTGCTGGCCCGGCCGATCCGCCGGTCCGCGTTCCTGCTGGGCAAGTGGCTGGGCCTGGTGGCGTTCGGCAGCGGCTTCGTGGTGCTCGCCGGCCTCGCCCAGTGCCTAGTGGTCCGGGCGACGGTGGACTACTGGCCACCGCAGCCGGCGGCTGCCCTGGCGCTGCTGGCCGCGCAGACCACCGTGCTGCTGACGCTCGCCGTGCTGCTCTCGACAGTCATCTCCCCGATGGCGTCCGGCGTGGTCGCGGTCGGCCTGTTCTGCACGACCTGGGTGGCTGGTGTGGTCGGCGCAGTGGGTCAGTCCCTCGGCAACGACGCCGTCGGACGCGTCGGCACCGTGTCGCGGGTGCTGCTGCCCACCGACGGCCTGTGGCGCGGGGCGATGCACGCCTTCCAGGACCCCACAGCGCTGGTCCAGTTCGGCGGGGGGTCCGACGAGGCCGGGGCCTTCCCGTTCCTGAGCGTGGCGCCGCTGACGGCCGCGTACCTCGCGTGGGCAGCGGTGTGGGTGGCGATGGTGTGGGGGCTGGCCGCGGCGTCCTTCCTGCGCAAGGACCTGTGACGCTTCCAGGCCGGACGGAGGAGGCGCTTAGCCTCGCCGCGCCCGTCAGGTCGGCGGGGGGACGTCCGAGAAGAGCACCGTGACGCCCGCGGGCACACCGGTCGCGGGACGCCATCGGGGCTGCTCGTCGGCACGCCGCCAGACCTTGCCGTCGGCGTAGACACGCGCGACGCCGAGCCGCTCCGCCTGCGCCACCGACCACTGGGCCGCGGCCCAGGTCGCGGTCGCGTCCCTGGTCGCCAGCCGGACGCCGGCCACGCCGTCCAGCGGCACGGCACGGGTCGTCGTCAGCTCGCGGGCCAGGGTCCGCTGGAACGGCGCGACGCCCGCGGCGCCGGCGGGCCGCGACTTCTCGTCCAGGGTGCAGCTCAAAGCTGCCGGGGAGTGGCCGGAGAGCGCCGAGGCGAGCACGCGTGCGTCCGGCTCATGGTCGGCGTACGCCTCCGGGAACGCGCTGCGCTGGACCTGCTGGGCGACGTCCGTGATCTGCATCGAGCGGTAGCCGTCGATCTTCACCAGCACGTCGTAGAAGGCGTTGGACGCGTACACCGGGTCGCTGACCTGCTCGGGGGTGCCCCAGCCCTGCGACGGGCGTTGCTGGAACAGCCCGAGCGAGTCCCGGTCGCCGTAGTTGAGGTTGACCAGCTTGGACTCCTGCATGGCCGTGGCGACGGCGATCGTCGCGGCCCGCGCGGGCAGCCGGCGCCGCACGGCGATGCCGGTGATGGTCGCGGCGTTGCCGGCCTGCTCGGGCGACACCTCGACCTCGCGGCCGTCCACCACCGCGCTGCAGCCCACGCTCCGCACCGGCGCCAGGATGCCGCGCAGCCCGAGGTACGCCGCGCCGGCAACGCCCACCACGACGGCGAGCAGGACCAGTCCGCGCGCGGCCCGCCCACGACGGGTCGCCCTCATCCCGCGGCGTCAGTTCGCGTGCAGCGCGGCATTCAGCTCGACCGTCGTCCCGGGCCGAGCGACCACCTCTACCCGGCCGGTCTGCGAGTTGCGGCGCAGCAGCATGTTCGACGCGCCGGACAGCTCACGAGCCTTGACCACCCGGCCCGCGTGCTCGCCGTCCACGACGGTGACCCTGGTGCCCGCGGTCACGTACAGTCCCGCCTCCACGACGCAGTCGTCGCCCAGGCTGATCCCGATGCCGGCGTTGGCCCCGAGCAGGCAGCGCCGGCCGATCGAGACGACCTCCTTGCCGCCGCCGGACAGCGTGCCCATGATCGACGCCCCACCCCCGACGTCCGACCCGTCACCCACGACGACGCCGGCGGAGATCCGTCCCTCGACCATCGAGGTCCCCAGGGTGCCGGCGTTGAAGTTCACGAAGCCCTCGTGCATAACGGTCGTGCCGCTCGCGAGGTGCGCGCCGAGACGCACGCGGTCGGCGTCGGCGATCCGGACGCCCGCCGGCAGCACGTAGTCGGTCATCCGGGGGAACTTGTCCACGCCGTACACGGCGACCCGGCCGTGCGTCGCCATCAGCCGCATCCGGGTCTGCTCGAAGCCCTCCACCGCGCACGGGCCGGCGCTGGTCCATACCACGTTGGCCAGCGCGCCGAAGATGCCGTCGACGTTGGCCCCATGCGGCTGCACGAGGCGGTGCGAGAGCAGGTGCAGGCGCAGGTACGCGTCCGCGGCGTCGGCCGGGCCGGCGTCCAGGTCGATCACCGTCCGGACCACGCTCAGCTTGACGCCGCGGGCTGGGTCGGCCCCCTCGAGCGCGGCCAGGTCGGCCGGCACGGCGTACGGGCTGTCGTCGGCGGGCGCAGCGCCGAGCGCGGGAGCGGGGTACCAGACGTCGAGCACGGTGCCGTCGTCCGCCGTGGTCGCCAGCCCGTGGGCCCATGCCGTCCGCTCGTCGCTCATGCGCCAAGCCTAGGGTCGGCCGGTGCCGAGCTCCTTCAGTAGGGTCTGCGCATGAGCGCGCCGGCACTCGACCTGCGGCAGGACGTCGTCAGCCTGACCGCCGCCCTGTGCGACATCGAGTCGGTGAGTGGCGGGGAGGGACCGATCGCGGACGCCGTCGAGGGCGCGCTGCGCGAGCTGCCGCACCTGGAGGTGCTCCGGGACGGCGACACCGTCGTCGCCCGGACGTCGCTGGGCCGCGAGGAGCGGGTGGTCCTCGCCGGCCACCTCGACACCGTGCCGCTGGCCGCGACGCCCAACCTGCCGACCCGGCGCGAGGGCGACCTGCTCTTCGGCCGCGGCACCACGGACATGAAGAGCGGCGTCGCCGTCCAGCTGGCCCTGGCCGCGGCGTTGACCCAACCGAACCGCGACGTGACCTACGTGTTCTACGACCACGAGGAGGTCGAGGCGGCGCGCAACGGCCTCGGCCGGATCGGGCGCGAGCACCCGGAGTGGCTCACGGCGCAGTTCGCGGTGCTGCTCGAGCCCACCGCCGGGCAGGTGGAGGGTGGCTGCAACGGCACGATGCGGGTCCTCGTCACCACCCGCGGCAAGGCCGCGCACTCGGCGCGGGCGTGGATGGGCCACAACGCGATCCACGAGGCCGCCACGGTGCTCGGTCGGCTGGTGGCGTACGAGCCGCAGGAGGTTGAGGTGGAGGGGCTGGTCTACCGGGAGAGCCTGAACGCGGTGCTGATCGAGGGTGGCATCGCGGGCAACGTGATCCCGGACACCTGCCGGATCTCGGTCAACTACCGGTTCGCCCCGAACAAGACCGTCGCGGACGCCGAGCACCACCTGCGCGAGCTGTTCACCGGCTACGAGGTCGAGCTCACCGATGCGGCCGGCGGCGCAACCCCGGGACTCGACCGGCCGGCCGCCAAGGCCTTCCTCGCGGCGATGGGCGGGCAGGCGCTGCCGAAGTACGGCTGGACCGACGTCGCCCGGTTCAGCGAGCTGGGCGTCCCTGCCGTCAACTACGGCCCGGGGGACGCGCTGACCGCTCACGCAGATGACGAGCACGTGGCCGTCGAGCGGATCGTGGCTTGCGAACGGGCGCTACGTGCCTGGCTGAGCGGCTAGCGGCTGAGCGGCTGAGCGGCCCAGCGGCCGGATAGCGTGACGCCATGGACGACGAGCAGGCGGCACCGCGGCCGGGGCCGCGCACCTACCGCAAGGGTCCCGTTCTGCTGCGCCACCGGCAGGTCCCGCAGAGCACCACCGACCAGCGGCTGCTCGACAGCCACGGCGGGGCGGACTGGGTGCACACCGATCCTTGGCGGGTGCTGCGCATCCAGAGCGAGTTCGTCGAGGGCTTCGGCGCCCTGGCCGAGCTCGGCCCGGCGGTGAGCGTCTTCGGGTCCGCTCGCACCCTCCGGGACGACCCGGCCTACGCGCTGAGCCGCGAGGTCGGCCGTCGGCTGGCCGAGGCCGGCTACGCCGTCATCACCGGTGGCGGGCCCGGCGCCATGGAGGCGGCCAACCGGGGAGCGGTCGACGCCGGCGGGATCAGCGTCGGTCTGGGCATCGAGCTGCCGTTCGAGCAGGGCATGAACGAGTACGTCGACCTCGGCGTCAACTTCCGCTACTTCTTCGCGCGGAAGACGATGTTCGTGAAATACGCCCAGGGCTTCGTTGTGCTGCCCGGCGGGTTCGGCACGCTGGACGAGCTGTTCGAGGCCCTCACGCTGGTGCAGACCCAGAAGGTGACGTCGTTCCCGATCGTCCTCATGGGCAGTAGCTACTGGGGCGGCTTGCTGGACTGGCTGCAGGACACGGCCGCGGCAGTCGGCACGATCGGGCCCAAGGACGTGGACCTGCTCACCCTCACCGACGACGTCGACGAGGCAGTCCGCACCGTCCTGAACGCGAACGACGCACTGGACACCCCGACCGACCCGGCCTGATCATGCGCTCATGACCGTGTCCCCGCTGCCGTCCCGCGGCACCGTGCTGGTGGGGCGGGACGTCGCGGGCCGGACGCTGCGGGTCAGCGCGCACCCGCAGGCGGGACGCGTGGTGCTCTCGATCTGGCAGGACACGACCTGCTTGGCGACGGTGCGCCTGGCCGAGGCGGACGTCCCCGACCTGGTGCGGGCGCTGACCGCCGTGCTGGTGCATCCGCCGAGCGCCGAGGCGGCCGGCTGAGGGTTGGTCCGGAAGCCGCCCTGACGAGGCACTGTCGGAGCGGGCTGGCATCCTGCCGGGATGGCAGCCGTCTGCGTGTTCTGCGCCTCCAGCCCCGGCATCGACCCTCGCTACGTCGAGCTGGCCGACCGGGTCGGCCGAATCGTGGGGGAGCGTGGACACAGCCTGGTGAGCGGCGGGGGCCGGGTCTCGATGATGGGCGCGGTCGCGCGCGCCGCGCGGGCGGCGGGGGCGCGGACGGTCGGCGTGATCCCGCGGGCGCTGGTCGACCTGGAGGTGGCGGACGACGGCGCCGACGAGCTGCTCGTGGTCACCGACATGCGCGCCCGCAAGGGACTGATGGACGAGCGGGCCGACGCCTTCCTGGCGCTGCCCGGCGGCATCGGCACGCTCGAGGAGCTGATGGAGGTCTGGACCTCTCGCAGCCTGGGCATGCATACCAAGCCGGTCGTCGTCCTGGACCCGTTCGACGACTTCGCGGGGCTTCGCGACCTGGTCGGCGCGCTCGGCCACCGCGGCTTCGTGCGGCCGTCCGCGGCCGCGCACCTGCAGTGGGCGCGGGACGTGGACGGCGCACTCGACCTGGTCGAGGCGGGTCTGCCGCGGCGGACGGCTCAGGAGGTGCGAGCGGTCGGCCGGGACGGGCCCTCCGTCCGTGACACGATGGTCGGGTGAACCTCGTGTCCGTGCTCGTCGTCCTCGCCGTCCTTGGCGTGGTGGCCGCCGTGGTGACCGGCGCGATCCACGCGGAGATGGACGAGCCGACGTCGAACCTGCCGCCGGCGGGCGTGCCGGACGGCGAGCTCGTCGCGGAGGACCTGCAGGCCGTGCGCTTCTCGCTCGGGTTCCGCGGCTACCGCATGGACGAGGTGGACGAGGTGCTCGACCGGGCCAGTGCAGAGCTGGCCCGTCGCGACGCCGAGATCGACCGGCTCAGGAGCCTGCTCGGACACCAGCCGCTGGCGGCGGCGGGCGCCACGCACGCCTCCGGCAACGGCACTGCTCGACCGTCCTGGGAGGACGTCCCCGAGCATCACGGCCGGCACCTCCGCGCGGACACGCCCAGCACGCAGACCTACGGCCCGCAGCCGCCCAGCGCGGACGACTGGGCGTCCCACGAGCCGGCCACCAACGACTCGGCGCACGACGACTCAGCCCTCCACGACTCAGCCCTCCACGACTCAGCGGCCGACGACTCGGCCGCTCACGACTCAGCCCTCCACGACTCAGCGGCCGACGACACGGCCGCTCACGACTCAGCCCTCCACGACTCGGCGGCCGACGACTCGGCCGCTCACGACTCAACCCCGGCGGAGGTCCGCGCGCCCGACGGTCGTCCGGCGGCGGTCGCGCCGGCCTCGGCGCAGCGGGAGCTGTCCCCCTCCGAGGGGACCTGAGCGTGGGGTCCTTCACCGTCCGGCGGGAGGTCGCGGCCTCCGCCGAGCAGGTGTGGAACCGGCTCGTGGACTGGCCGGCGCACGGCCGGTGGGTGCCCCTGACGACGGTCCGGGTGACGTCCGCCGGCCCGGCCGGCGTCGGGACGACCTTCGTCGGATGGACCGGCATCGGGCCGGTCGGCTTCGACGACCCGATGACCGTCACGCGCTGGCAGCCACCCGCCGAGGGGCGGGAGGGCCGCTGCACCGTCCGCAAGACGGGCCGGGTGGTGCTGGGGGACGCCGACGTCACGGTCCGGCCGCTCGGCCCGGCCCGGTGCGCGGTGCAGTGGACCGAGACGGCCGACGTCGCGGGGCTGCGCCGGCTGCCACTCGCCGGCCGGGTGACCGCGTGGGTGGGGGCGCTCGCGTTCGGCCGGGTCCTGGCCCGGATGGCCGCCGAGGTGGAGGGACCCGCGACCGCGGGGACGACGGGGACTCGGGGAAACTCTGGCACCGGGACCTCCGGGCCCGCTCCGGGCGGGGCGGGATGAGCCCGGACGCGTCCTCCCTGATGGTCGGTGCGGACGGACGCCCGCGCTGCGCCTGGGCGGGGGAGAGCACCGACTACGTCGCGTACCACGACGAGGAGTGGGGCCGGCCGGTGCACGGGGAGCGGGTGCTCTACGAGCGGATCACGCTGGAGGCCTTCCAGTCCGGGCTGTCCTGGCTGACCATCCTGCGCCGCCGAGAGGGCTTTCGCGCCGCCTTCGGCGGCTTCGACGCCGACACCGTGGCGGCCTACGACGACGAGGACATCGCGCGGCTGCTGCAGGACACGTCGATCATCCGGAACGGCGCCAAGATCCGCGCGGCGGTCACCAACGCGCGGGCCGTGGTCCGACTGCGCGAGGAGGGCGGCCTGGACGAGCTCGTCTGGTCGTTCGCACCCGCGCCGCGGGCCACCCGGGTGGCCACGCTGTCCGACGTCCCGGCCGTCACGCCGGAGTCCACCGCACTGGCCAAGGCGCTGCGCAGGCACGGGTTCGTTTTCGTCGGCCCCACCACGGCGTACGCCGCGATGCAGGCCTGCGGGCTGGTGGACGACCACGTCGACGGCTGCCACGTGCCGGCAGGCGCGAACGGGTCCGGACGGCGCCCGTGACGACGACGCGCGCCGCGGTCGAGACGACGCCGGCACCGGCGTCGCGACCCGGCGTCCCTAACGTCGTCACGGTGCTCGTCGTCTACGCGGTCACCCGCCTCTGGGCGGCGGTGGTCATCGTGCACGCGGCAGGGTTCCAGCGGCCGAGCGTCTGGACCGGCACCCGGCCCGGCTACCTGGACATGGCGATGCTGTGGGACGCGCAGTGGTACCGGAAGATCGCGGAGCAGGGGTACCCCTCCACCCTGCCGGTCGACGCGGCGGGCGTCGTGCAGCAGAACCCGTGGGCGTTCTTCCCGGGGTTCCCGATGACGACGCGCGCCGTGATGGCGGTGACCGGGCTGCCGTTCTCGGTGGCCGCCGTGCTGCTCAATATTGTGCTGGGCGCCTGCACGGTGGTTGTGGTGCTCCGGTTGCTCCGTCGGGTGGCCGGCCCGCGGGTGGCCTTGGGCGGCGTGGTGCTGCTGTGCACCTTCCCCGCCTCGCCGGTGCTGCAGGTGGGGTACAGCGAGGGCCTGGCCCTGCTGCTGCTCGCCCTGGCCCTGTCCTGGCTGGTGGAGCGGCACTACCTGCTGTCCGGCGTCGCCGTGCTGGCCCTGTCGCTGAGCCGCCCGGTGGTCGCGCCGTTCGCGGTCGTGGTGCTGGCGCACCTGGTGCTGCGCTGGCGGGCGCGGGCCGCGGACCCGTTCCCGGTGCGACAGCGCGTCCAGGTGGTCGGCCTCGGCGTGCTCGCGGCGGCGTCCACGCTGCTGTGGCCGGCGGTGGTTGGCTGGTCGACCGGCGTGCCCGACGCCTACCGCCTGACCCAGGGCGCGTGGCGCACGAGCGGACGGGTGGAGCCGTTCGAGCAGGCGTTCGGCATCGCGCGGCTCCTGTGGGGGGACCACGGCCCCTGGTACCTGATGGCCGGCGCGCTGCTGCTGGGGACCGTGGTGCTATCGCCGTGGGGACGGCGGCTCGGCGTCGAGCTGCAGACCTGGTGCCTGGCCTACCCGGCGTTCCTGCTGGCGGCCACCGAGCCGTGGACGAGCACCTTCCGGTTCCTGCTGCTGGCGTTCCCGCTGGGCGCGCTCGTCGCGGTGGCCGCGCGGTGGCGGTGGCTGCTCGTGGTGCTGGCGGTCGCCGGTCTGCTGCTCCAGGTCGTCTGGGTCGACCAGCTCCTGGTCTTCACCCCGCCCGCTGACTACGCGCCATGAGGCAGTCCTCGTCTGGCTGTACCGACGGGCGTCCGGCACCCTTTTCGCCGTGAGCACACCGATCGCCGCCGGTCCGGTCGACCAGGCGAGCGCCGCCCCGCCCCGCGCCGCCTTCGCGGGCACCGCCCTCGTCCTCGTCGTGGCCGTTGCCGGCCTCGCCTGGGCCAAGTGGCTGCCGTACACCGAGCGCACCCGCGGCCTGCTCCAGACCCGGGAGTGGCCGGGGAAGAACATCCTGCAGTCCGGCGCGGACGGGTCCGCCGTGGCACGCGGCTGGGACTTCACGCTGGCGTACGGCGCCGCGGTCTGGAAGGCGCTCCTCGTGGCGCTGGTGGTGGCCGCGCTGCTGGACGCGCTGGTACCCCGTCGCTGGCTGGTGTCGAGCCTCTCGCGCCGGACGTCGACCGGCAGCTCGCTGGCCGGTGGGCTGCTGTCGCTGCCGGGGATGATGTGCACGTGCTGCACGGCGCCGCTGACCGTGACGATGCGGCGCGCGGGCGTGCCACGCTCCGCGGCGATCGCGTTCTGGTGGGGGAATCCGGTGCTCAACCCCGCCGTGCTGGGGTTCCTGCTCGTGCTCGCCCCATCACAGTGGGTGGCGCTGCGCGTGGTCGCGGGCGTGGTGCTCGTGCTGGGCGTGGCCGCGCTGATCGGCTCGGCCGCTGACCGACGGTCCGCCCGCCGGGTCGACCCCGTGCAGCTGCCCCAGGTCGCTGACCCCACCGCTCAGGCGGCGGACGACGCGGTGCCCGTCCGGCAGCTGCCCGGGCGGTTCCTGCGCTGTCTGGCCCGGCTGGCGGTGGTGCTGGTGCCGGAGTACCTCGTTGTCGTCTTCGCGGTCGGCGCGGTCGGCCCGTGGCTGACGCCCGCCCTGTCCGCCCAGTCCGCCGGTGTGCTCACCGTCGTCGTCGCCGCGCTCGTCGGCGCAGTGGTGGTGCTGCCGACGGGCGGGGAGATCCCGATCCTGCTCGGGCTCGCCGCCGCCGGTGCGAGCGCCGGAGTGCTCGGTGCGCTGCTCGTCGTGCTGCCCACGGTGAGCCTGCCGTCCGCCGTCATGGTCGGCCGGGCCCTCGGGTGGGGCACCACCGCGGTGGCGGCGGGCAGCGTGGTGCTCACCGGTCTGCTGGCGGGAGGCGTGCTGGCTCTGGTGTCGTGAGGCTGGTGTCTTAAGGCTCAGGACCCGCCGAACCTGGGCGGCCGCTTGGCGACGAACGCCTCAACCGCGCCGCGGTGGTCCGCCGTGGCGCCGGTGCGCTCCATCAGCTCGGCCTCGTGCTCCAGCGAGGAGTGCAGGTCATGGCCCTGGGAGTAGGCCACCGCTCGGCGGATCGCGGCGTAGGCCTGGGTGGGTCCGGTGGCCAGGCGACCGGCCAGCTCGGCCGCCACGGCGGCGAGCTCGTCATCCGGAACGACGCGGGACGCCAGCCCCAGCTCGAGCGCCTCGGCCGCGCGTACCGTGCGCGGCAGCAGCAGCAGCTCCTTGGCCCGGGCAACGCCGACCAGCCGGGGCAGCCACCAGGAGGCGCCGGAGTCGCAGGACAGCCCGATGCCGGCGAAGGCCAGGTTGAAGCCGCCGCTCTCGCCGAGCAGCCGCAGATCGCAGGCGAAGGCGAAGGACGCCCCGGCGCCGGCCGCCACGCCGTTCACCGCGGCCAGCACCGGCTTGGGCATCGTCGAGAGCAGGGTGGCGATCGGGTTGTAGTGCTCGCGAACCGTGGTCCCGAGGGCATCGCTGGCTGCCCTCGCCTCGGTCGCCTCCGTCGCCTCGGTCGGCTGGCCGGGCGACGTGCCGCCGTCCGCGGCTCGCAGGTCGGCGACGTGCTGGCGCAGGTCCTGTCCCACGCAGAAGGCGCGTCCGGACCCGGTGAGGACGACCGCCCGCACCGCGTCGTCGTCCGCCACCGCGCGGAGGGTGGCGAGCAGGGCCTCCTTGGTGTCCCGGGTCAGCGAGTTCATGGCGTCCGGGCGGTTGAGGCGCACGGTCGCCACCGCATCGCTCACGGTGCACACGACCGGCGGCGCCGCCCCGGCCGAGGTGCCTGCTGCGGCCGCTACGACGGCGTCGTCCACGGGTCCTCCTTCGCCGGGTGATCGCGGGCCTCGTCGCCCCCGTTCTGGGCGGTCATTGTGCCGTGCCCCAGGGCCGGTGTTGCCGCACGGCGGCGGGATCCGGCACTCGCCGAGGACCGATCCCGCACCGGAAGGTCCGTGGTGTGGCGCGCCGGGAGACGGGCGATTTCCCGAGCGCGGTCGGAAACGGGATACTGGTGACCACAACCGTGCGGTCGTCCTCCGACGTCCGGGACGGGTGCCCGCGATCAGTGAAAGGGGTCGGCGAATGGCCGCCATGAAGCCAAGGACCGGGGACGGTCCCCTCGAAGTCACCAAGGAAGGCCGCGACATCGTGATGCGCATGCCGCTCGACGGTGGCGGTCGGCTGGTGGTCGAGATGACCCCTGACGAGGCGAACGCGCTGGGCGACGCGCTCAAGACGGCGGCCGGCTGACCTCCGCCGCCACGACGTCCGGGCCCCCTTCCGCTACTGCGGGAGGGGGCCCGCGTCGTCCCGGGCCAGTGCCCGGCGGCCCGGGCCCGCGACCCGGGTCATAGGGTCGGCGCCGAGGCGTCGTCGACAAGGAGCGATTCGTGCGCGCACCCCGTATCCGAGCCGTGCCGGACCGGCTGCTCGACGTGGTGCTGGGCGCCTCGCCACGCATCGACGTGCTGGCGCTGCCGGTGCGTCCCGGTGAGGAGGGACCCACCGCATCGGACGAGGCCGAGGACGTGCTGCGCCAGCTCGGGGTGGACCTCGGGCAGGTGGTGACGCTGGAGGGCGTCAAGGCGTCGGCCGGCGAGCTGACCCGGGTGCCGTGGGCGCCCGGCCCGGACGCCGCGCCCGTCGACCGGGTCGTGCTGGTCGGCGTCGGCGACGGCGAGACGGCTGCCGTGCGGACCGCGGCCGCCGCGCTGGCCCGCACCCTGCGCGGCCGGGACCGGCTCGTCACTACGCTCGGGGGCGAGGGCGGCGCTGCCGCGCAGGCCGTCGCCGAGGGACTGGTGCTGGCGTCCTACACGCCGCCGCGATCCGGCGTCGGGGAAGGTCCCAAGCCGCCGGTCCGCCGGGTCGACGTCGTGGGGCGGCCCGGGCGTGGGGACTTGGGCGCGGACCTGCGCGCGGACCTGGGCGCGGACCTGGCCCGGGGGACGACGGTCGCCGAGGCCACCGTGCTGGCCCGCGACCTGGCGAACACGCCGTCGTCGACCAAGGGGCCGTCCTGGGTGGCCGGCCGGGCGCGTCGGGCGGCCCTCGAGGTGGGCCTGTCCTGCACGGTCCGGGACCACCGCGACCTGGCGGCCGAGGGCTTCGGCGGGCTGCTGGCAGTGGGCGGCGGGGCCCACCGCCCGCCGCGGCTGGTCGAGGTCGGCTGGACGCCGCCACCGCACGACGGCACGCGGCGGGCGCCGCACGTCGTCCTCGTCGGCAAGGGAGTCACCTTCGACAGCGGCGGCCTCTCGCTCAAGCCGCGCGAGGCCATGGTGCCGATGAAGACCGACATGACCGGCGCCGGGGTCGTTCTCGCGGTGGTCCGCGGCTGTGCCCGGCTCGGGCTGCCGGTCCGCGTCACCGGCCTGCTGCCGCTGGCGGAGAACGCGTTCGGCGGGTCGTCGTACCGGCCCGGTGACGTCGTCCGGCAGTACGGCGGACGGACCGTGGAGATCCGCAACACCGACGCCGAGGGGCGCATCGTGCTGGCGGACGCCCTGGCGTACGCCGACGCGACCCTCGACCCGGACGTCATGGTCGACGTCGCCACGCTGACCGGCGCGGCGACCCTGGGCCTCGGCCGGGGACACGCCGCCCTGTTCACTGACGACGACCGGCTGGCATCCGCCCTGCGAGAGGCGGGGGAGCGCAGCGGCGAGCAGGTGTGGCGGCTGCCGCTCGCCGACGACTACCGCGCCACGCTGGACTCCGACGTCGCGGACCTATGCCACATCCCGACGGTGCCCGGCGTCGGCGCCGGTGCGGTCGTGGCCGCGCTGTTCCTGCGCGAGTTCACCGGCGATCGGCGCTGGGCGCACCTCGACATCGCCGGCCCCGCCCGCAGCGAGCGCGACAACGGCGTGGTCAGCCGCGGCGGCACCGGCTTCGGCGCCCGGCTGCTGCTGCGCTGGCTGGAGACCCCTGCGTTGACGCCCACCCACGTCGAGGAGGACACATGACCGAGATCCCCGCCTACGGACTGTCGGTGCGCTGGTCGCTCGCCGATGCGCCCGCCGACGTCGCCGACGACCTGCGGGACTACGTGGTCGGCACCTCGCTGGAGCGGTTCAGCGGCATGGTCGGCCTGCGGTTCAAGACCTGGCGGATGCGCCCGGGGGAGTGGTTCGAGGGCACGTACGTGTGGGCCGGCTCGGCCGAGCGGGACACGTTCGCCACCGAGTTCGCCGCCACCGCGGCCGACAGCCCCGGCTCGAAGATCATCGGGTCGCCGCCGGTCAGCATCGAGCCGTTCGAGGTGGTTGCCGTCGCGGAGGGCGGCGCCGGGTTCGCTGCGGGCGGCGGTCCGGGCGTCGGCTGAGCCGCCCGGCCGCCCGGCCGCCCGGCCGGCCTCGGCGTCGGCTGAGCCGGCGCCCTGCCGGTCGGCCTGGCCTGCCGGTCGGCCTCAG
>DATFPQ010000107.1:0-3117 GCA_035264765.1 Actinomycetales bacterium | reverse complement strand
GAGGGTCTCGCCGGGCTGCTGACCACGGTGAGCACCGCGGGCTGCGCGCTCGTCGTGGGTCGGCTGGCGCTGGCGCTCGCCGCGACGGCCGTGGCCGCGGCGCTGCCCGGCGGCGGCCGAGGCCGGTCCGGGGGCGCGCGGATCGCCCTCGCTCTGAGTCCACGGGCCCTGCGTCCAGCCGTCGTGCTGTTGCTGACGGCCGGAGTCGCGGCCGGCAGCGCGGGCAGCGCCGCCGCGGCACCGCCTACGGCAACCTCCGCCTCAGTCGCCCTGGCTGCCCCCACTACCTCCGCCACCGGCCTGGCGCCGGCCGGCTCCCTTCCCGACCCGCTGTGGAAGAGCCTGCCCGAACCCGGCTGGAGCCCCGCGCCCCCGCCGCCTCGACCCCTGCTGCCACCCGGCGACCCGGCGCTCGTCACCTCCGGCGCGACCCGTCCCAGCACTGGGGCGGCCCGTGCCGCGCTGACGGTCGACGACCGGGTGGTGGTGCGCCGCGGCGACAGCCTGTGGCGGATCGCGGCCCGCCATCTCGGCGCGGACGCCAGCGACGCCGAGGTCGCCGCGGAGTGGCCCCGCTGGTGGCACGCGAACCGCCGGGTGATCGGGACCGACCCGGACCTGCTGCTCCCCGGTATGCGTCTGATGCCTCCGGACGGCGCGGACTTCGCTCCCTACCGGCCGCATTCGGACCGGCCGCATCCCCACCGGCCACACACCGACCAGAACCAACCCGACACCCCTGAGGAGAACCGATGACCGCCACCGCCCTGCGGCAGCTACCCGTGCCGGACACCGAACCCCCGCTCGAGAAGGTGCCCGAACCTGAGCCGCCCTGGCGGCGCGCCCGGCGACGCCCGGCGGCCGGGGTGCAGGGCGTCCTGACCCTGGTCGTCGGTGGCGCGTCGACGGATGGAGACGTGGACTTCGGCCCGTTGCCGACCGCGACCAGCGAGCTGCCGGACGCCACCCGGTGGGCTCGCCAGATGGTGCAGGTCATCGTCGAGGTGCTGAGCGGCGAGCGAGCCGCGACGCAGCTGCTGCGCTGGACCGTCCCCGAGGTCTACGACGAGATCCGCAGCCGGACCACGTCGCGCTCACCGAGCGGGGCCGCACCCTTGCGCCGGCCCCGGGTCGGAACCGTCCGGGTCTGCCAGCCCGCCGACGGGGTCGCCGAGGCCGCCGCCGTGGTGCACGGCCCCCAGCGGACCCGGGCGATCGCGCTCCGCCTGGAGGGGCTCGACGGCCGGTGGCGGGTCACGGTCCTGCAGGCCGGCTGACCCACAGGACCACAACCGCGACTCCGAGCGGCGACGCTCACCAGCGACCCGGAACGCTGCCGGTCAGCGGCGACGGGCCTTCTTCGCCGCCCGCGCGGCACCGCGACGCTCTGCCCGCGAGCCGCCGTTGGACCCGTTGCGCGAGGCGTCGGCACCGGCGCCGTCGCCCGCCTCGGCCCGGACCTCGACGCCGCCCTCGCCGTCCACCGACGGCGCGGTGTACTGCAGCTGGGCCGGCCGGCTCGGGGCCTGCAGGCCCTTGGCGACGATGTGCGGGTGCTCCTCGGTGGCCTCCGCCTCCACCTCCGGAGCGGCCGGCTCGACCTCGACCTCGAGGTTGAAGACGTACCCGACCGACTCCTCCTTGATCGCCTCGTTCATCGCGTTGAAGAGCTGGAACCCCTCGCGCTGGTACTCCACCAGCGGGTCGCGCTGCGCCATGGCGCGCAGGCCGATGCCCTCCTGCAGGTAGTCCATCTCGTACAGGTGCTCGCGCCACTTGCGGTCGAGGACCGACAGCACGACACGCCGCTCCAGCTCGCGCATCACCTCGGGCCCGAGCGTCCGCTCACGCTCCTCGTAGGCGTGCTCGGCGTCCGAGCGGAGCTCCGACAGCAGCATGTCCGCGGTCAGGCCCTCGCGGCCGCCGGCTTCCTCGAGCATTTCCTCGATGGTGATCCCGACCGGGTACAGAGCGCCCAGGGCCGCCCACAGCTGCTCCAGGTCCCACTCCTCGGCGAAGCCACCGGAGGTCGCCCCCTGGACGTAGCCGGCCACGACGTCGTCCAGGAACCCGCGCACCTGCTCGTGCAGGTCCTCCCCCTCCAGCACCCGGCGGCGCTCGGTGTAGATCACCTCGCGCTGACGGTTGAGGACGTCGTCGTACTTCAGGACGTTCTTGCGGATCTCGAAGTTCTGGCCCTCCACCTGGCTCTGCGCCGAGGCGATCGACCGGCTGACCAGCTTGGACTCGATCGGCACGTCCTCGGCGATGCCGGCGCCGGACATGAACCGGTCGACCAGCCCGGCGTTGAACAGCCGCATCAGGTCGTCCTGCAGCGACAGGTAGAACCGGCTCTCCCCCGGGTCGCCCTGGCGTCCGGACCGCCCGCGCAGCTGGTTGTCGATCCGCCGGGACTCGTGCCGCTCGGTGCCCAGGACGTACAGGCCCCCGAGCTCGCGTACCTCGTCGTGCTCGCGCTGCACGGCCTTCTGGGCCGCCTCGAGCGCCTCCGGCCAGGCCGCCTCGTACTCCTCCGGCGTCTCCACCGGGTCGAGGCCGCGCTGCTTGAGCTCAGCCACCGCCATGAACTCCGCGTTGCCGCCGAGCATGATGTCGGTGCCGCGACCGGCCATGTTGGTGGCGACGGTGACCGCGCCTCGACGTCCGGCCTGAGCCACGATCGCCGCCTCGCGCTCGTGGTACTTCGCGTTCAGCACCTCGTGCGCCACGCCGCGGCGGCGCAGCTGCTGGGACAGGTGCTCGCTCTTCTCGACGCTGGTGGTGCCGACGAGCACCGGCTGGCCGGCCTGGTGCCGCTCGGCGATGTCGTCGACGACGGCGCCGTACTTGCCGTCCTCGGTGCGGTACACCAGGTCGGCCTCGTCCCTGCGGATCATCGGCTGGTTCGTGGGGATCTCGACGACGCCGAGCTTGTAGATCTGGTTGAACTCCGCGGCCTCGGTCATCGCCGTGCCCGTCATGCCGGAGAGCTTGTCGTACATGCGGAAGTAGTTCTGCAGGGTGATGGTGGCCAGCGTCTGGTTCTCGTTCTGGATCTCCACCCCCTCCTTGGCCTCGATGGCCTGGTGCATGCCCTCGTTGTAGCGGCGGCCGGCC
>DATFPQ010000106.1:0-4830 GCA_035264765.1 Actinomycetales bacterium | reverse complement strand
GAGTCGCTCTTGTAGATCGGCGCCGTGCAGCCCTCGACGTAGTGCACGTACGAGCCCTCGTCGGCGATGATCAGCGTCCGCTCGAACTGGCCCATGTTCTCGGTGTTGATCCGGAAGTAGGCCTGCAGCGGGATGTCGACGCGCACGCCCGGCGGGACGTAGATGAAGGAGCCGCCGGACCACACCGCGGTGTTCAGCGACGCGAACTTGTTGTCGCCCGGGGGGATCACCGAGCCGAAGTACTCCCGGAACAGGTCCTCGTGCTCACGCAGGCCGGTGTCGGTGTCGACGAAGATGACGCCCTTCTCCTCCAGGTCCTCGCGGATCTGGTGGTAGACGACCTCCGACTCGTACTGGGCCGCGACGCCGGCGACCAGACGCTGCTTCTCCGCCTCCGGGATGCCGAGCTTGTCGTAGGTGTTCTTGATGTCGGCGGGCAGCTCGTCCCAGCTGGCGGCCTGCTTCTCCGTCGACTTCACGAAGTACTTGATGTTGTCGAAGTCGATGCCCGACAGGTCGCTGCCCCAGGACGGCATCGGCTTCTTGCCGAACAGCCGGAGCGCCTTCAGCCGCGTCCGCAGCATCCAGTCCGGCTCGTTCTTGCGGCGGGAGATGTCGGTGACGACCTCCTCGGACAGACCACGGCGGGCGGAGGCACCGGCGATGTCGGAGTCGGCCCAGCCGTACTCGTACCGGCCCAGGTCCGCGATCTCGCGCTGGGTCGCCTCCGGCACCGAAGAGGCGGGGGCCGGTCCGGTGGTCGGGGTGGTGGTCATCAGGCGTTCCTTCCGTCGGGAGTCCGCGGGGTGGTGCTCGTCGTGCTCGTGCTGATGGTCGGGGTGGTGCCGGTCGAGCGGGGTGGCCCGGCGCCGCTGCCGCGCGGCCGCGCGGGGACGTGCGTCGTGCACACGTGCGCGCCGCCCGCAAGGGTCGCCAGCCGCTGTACGTGGACGCCGAGCAGTCGCGAGAAGACTTCGGTCTCGGCCTCGCACAGCTGCGGGAAGCGCGCCGCCACGTGCTGCACCGGGCAGTGACCCTGGCACAGCTGGATGCCGATGTCGCCGGCGGGTCCGCGAACCGGTCGGCTGGAGGCGGCGTAGCCGTCCTGCGCGAGCGCTTCGGCGAGCGCCTCGACCCGCGCGTCGACGTCCTCGCCGGCCTCGTCGACCTTGGGCGCGTACCGCCGCTCCAGCTCGCCCACGCGGCGGGCCGCGAAGGCCTCCACCGCCTGCGGGCCGAGCTGCTCGGCGAGGAACGCCATGGCCGACGCCGCCAGGTCGTCGTAGCCGGTCGCCATGGAGGCGTGCCCGGCGTCCGTCAGCACGTACTCGCGGGCCGGACGTCCCCGGCCGCGGGTAGCGGTGGGACGCGGCTCACGGGCCAGGACCAGCCCGTCCGCCTCCAGGGCGTCCAGGTGGCGGCGCACCGCAGCGGGCGTGACGCCGAGCCGGCAGGCGACCTCGGCGGCCGTCATCGGGCCGTGCTCTAGCACCGTCCGGGCCACCCGGTCGCGGGTGCGCGACTCAGCCGCACCGGCGCGCGGGTGCGCGACGGTGGCGGGCGACGGCTCGGCGATATGCACAACACCATTGTGCGCTAATTCGGCACGGGGCTCAAACCGGGGGGCCACAAGCGTGTCGCGTCCCGCGACCTAGACTCCGCGACGTGACTGACCAGCCCGGCGGCGCCGTCGTCGTCGAGGGTCTGGTGCGCTCGTACGGCGGGCGGCGGGCCGTCGACGGCCTGGACCTCGCAGCGGCATCGGGCGCCGTCACCGCCGTCCTCGGCCCCAACGGCGCCGGAAAGACCACGACGATCGAGTGCTGCGAGGGACTCCGCCGTCCGGACGCCGGGACCGTCCGCGTGCTCGGACGCGACCCGCTCACCGCGCGCGCCGCGGACCGGGCGCGGGTCGGGGTGATGCTGCAGGACGGTGGCCTGCCCGGCGGGTCGCGCGCCCTCGACCTGGTGCGCCACGTGGCCAGGCTGCACGCGCACCCGCTGGACGTCGACGAGCTGGCCGAGCGGCTGGGCCTGCACCCGGTCGCGCGCACGCCGCTGCGCCGGCTGTCCGGGGGCCAGCGTCAACGGGTGGCGCTGGCCTGCGCGCTCGTCGGCCGGCCGCTGGTGGCCTTCCTCGACGAGCCGACCGCGGGGCTCGACCCGCAGGCTCGGCGGGCCGTCTGGGACCTGGTCGCCGAGGTCCGTGACGCCGGCACCGCGGTAGTGCTGACCACGCACCTGATGGACGAGGCCGAGCGGCTGGCCGACCTGGTGGTGGTGATGGACGCCGGACGAGTGGTCGCGCAGGGCTCCCCCGCCGAGCTCACGGGCGCCCGCGGTGCGGCGGAGCAGGTGCGGTTCGGCGCTCGTCCCCGGCTGGACCTGTCGGCGCTGCGTGCGGCGCTGCCGTCCGGCGTCCGGGCCGAGGAGCACTCGCCGGGCGACTACCTGGTGACCGGGTCGGTCGACGCCCGCGTGCTTTCTACGGTCACCGCGTGGTGCGCCGCTCAGGGCGTGATGCCCGAGGGTCTCACCGTCGGGCGCCGCAGCCTGGAGGACGTGTTCCTCGACCTCACCGGGCGGTCGCTGCGATGACCTCCACCGTCGAGCTGCCGCCACCCGCCCCCGCCCCGCCGTGGCGACGGGTGCTGGCCCAGGCGTCCTTCGAGAGCCGGATCCTGCTCCGCAACGGCGAGCAG
Organism: Actinomycetales bacterium; assembly: GCA_035264765.1. GTDB lineage: Bacteria > Actinomycetota > Actinomycetes > Actinomycetales > Angustibacteraceae > DATFPQ01. The sequence goes on along the minus strand of DATFPQ010000106.1, from coordinate 2,128 downwards.
CTGCTCGTCGCGATCGTGCTGCCGGCACTCGCCCTCATCGGGCTGACGCTGGCGGACGTGCCGGCGCTCGGCCCCGGACGCCGGATCGACGTCGTCGCGCCGGGCATCCTGGCACTGGCCGTGATGTCGACCGCCTTCACCGGGCAGGCGATCCAGACCGGCTTCGACCGCCGGTACGGCGTGCTGCGGCTGCTCGGGACGACGCCGCTCGGCCGCGGCGGGCTGCTGGCCGGAAAGCTGGTCGGCGTGCTCGCGGTCGAGCTTCTCCAGGTCCTTGTGCTCGGCGGCGTGGCGCTCACGCTCGGTTGGCGGCCGGTGGTGTCCGGGTTCGGCCCGGCGTTGCTGGCCGGGCTGCTCGGCACGGCCGCGTTCGTGGCGCTCGCCCTGCTGCTCGCCGGGACGCTGCGGGCCGAGGCCGTCCTGGCGGTGGCCAACCTGGTGTGGGTGCTGCTGCTGGCAGGCGGGGCCGTGGTCGTCCCCGCGCACCGGATGCCGTCCGGGTTGGCGACCGTGGCGTCCGCACTGCCGTCCGGCGCGCTCGGTGAGGCGATGCGCGCGGCGCTCATGACCGGACGGCTCGCCGTCGGCCCGTGTCTCGTGATGCTCGCCTGGGCGGTCGGCGCCGGAGCCGCCGCCGCGCGCTGGTTCCGCTGGGACTGAGCGCCGGCCGTCCTTCGCGGACGCCGTGGAGCTCGCACGAGCCCCGGGCGGCCTCATCGTGGCAAGGAGCGTCGCTGAGACGACACCCCTTGCCACGATCGCGTCGATCCTGCTCAATGCCCTCATGCCGCAGTGGACGCGCCACTGCGGGACGCCACACCCGATGCACTCGACTCCATGCACGCGGCTCCGGGAGGACGAGCCGCTCGACCTACCCTTGACCCGTGACCGCTGTGACCGCGCCCCGCACCCGCACCGGCTGGCTCCCCGTGCCGGCGGAGGCAGGGGTGCTCCCGGCGTGGGCCCGGTGGGCACTGCTGGCGAACCTGGTCGCCGAGGTCCTCATCGTCGTCACCGGCGGGCTGGTGCGGCTCACCGGCTCCGGGCTTGGTTGCCCGACCTGGCCGCAGTGCGTGCCGGGGTCGTACACACCGGTGGTGCAGCAGCCGCAGGGGATCCACAAGTACATCGAGTTCGGCAACCGCACCCTGACGGGCCTGGTGGGGCTCGCCGCCCTGGCCGCCCTCGTAGCGGTGGTGGTCGTCGTACGCCGGCAGGGACGTCCGCGACGGCTGGTCGCGCTCGGCGCGGCCCCGCTGGTCGGCGTGGTCCTGCAGGCGGTCCTCGGCGGCATCACGGTGCGCACGCACCTCCACCCCGCCACGGTGGCAGCGCACTTCCTGGTGTCGTCCGCGGTCATCGCGCTGTCCACGCTGCTGCTGCGCCGGATGGCCGAGCCGGACGGTCCCGCGGTCGCGAACACCGCCCCTGAGCTGCGTTGGCTGGCCTGGGGGCTGGCCGCGGTGACCGCAGTCGTGCTTGTGCTCGGCACCGTCGTCACTGGGTCGGGCCCGCACTCCGGCGACGCGGAGGCGCCGGCCCGGTTCGGCCTGGACCCGCGCGCGATGAGCTGGTTGCACGCCGACGCCGTGCTCGTGTGGTTCGGGCTGCTGGCGGCGCTGCTGCTTGCGCTTCGGCTCACCCCGGCGCCGCCGGCTCCTCGCCGCGCCGGGGTCGTCGTGCTCGTCGTGGGGCTGATGCAGGGCCTGGTCGGCTACGTCCAGTACCTCACCGGGCTGCCGGTCGTCGCGGTGGCGGTGCACATGCTGGGCGCCTGCCTCCTCGTGGTCTCGGTGACGTGGCTGGTCTTGGCGCTGCGCGAGCGCACCGCCGTCCCGCGCTGAGCCGCGCCCGCGCACCAGCGCACCGCTGTCCCCACTGAGCCACCCGGGCTGCGCGAGCCCACCGCCGTCCCCGCTGAGCGACCCCGGCTGCGCGCACGAACGACTGCCGGCCCGCCGTACACACCGGCGTACACACGAGCAACGCCGTGTCGGGCCCCGAACGCCCCCGAAACGGGCGTCCCCCATGAGCAACGGCGCCGCTGGTGAGCACGTGATGCCTGGCGGCGTTCACCGGTCGTCCATCCCACGTCCTCGCGAGCGTTGAGGAGCGCTTAGCACCCCGT
>DATFPQ010000105.1:0-40172 GCA_035264765.1 Actinomycetales bacterium | reverse complement strand
TAAGGCTGTAGGGACCGGCTTCAGTCCCGCGTCCGATGTGCCGAATGGGTGATATGACCCTGATTCGTCATCGTTCGCTTCTGGCCGTTCCGCTCGTCCTGGCCGCCGCCGCCGTGCTGCCCGTCTCGTCTGCCGGGGCGGCCACGACCTCCGTGTCCCTCGAGGCAGAGCGGATGACGGTCCTGTCCGGCCGGGTCGTCTCGTACGGTGACGCCGCCGCGTCCGGGGGGCGGGCCCTCGCGATGCTCAGCAACGGCGCCGTCACCGGAACGGTGACCACGCCGCAGGCGCAGGTGCTCGTCCTCCGCGTGCGTGGGGACCAGTTCCAGGGTGCGCCGCAGGCCGTCGTCCGCGTGGACGGCCGGCAGGTGTCGACGCTTTCGGTGTCGGCAACCCGCTGGGCCGACTTCGCTATCCGGGGCTCCTGGGCTCCTGGTCGCCACTCCGTGCAGGTGTCCTACCCGAACGACCGGTGGGTCAGCGGCGTGGGCGACCGCAACCTCCGGCTCGACCGGGTGACCTTCGTCAGCGGCACGCCGACGAGCACGCCCATCCCCAGCAGCACGGTCACGCCGAGCAGCACGGTCACGCCGTCCAGCACGGTCACGCCGTCCAGCACGGCCACCCCGAGCACTACCTCCACGCCCAGCACGACGGCCACGCCAAGCACCAGCGCCACCGCCTCCCCGTCGACCACCGGGACGCCCACGTCCGCCGACGCGGCCTACGTGGCCCGGATCGTCGAGCTGGTGAATCTCGAGCGGGCCAAGGCAGGCCTGCGCGCCCTCGCCGCCTCGCCGTGCGCGGAGCGCTACGCGCGGGAGTGGTCCGCCTCCATGGCGGCCAGCGGACAGCTGGTCCACCGGTCCGACCTGGGCGCGGTGATGCGCGACTGCGGCGCCCGCGCCATCGGCGAGAACATCGCCTACGGCAACGTGACCGCCGACGAGATGATGGCCATGTGGATGGGATCCACGGGGCACCGCGAGAACATCCTGAATCCTTCGTACACCCACATCGGCGTGGGGATTAGCCGGACGTCGACCGGCCGCGTGTACGGCACGCAGAACTTCCTCACCCTCTGAGCTACGAGGCGTCGCCGCACGGCGGGGTTCTGCCACCCCTGCAGGAACCACCTCTCGCCGGGCCGTGCGGCGGGCCAGACTGGCCCGGTGAACCTCCGGCCACGACGTCCCGCGCGCTGGGTGGCCGCGGCGGTGCTCGTCGTGATCCTGGCCAGCGCGCTCTACCTGGGACTCGTTGCGGTTCGGCGCGCGCAGCCGCTCACCCTCCCCGCCCCGGATGGCCCGTACCGGGTCGGCCGCACCGAGCTGACCCTGACGGACAAGAGCCGAGTGGACCCGCTCGCGCCGCGTCCGGGGACGCCACGTCAGCTGTCCGTGTGGCTCTGGTACCCCGCCTCCCGCATCGCCATCAACACACGCGCACCGTATGCGCCCGGTGCCTGGGAAGGGTTGCACCTGGACGGTGTGCCAGGGTTCTTCGAGGGCCGGTTCGACGTCGTGCGCGCGCACACCTTGGTCGATGCGCCGGTGGCCGAAGGGTCCTTCCCGGTGGTGGTGCTGGAGCCGGGCATGGGTTTCGCGGCCCCGCAGTACTCGGCGCTGGCGGAGGGCCTGGCGAGCCACGGCTACCTGGTGGCCGGGGTCACGCCGACCTACAGCGCCAACGTCACCGTGCTGGCGTCAGGTCCGGTCCGCAGCACGCGGGCGGGCAACCCGCCCGACCTCGGCGAGGGCTCTTCGCAGGCGGTGGCCGAGGCCGGCCGGCTGGTCGACCTTTGGGCCGCGGACGCCCGCTTCGTGGCGGCTTCCGTGGCCGCGCTCGACCGGACCGGTCAGTTCGCGGACCGGGTGGCGAAGGACCGGACCACCTACGTCGGCCACTCCTTCGGTGGCGCAGCGTCCCTCCAAGCCTGCTACACCGACAAGCATTGCGTCGCGGCCGCGGACCTCGACGGCATCCCGTACGGCAGTGTCGTGCGCTCCGGGCTGCGCGCCCCGATGCTGCTCATGGGTTCTGAGGAGTCCTGCCTTGTCGGGACCTGCCGTGCGGACTCCGCCGACGATCGCGCCCACGTCGCCGCCAGCCGGTCACTGCTGGCCGCCAGCACCGGACCGGTTCGGTGCTACACGATCCGCGGCGCCAGACATCTGAACTTCTCCGACTACGGAGCGCTCTACCTGGCCAGACCGGTCCGCAGCGAGATGGCGCTCGGCGAGATCGACGGCGCCCGAGCCCTGCGAATCCAGCAGGACTATCTGGCCGCGTTCCTGGACCAGTCGACGCGCCGCAGGCCGCAACCGCTGCTGGACGACAGGCCGCAGCGCTATCCGGAGGTGCACGCGGCTCCGCTGTGCGGGGTCACCGGCTCCTGACCGTGCCCTGCGGTGCTGCGGTGCTCTCCCGGACGACGACCTCGGTGGCCAGCTCCACCTTCGAGCTCTCCAGCTGCTCGTCGTTGAGGAGCCGGAGCACCGTGCGGACGGCAACCATCCCCATCTCCGCCAGCGGCTGTCGCACGGTGGTGAGGGGTGGTGGCGCCCACCGCGCCTGGGGGAGGTCGTCGAAGCCGACGATGCTGAGATCCTCGGGCACCCGAAGCCCCCGCCTGCGGGCCGCCTCGTAGACGCCGAGCGCCATCTCGTCGCTCGCGGCGAACACCGCCGTGGGCGGGTCGGCCAGGTCGAGCAGCCGAACGCCGGCGGCGAAGCCGGACGCGTAGTCGAAGTCGCCCGGCACGATGAGCGTCGGATCGACGTCCAGGGCGACCGACTCCAGGCCGGCGCGATAGCCGTCCAGCCGCGCGCGGCTGCACCACAGCCCTGGCCGTCCGGCGATGTGCCCGATCCGGCGGTGACCGAGACCGGTCAGGTGCTCCGTGGCGCTCAGGCCACCCGCCCAGTTGGTGGCGCCGACCGTCGGGACGTCCAGGTCGGGCACCCCCGCGGGGTCCACGACCACGGCCGGTACGTTAAGGCGGCGGAGCTCGGCGTGCAGGTCGGGGTCGAGTGCCGTGGTCACCAGGATGACGCCGTCGCTGGCGCGGGCCCGCAGGTTCTCCAGCCACTCGCGCGCCGAGCTGCGTCGGCGGTGGATGGCCGAGACGACGGTGCCCGCGCCGGCTGCATGGGCAGCCGCTTCGACACCCCGGAGAACCTCCACCGCCCAGGGGCTGTCCAGGTCGTTGAAGACCAGGTCGATCAGCCCGGCACGCTCGTCGGCTCGCGTCCCACGGCGGCGGTAGCCGTGCTCACGCAGCAGCTGCTCGACTCGCTGCCGGGTCTGTGGCGACACGTCGGACCGCCGGTTCAGCACCCGGGAGACCGTGGGCGTGGACACCCCGGCTTGAGCGGCGATGTCCGAGATCGTCACAGCCTTGGCGGCATGCCGCAGCCGCAGCACCTGCGACTCGCCGCCGTCCGGGACGTCTGACATGGCCCTCCTGTCGAAAACCGCCAGCCTAGTCACCCCGATCTTCGAGGCACCTGGCTCTAACCAGGGGCAGCGGTCGGCCGTCCGGACGCCGCCCGGCGAGCTTTCGGGCTCCGGGCATTGACGTACCGAAACGCATATCGGTACATTTCCGGAAACTTCCGTTGTGTGACGCGCTTCACAGTGTCCGTCACGAGCGCCCTCGCCACGACCAGCCCTGGAGGCTCCGTTGAAGTTAGGCAAGATGGCGGCTGCGGTCTGCGCCGCCTCCGCTTTGATCCTCGCGTCGTCCGCGCCTGTCGCGTTCGCCGACCACGGAGGGGGGCGGAACAAGGGGACGCTGCGCAAGGCGGCCCCTCGCGACCTGAAGATCGGCACGGCGGCGGCCGGCGGCGGCCACCACCTGAACCAGGACTACGAGGGTCTGGAGCCGGGGCAGTCCCCGTTCCTGTACGACCAGAAGTACCGCCGCTACCTGCGCTCGGAGTTCAACTCGCTGTCGCCCGAGAACCAGGCCAAGTGGGAGTTCATCCACCCGCAGCAGGGCGTCTACAACTTCGGTGAGATGGACGCGATCGCCAGGTTCGCGAAGCGGAACGGCCAGGCGGTGCGCGGGCACACCCTGCTCTGGCACAGCCAGAACCCGGAGTGGCTGGAGAAGGGCAACTTCACCGACCGGCAGCTGCGGCGGATCCTGCGCGACCACATCCGCACGGTCGTCGGCCGTTACAAGGGCAAGATCTACCAGTGGGACGTCGCCAACGAGATCATCAAGGACGACGGCACGGGCCTGCGGGTCGGCCCCACGTCGGAGGGCGGCAACCTCTGGATCACCCGCCTGGGCCCCGGCATCATCGCGGACGCATTCCGCTGGGCCCACCAGGCCGACCCCCAGGCCAAGCTCTTCCTGAACGACTACGGCGTCGAGAGCCTCGACCGCAAGAGCAACGCCTACTACACGCTGGTGCAGGACCTGCTCAAGCAGGGCGTGCCGATCGACGGCTTCGCGGTCCAGGCGCACCTGTCCACCCGGTTCGACTTCCCTGCGACCCTGCAGCAGAACTTGCAGCGGTTCGACGACCTCGGGCTGGAGACGGCGATCACCGAGCTCGACGTGCGCATGGACGTCCCCGTCGGTCAGCAGCCGACCTGGGCCCAGCTGGAGCGGCAGGCCACCGACTACCGCCGGGCCCTGGAGGCCTGCCTCGGTGTGGAGAACTGCAACTCCTTCACCATCTGGGGCTTCACCGACCGGTACTCGTGGGTCCCGGTGTTCTTCACCGGCCAGGGCTTCGCGAACGTCTTCACCGCCAACTACGTGCGCAAGCCGGCGTACTACGCGCTGCTCGACACCCTCAACGACACCCGTCTGGGGGCCACCCAGCCCTTCGTGCTGGGTGGTGCGGCCAACCCGGTTCCCACTGACGTGACGACGGCGCAGGGCACGGGCAACGTGTCGGCCCTGACCTTCGACGACGGTCCCAACCCTGGTGAGACCCAGAAGCTCCTCGACTTCCTCAACGCGAACAACATCAAGGCGACGTTCTGCGTGATCGGCCAGAACATCACCGCACCGGGCGGCGCGGCCATCCTCAAGCGGATCGTCAACGAGGGCCACGTCCTGTGCAACCACACGACCAGCTACGCCGACATGGGCAGCTGGACGCCGGAGCAGGTCGAGGCCGACCTGCGGGCCAACCTCAAGATCATCCGGGACGCGCTCGGCAACCCGAAGCAGAAGGTGCCGTACTTCCGGGCTCCGAACGGCAGCTGGGGTCAGACCCGGGGGGTTGCGGTCGCGCTCGGCATGCAGCCGCTCGGCGTGATCAACACGATCAACGACTGGGCGACCCAGGACCGCGCCACCCTCGAGGCCAACCTCCGCGCCGCGATGAAGCCCGGCGAGCTCGTGCTCGCACATGACGGCGGCGGCGACCGCAACAACACCGTCGCCGCGGTGCAGACGGTCGTCCGCGAGCGTCGTGCCGCGGGGTGGAAGTTCACCCTGCCCACCGGCGGCGCTCGGCCGTGACGCCGACCGCGGACCTGACCTGATCCGCCAGAAGCCCCGGGACGCCTCGCGTCCCGGGGCTTTTGGCGTGCCGGGGCTTTGGCGGAGGCCGCTCGCTGGGCCTAGCGACGACGCAGCTGCCGGGGGACGACCGCGACCTGCCGGGAGGTCTCGCGTAGCCGGCCGACCCGCTCCGCCGTGCGGGACGGCCGTAGGTCCCGCAGCCACTGCTCACGGTGGCGGTCACGCTCGGCGATGTCCAGCTCGTCCAGCACGCGACCTACGGCGGCGAGCAGCGACCCGTGCAGCTCCCACTGACTGCGGTCCTCGCGCGGGTCCACGAGCAGCAGCTCGGTGAGCAGCGCGCGGGCCTCCGCCAGCGCATCCAGGGCCGCCGCCAGCTGCTCCCTCGCCGCCTCTGCGCCCGACTCGGCCTCGGCCCTGGCGAGGGACCCGAAGGCACGCAACGCGCCCGAGAGATCTCGAAGCAGCGTGCCGAACGCCGAACGGACGTCGGTGTCGTACGCGATCAGGGCCGTGGCCGGTCTGGCCGCGTCCCGCGCCGACGACTCCTCACCCGACCCCGATCCCAATGTCGACCCCGATCCCGATGTCGATCCCGATCCCGATGTCGATTGCGACCCCGATGTCGACCCTGACTGCGGCGCCGGGGCTCGGACCCCGTCGTGCACCGTGCGGAACAGCTGCCGTAGCGCGACGCCACTGTGCTCCAGGGCGTCCAGGTCCCGGCGCAGCAGCGGCAGCGCGTCGGTCGTTCCGGCCGCGCGGGGGTTCAGCCGCCGGTTGTCGCCGGCCTCCTCCAGCACCCGGTCGGCCTCGACGACGTGATGGCTCAGCCGTCGCACGTCCTCCAACCAGTCGCCGGCCCGGTCTCGGGACGCTTGCGGTAGCTCCTCGGCGACCCGGTCCAGAACCTCCCCGGTGCGCGCAGACACCATCTCCACCGCCTCCCCGGCACTGCTGCTCTGCACCGGGGGTGGGTACAGCAGGGTGGCCAGCACGCCGACCCCCGCCCCGACGAGGGTTTCGCCGACGCGGGACGCGGCCGCGGACTCGGCCGACGACACACCGAGAACCAGCATCGCGCTGATCGGCACCTCCAAGAGGTGGTCGCCAAGGCGGAGCAGCTGCCCGATCACGATGGCGAGCGCGATCACCGCGCCGAGGCTCCACCAGGTCAGGTCCACCAACGACGACACGACCACCGCAAGAACGACTCCGGACACCACGGCCAGGACCCGCTCCAGCCCGGTGGTCAGGGTCGCGAACAGGCTGACCTGGACGACGAGTAGTGCGGTGAGCGGCCCGGTCAGCGGCTGGCTGTGCGGGAAGATCTGGTGGGCGACGACGTAGGCCAGAACCGCGGGAACCGCGAGCCGGCTCGCTCGGCACAGCGCCGACCGACCCCGCAACCGTAGTGGGTCGGCGATCGCTCCCAGGGCGTGCCGCAAGCGTTGACATACCTCGGCTGACACAGGCTTCCCCCTTGTTGACCATCTGTAGATCACGCCGCTGCCAGCGTGGGTTGTCGCGCCGCGGCCGGCGCCGTGCCCTGCAGCTCCCGCGGCCGGCTGCTGATTGCCGACGCATTGGCGTGGCGCCGCGGAAGGAGGGACTCGTCGAGGTTGCGGAAATGCAACCGCCTCACCACCCTGTCGTCCGTCCCCGGGGCGAGGCAATGACCCAGGCGGGTCAGAAGCCATGGCAGGACTGCGACGGGATGCTGGCGCTGACCTGCGCGCCTTCTTGGCTCAGGCGCTAAGCCACGGCGTTCACGAGGTCGAACACGGTTCAACGGCCTCATAGCCTGACTAACAGACTGTTGACACATAGCGATACTCTTGTGCGCTGCACGTCGCCGGCTGCGGTTGTGGCCACTCCCGTTGTGCAGCTTGCGCTTCTGTTGTGCAGCGAAGTAGCCGTCGAAGCGGCGTAGCCGGGGGTGTCGTGGCCTGGTTGCGGCTGGCAGGCTCGTCGACGTTCGGGCTGGCGAGTTCTGGGACCCCACGGCGCTGCCCGCGGCCGCCCGCACCGCCAAGGCTCCGCGCCGACGTCATGGCCTGCATTTGCACTGACGCAAGGATTACGCAAGCTCCTCCAGCGCCCTCGGTGGGATCCCCGGTGCGGTCGGTGGCATCCCGGTACGGCGGGTTCCGTGCTGGCTGGTCGAGACGCGGAACGTGCGGCGATCGCGCCCTGATCGACGCCGCGCGGACCTCGACGGGCCGCGCTCTCGTGGTCCCCGGCGTGGCCGGGTCCGGGAAGTCGAGGCTGCTGGCGGACGCCCTAGAGGCCGCGTCCGACCGCGGGCACACGCGACCGGGGACGTGAACCCGGCGGTCCGCGACAAGCTCGTCACCGGCACCCGGGGCAACCCACTCGCGCTCGTCGAGCTGGCCGGCGTCCTCAATGGAGAGCAACTTGCGGGCGGGAGCCATTGCTCCCGCAGCTCCCGCTCACTGGCGCACGCAGCAGCGGGCCGTCCACCGTGCTGTCGCCGAGGCTCTCGTCGGCGACGCCGATCGGCGGGCGTGGCATCTCGCCGCCGCGGTCGACTGGCCAGATGAGACGGTCGTCGCCGCGCTGGACGCGGTCGCCGAGCGCGCCGCGTCCCGAGGCGGTCACGAGGCCGCGGCCGCCGCCTGGGCGCGGGCCGCGGAGCTGACGGACGCCGGTCCGGCACGCGCCCGCAGGCTGTACGCGGCCGCCTCCTCCAGCTGGCTCGGCGCACACCCGTCCCGAGCGGCTGGGCTGGCACAGGCCGCACTGGCCGACGCGACGGATCCGCTTCTGCGCGCGAACGTCCTGCGCCTGCAGGGGCAGATCGGGTGGAACACCCGCTCGCTGAACGACGGGCTACGGCCTGGTTCTGCGCGCGGCCGAGGCCGCAGCCCCGGTCGACGAGGCGATGGCACGCCGACTGGCCATGCTTGCCCCGGGTTCTTGACACCAGCTAACCGCGAGGCTGGCCATGACTCCTGGGCTAGAAGGCCACGGGTACCGGCTACAAACTGCTGACCGCGCATGCGGGCAAGGCCCGTCGAGCACGGACCCCTGCCACAACTGTCCACCAGGGGCCCACCATCTGCGGATATGCCAACAGGGCCCGGACCTTACGAGGTCCGGGCCCTGCATCGGGTTCAGTGGCCGACGCGCGTGGCCGCCACCCGTCCTGGTCAGCCGCGCGACAGCGCCGCCTCGCCGGACCGGGCGCGGAAGCGGTTCAGGACGGCGTGGTCGAGGCTGAACCGGCCGGCGCCGAGGACGCCCAGCACCAGGCTCGCCGCCGCGAGCGCCAGGACGAGCTCGAAACCGTTCTTCTCCATGAACAGACCGTTGCCAGCGTGGACGAACAGGAACGCGCCGATCATGTCGATCACGAGCAGGAGCGCCGCCGCGGGCACGGCGATGCCGAGGATGAGGGCAGCCCCGCCGACCAGCTCCACGACTGCGGCGAACCACGCCGACAGTGTCGGCAGCGGCACGCCCACCTGGCCGAAGAACGCCGAGGTGCCGTCGACTCCATTGGTGAACAGCTTCTGCCAACCGTGCGCGAAGAAGACGAGGCCGATGCCGACCCTTGCGAGCAGCAGGGCGGTGTCGCGGGCGGGGGTGGGAAAACGCATGTGGGTCCTCTCGGTTCAGGCCTGGCTCGGCGCGCGGCGCGCGCTCGGGGGTGTTGTCCTCGTTCCCCGCCAGGTCGTGGGAGATTCATGAGCGTTCAAGCAATGCGTCCACCATAGGCGGTCCTGCTTGAAGGTTCAAGTTGGCGTTTAGCGGGCACGGAGCCTGACGACGTACGCGGTCACTCCGCCCACAGCAGGAGCAGCGGCAAGGACCCGTACAGTGCCGCAGTCACATCGCACCGCACCGCAAACCGCCGCGCTTCGGCCGGGGCGCTTCTGCATCCGCCACAAGTATTGCCTTATCGGCCCCGACGGCTGCTGGTCGCGCTCGACCATGCCAAGCCGACGATCAACCGGGCGTCGCAGGCGCTCATGGTCGAGCACCACCGCCCGCGCGTCCGGTGGTCAGCCGGTGCCGGCGTCGAGGACACCCAGTCCTCGGCCAGGGGTCACCACGTCGAAGACGAGAAGCCCTGGGGAACCCTCGTCCAAAAGGGGGCCGACGAATCGCTTGAAGGCCGCATGCTCGGCATCGAAGAACCGTGGGTCGTCGACGACAGGTTCCCCCACGTAGTAGTTGCGGTCGCCCTCAGACGCGAACGAGACGACAACGCCGTGCTCGAAGCCGTGTCCCGCGTCCTCACCGCTGCCTTGCGGCCCCGCCTCGATCGACAGCACGTAGGTTCCACCGTCCGGCCGAGGGGAGTCGGCAAGGAGCAGGAAGCGGCGCAGGACCTCCTGCTTCTGCTCCGGGGTCACGTCATCGCGGTAGCGGAAGAGCACGACGTGCCGGATGACACCAGGACGGTGGTCCCGCGCCGTGAACCGCTCGGGCCCGATCCGGTCGAGCTCCTGCCGCAGCGACAACACCATCACGGCATTCTGCCGTAGGGATGGTGACCACCGGTCGTCCGCGTGCTAGAGCTGACGTTCGTGACGGATCCTGTGCTGAGGCGCCTGCGAGAGCGGGCCGCAAGAGGTGACCGGGATGCGGCCGACCAGCTGGTCGAGCTCGCCGGCGAGCGAGGCGACCTGGAGGAGCTCCGGGGGCTGGCCGACCTCGGTTACCGCGATGCCACTGACCAGCTGGTCGAGCTGGCGGCCGAGCGGGGCGATACGGCCGAGCTGAGACGACTCGCCGACCGCGGTAGCCGCGATGCGGCCGACGTGCTGGTCGAGCTCGAGGAGGAGCGGGACGACGACGCCGAGTAGCCGGCTCGTCGCCTCCTCGGGGGCGCGCCGTACACCGGCAAGTGTTCCGCCCGCCGGGGTCACGGGCCTGGGCTACTCGGCGGTCGCCACGTGGGTGACGGGCACGTGGAACCTGTGCTGCAGGCGCCGGGGGAGGTCCTGGTGCAGCCACCGGGACAGATGGGTGGGGAGCGTCAGGACGATGATCTCGTCGAAGTGCTTTGTGGCCACTGTCGCGGCGACCGCGTGAACCGGGTCAGGGTCGCCGACCTCGCCGTCCACGGTCGCTCCGGCGTCCCGCAACCGCTTGAGCTCCGCCTGCAGCTTCGTCTCGGCGACTCTGCGTCCCTCGCCCGGTACCTCGGGCAGCCTCGGCACACCGCCCATCACCGGCATCGGGATGATGTTCGGCGCGAGGTCCCTGACCGGCGTCGCCGGGACGAGGACCCAGAACGAGCAGGGTCCGGCCTGCATCCGGTCCCGTACAACCTCAAGCAGCTCGTCGCCGCCCAGCGTTTGATTCGCAACAATCATGTAGCGACGCATCACTGCACCTCGACCCACAGTAGGTACCGCGTCGACCTCGGTATCGAGACGTAGGCTACGCCCGGATCCGGACTCCCGAACAGGGTGACGACCCCCCGCTCTGAGCCGCGCCGAAAGGCCGGTGCCGAGGGGCTACGGCACCGGTGTTGCCGCTGACCGTCCCGAGCGACAGACTCCGGGCATGGCACTGGTTGACCTTCCGGAGTGGCGGGCCCTGCAGGAGCACTACGAGGTGGTCAGCAAGATCCATCTCAGATCACTGTTCGCGGACGACCCCTCACGCGGTGAGCGCATGGCGGCCACCGTCGGGGACGCCTACCTCGACTTCTCCAAGCACCGCGTGACCCACGAGACGCTGCGGTTGCTCGTGGACCTCGCCGAGGCGCGCGACCTGCGAGGGCGGACCCAGGCCATGTTCAGCGGGCAGAAGATCAACACGACCGAGAACCGCGCGGTGCTGCACGTGGCGCTGCGAGCGGCGGAGGGGCAGGTCATCGAGGTCGACGGCCGGAACGTCGTCCCGGACGTGCACGAGGTCCTCGGGCGGATGCGTGCGTTCGCCGAGCAGGTGCGGACGGGGGAGTGGCGCGGGCACACCGGCGAGCGGATCCGCAACGTCGTCAACATCGGTATCGGGGGCTCGGACCTCGGGCCGGCGATGGCGTACGAGGCGCTTCGCGACTACACCCAGCGCGACATGACCTTCCGCTTCGTCGCCAACGTCGACGAGGCGGACGTCGTGGAGGCCACCCGGGACCTGAACCCGGAGGAGACGCTGTTCATCGTGGCGTCGAAGACGTTCACCACGGTGGAGACGCTGACGAACGCCGTCACCGCGAGGGAGTGGCTGCTGGCCCGGCTCGGCGACGAGAAGGCCGTGGCCCGCCACTTCGTCGCCGTGTCCACCAACCGCGACAAGGTCACCGAGTTCGGCATCGACGCGGACAACATGTTCGGCTTCTGGGACTGGGTCGGCGGCCGGTACTCCTTCACGTCCGCGATCGGCCTGTCCCTGATGACGGCCATCGGGCCGGACGCGTTCATGGACATGCTGGCGGGTTTCCGCGCGGTCGACGAGCACTTCCTGAACGCGCCGTTCGAGGAGAACGTGCCGGCGATCATGGGTCTGCTCGGCCTCTGGTACGACGACTTCTTCGACGCCCAGACGCACGCCGTGCTGCCGTACAGCCAGTACCTGCGGCGGTTCCCCGCCTATCTGCAGCAGCTGGACATGGAGAGCAACGGTAAGTCGGTGACGATCGACGGCTCGTCGGTCGACGTCCAGACCGGTCCCATCGTCTGGGGTGAGCCTGGAACGAACGGCCAGCACGCCTTCTACCAGCTCATCCACCAGGGAACGAAGCTGGTTCCGGCCGACTTCATCGGCTTCGTGGAGCCCTTCCACACCGGCAGCGGGTCGCTGGGGAAGCACCACGACCTCCTGACCGCGAACCTCCTCGCCCAGACCGAGGCCCTCGCGTTCGGCAAGACTCCGGAGGAGGTGGCTGCCGAAGGGACATCCGGCTCCCTCGTGGCGCACCGCACCTTCCCCGGCAACCGCCCGACGTCGACCCTGCTGCTGACGCGGCTCTCGCCGCACACCCTGGGACAGCTGGTGGCCCTCTACGAGCACAAAGTGTTCACCCAGGGAGCGATCTGGGACATCAACAGCTTCGACCAGTGGGGTGTGGAGCTGGGCAAGCAGCTCGCCCAGCGCATCGAGCCGGAGCTGGTCGAGTCCGCCGAGCCGGCGCTGAGCCACGACAGCTCGACGAACGCGCTGATCCGCCGCTACCGGACCGGACGCGGACGTCCCTGAGCGGCAAGCGAACCGGCCCGAGGTCTTGCGGCCGAGCCGCCTTGTCAGCATGCTCGACCGGGAGAGGCGCGATGGAGGGCCTTTCGCTTCCTGGGTGAGGTGGAGCGGATGTTCGCCGTCGTGGGAGAGGCCCTCATCGACCTGGTGGGATCGCGCGGAGGTCGCACCTTCGTGGCCCACCCCGGCGGCAGCCCCGCCAACGTGGCCCTCACGCTGGGCCGCCTCGGCGACCCGGTGCGGCTGACGACCCGGCTGGGCGAGGACGCCTTCGGCGAGCTGATCACCGGCCACCTGGAGGCCAGCGGTGTGGTGGTCGACCGTGGGGCCAGGCCGTGGGGGCCCACCAGCCTCGCGGTCGCGAGCCTGGCTGCGGGCGTCGCGACGTACGACTTCCGCCTCACCTGGGACGTTGCGGACCTGCCGCCGCTCTCGGTCGAGACGCGCTGCCTGCACACCGGCTCGCTCGCGACGGTGCTGGAGCCGGGGCGGGCGGCCGTGGTCGACCTCGTGCGCCGCGAGCGCGAACGAGGGCGGGTCACGGTGTCGTACGACCCCAACGTGCGTCCGGGGCTGCTCGGCTCCCCGGCACAGGCCCGGCCTGACATCGAGGAGCTGGTGGCGCTGTCCGACGTCGTGAAGGTGAGCGACGAGGACCTGCGCTGGCTCTACGAGGGAGAGCGGGACGAGGACGTGGCGCGGCGGTGGCTGTCCACCGGACCGGCACTCGTCGTCGTGACCCGGGGCGGTGACGGCTGCTTCGCCGTGACCAAGGGCGTGGAGCTGAGGCGGCCGTCGATGCCGATCGAGCTCGTCGACACCGTGGGCGCGGGCGACTCCTTCACCTCCGGACTTCTCGACGGTCTCCGTCGCGCCGACCTGATCGGCGGGCAGAAACGTCACGAGCTCGCCGACGTCGACGAGGCCACTCTCCGCAGCGTGTTGGATGAGGCGGCAGTCGTGGCCGCGATCACCTGCTCGCGCCCGGGCACCGACCCGCCGACCCGTGCGGAGGTCGACGCGGCCCTAGCGATCCCCAGCGGTTCCTGACCGGAGGCCAATGCATGAGCAACCAGGACGGCGGGCCGCTCTTCCTCGTGGTGACCATCAAGCCACGTCTGGACCGCATGGAGGAGGCCGAGGCGCAGCTGCAGTCCATGCGCCGTAACACCCTGAACGAGCCGGGGTGTGTGTTCATGCACCTCGTGCAACCGCAGGACGACCCCGAGACCTGGGTCATGCTGGAAATGTTTACCTCCCGCGCCGCGTGGGACGAGCACATGCAGCAGCCGTACAACACCGAGGGGAACGTGATCCTCGAGGACCTGCTGCGCGAGCCCTCGGACCTGCGTCTGTTCAACGAGAAGTAGCGCGCTGCGGCCGTCTCGCAAAAGGGGTGATGTGGCGCTACCGTGGGCCGAACTAGGGGTGCCGCACGTCACACTGGGGCGCTCGTCGCGTCGCGCCAGGGCGGTCCACATGGCAACAGGGTCGGTCGCGAACACATCGGCAAAGGGCGCGAGGAGCCGGCACAAGCCCGGGTTGGTCTACCCGGGGCTGACCGTTCCGTTCATCCTGCTCATCACGTGCTTCGCGGCATGGGGCGCGGCGGCCAACCTCACCGACGTCCTGGTGGGCGTCTTCCGGCACATCTTCAGCATGTCGAACTTCCAGTCGTCGCTGGTCCAGTTCGCTTACTACGGCGCCTACTTCTCGCTGGCCATCCCCGCGGCGCTCATCAACAAGCGGTTCGGCTACAAGGCCGGCGTGCTGACCGGCCTGGGGCTCGCCTCGATCGGCGGCATGCTGTTCATCCCAGCCAGCCGGCTCCTGACCTACGGGTTCTTCCTGCTCGCCCTGTTCGTGCTGGCGGCCGGCCTGTCGATCCTGGAGACGTCGGCCAACCCGTTCGTCATCGCGATGGGTCCGCCCGTCAGTGCCACCCAGCGGCTGAACCTGGCGCAGTCGTTCAACCCGGTCGGAGCCAACATCGGCGTCCTGCTCGGTGCCGTGCTGATCCTGCCGCGCCTCACCCCGGACGCAGCCAAGGCGAACATGTCGGCGGGGGAGCTGGAAGCCGCCCAGGAGAAAGACCTGGGGCTCGTCCTCGGGCCCTATACCGGCATCGCGACCGTGCTGATCATCATCTGGCTGCTCATCCTGTTCCGGAAGATGGCCACGCCCGCCGAGGCGAGCGCGGAGGGGCTCGAGGGCAGCAGCGGAGCGTTCGGCCGGCTGTGGCACAACCCGCACTACCGGTTCGGTGTGGCCGCCCAGTTCTTCAACGTGGCCGCGCAGGTCTGCGCGTGGAGCTTCACGATCCAGTACGCCGAGTTCGTCGTCGGCGTCCCGAGGTCGCAGGCCGGCTGGTACCTGCAGGCGAGCCTGATCGTCTTCCTCATCGCCCGGTTCATCATGACCTACCTGCTGGGGATCTTCCGGCCGACCAGGCTGCTCTTCACGATGGCGGCGCTCGGTGTGGCCTTCTCGCTCATCGCAGTCTTCTCGCAGAACATGCTGGGTCTCATCGCCGTCGTGGCGATCTCGTTGTCCCTGTCCCTGATGTTCCCCACGATCTACGGCGTGGCGCTGCAGGGGCTGGGCGAGGACACCAAGTTCGGCGCCGCCGGACTCGTAATGGCCATCCTCGGCGGCGCGCTGATGCCGATGGTCCACGGCAAGGTGGCGGACGTGGCGGGACAGGCCGTGGCCTTCGTGGTCCCGGCCTTCTGCCTGGCGGTCGTCGCGGCGTACGCGCTGTTCGACCTGAGGTCGAACCGGCACGGTGGTGCCCTCGTGAGCGAGGCCGCGCACGCCTGAGCCGCGGGCTCGGACGTCGCCTGGTCGGGACCCGCTTGCGTCCGGTCAGGTGGCCGCCAGCCCCGGGAGGAGCCCGGCGTCGGCGCGGTCGACGACGTGGACCCGGAACAGCTCGGCCGCGGGCAGCAGCCGGCGCTCGCTCGACCAGGCCATCCCGACCTCGCGTCCCGCACCGGCGTCCGTGAGCCGCAGGTAGCGCGGCCACGCGGTCTCCGGGACCGGTGCCTCGCCATCGTGCCCACCCCGCGGAGCAGGCACGATGGCGACCCCGAGTCCGGCTGTCACCAGGCCACGCATCGTGGGTAGGTCGTCGCACTCGACGGCGACCCTGACCTGGAAGCCGGCCGCTGCGCACAGGTCGTCGCTCAGCGGGCGCAGCTGCGACGCGCCCCGGAGTGCGACGAACGGCTCCTCCGCGACCTCCGCCAGCGCCACCTCCTCGCGGGACGCCAAGGGATGGTGCGGCGGCACGGCCAGCCGCAACGGCTCCGCGGCGATCCGCCGCCAACGCACCGACGGGTCCCGCGGCCGAACTGTCGACAGCTCGAGGTCGACGTCTCCGCGCGCCTGCACGGTCGTGGCCAGCTCGTCCTGCTTCAGCCGCAGCTCGAACCGGACCTCGGGGTGGCCGGCCCGAAAGCTCGCGACGAGGTCCGGGACGAGCCAGGCGCCGAGCGATGGCTGGAAGGCCAGCGTCACCGTGCCGGTCTCCGGGTCGACGAGCTGGTTGACGGCGGCCAGGCCGTCGTCCAGCTCGTGCATCAGGGCGTCGACGTGGTGCTTGAACGCGACGCCGGCGTGCGTCATCCGCAGGGTGCGCCCGGAGCGGCGCAGCAGCGGCGTGCCGACCTCCGCCTCCAGCCTCGCGAGGGCACGGGAGACCGCGGACTGGGCGGTGTGCTCGAGGTCGCTGACCTCGGTGACGGTGACGCCGTCGGCCACGAGCTGGAACCAGCGGAGGGCCCGGGTGTCCACGACTCATGACGCTACAGCATGGTTCGAATGCGATCTCGTCATTGGACGCAACGGTGGACCGCTCCGCATAATGGTCACATGAATAAGACGCCGCAGACCGCGAACAACGCCTCGCTCGGCCTCGCGATCGGTCGCCGGGCCGCCTCCCTGCTGGAGGAGCTCCGCATCCGCCGCAGCGGCCAGTCCCCGCTCGCCCGTGAGATCGCCGCGTACCCGGCGGCACGGGGCATCGGCACCGTCGTCCTCCCGCGCTGACCCGCCGCAAGGGCGGCCAGCCTGGCCGCACCCCGAGCCAGCCCCACCCCGAACCAGCCCCACCCCGAACCGGCCTTAGCCGCAGCTCGAGACAGCCTCAGCCCGTGACATCGGGTTGAGGCTGTCGGCCGCTCAGGCCCGGACCTGCTGTCCCTTGCCGATCACGACCACGCCCTTGTCGGAGACGGTGTACAGCTCCCGGTCACGATCCGGGTCCACGCCGATCTTCGTCCCGTCCGGCACGACGACGTTCTTGTCCAGGATGGCGTTCCGGACGACCGCGTTCTGACCCACCCGCACGCCCTGCATGAGCACCGACGCCTCCACCTCGGCTCCGGGCTGCACCAGCGCGCCGGGCGCGAGAATCGAGCGGGTGACCCCGGCTCCCGACACCACCGAACCGGATGACAGCAGGCTTTCCATGGCAGTCCCGGCGTGACCCGGGGCGCCCTGCACTCGCGCGGGCGGCCAGGTCTCCTGGTCGCTGTAGATCGGCCACTCCGGGTTGTAGAGGCTGAACTCCGGGTCGGCCGAGATGAGGTCCAGGTGAGCCTCGTAGTAGCTGTCCAGGGTCCCGACGTCCCGCCAGTAGCCGCGCTCGGTCTCCCGTTGCCCCGGCACGTCGTTGTCCCGGAAGTCGTACACGTACGCGTCGCCGCTGCCGACCAGCATCGGGACGATGTTGCCGCCCATGTCATGGTTGCTGGACTCGTCCTTCGCATCGCGGGTCACCGCATCGACCAGAACGCTTGTCGTGAACACGTAGTTGCCCATCGAGGCGAAGATCTCATGTGGGGCGTCCGGCAGACCCTTGGCGTCGCGGGGCTTCTCCCGGAACGCCGAGATCCGTTTGCCGTCGGCGCCGACCTCGATGACGCCGAACTGGTCGGCCATCGACAACGGTTGCCGAATTGCGGCGACGGTGACTCCTGCTCCGGTCTCCATGTGCTCCTCGACCATCTGCCGCGGGTCCATCCGGTAGATGTTGTCCGCACCGAAGACGACGACGTACTGCGGCTTCTCGTCGTTGATGAGGTTCATGCTCTGGTGGATCGCGTCGGCGGAGCCGGCGAACCAACGTGGGCCCACCCGCTGCTGCGCTGGCACCGGCGCGACATAGTTGCCCAGCAGCCTGTTCAGCCGCCACGTCTTGCTGATGTGCCGGTCCAGCGAGTGGCTCTTGTACTGCGTTAACACCACCAGCTTGCGGTACCCGCCGTTGACCAGGTTCGAAAGGACGAAGTCGATCATCCGGTAGGTGCCGCCGAACGGCACCGCCGGCTTGGCGCGGTCCGCGGTCAACGGCATCAGCCGCTTTCCCTCACCACCGGCCAGCACCATCGCCAGCACGTCTGTCGTCATGCTCTCGAAACTAGTGGTCTGCGACAGTTCCGCAACAGGCCGCAGCGGCGGCCTTGGGGAAGTGTGTGCGGCTGATCTGCCCTCATGCACCTGACCGGCGTGATCGTGGCAACGAGTCTCGCTGGAGCGAGCGCCGTTGCCACGATCACGCGTATGCGGCTGGGCTTCCGTCAGCCGCGCGATGCCGCTCCTCGTGCGAGCCGGACGCCGGCGATCCCGCTGACCAGCAGGCCGGAGAAGCGTCCGGCGGGGATCAGCCAGGCGGCCGGCTCGGCAACCAGGTAGAGCGGCGAGAGCAGCCCGGCGGCGGCCGAGCCGAGCCCGACGAGGGTGAGTTGCCGGGGCAGCTCGCCGGTGCGCAGGCCGGCCAGCGCGAGGGAGCCGACGAGTG
This sequence comes from Actinomycetales bacterium, assembly GCA_035264765.1. Classification (GTDB taxonomy): domain Bacteria; phylum Actinomycetota; class Actinomycetes; order Actinomycetales; family Angustibacteraceae; genus DATFPQ01. Next base: position 21,702 of record DATFPQ010000105.1, on the reverse strand, counting down.
CGCCGAACCCGACTCCGTGTGCCAGGCCACCCGCCAGGAAGGCGCGCCGGTGCATTCGGACCGCGGCCTCGTCGCTGTCGGACCGCGGCGTGGTGAGTGCGGCGGCAAACGCACCGGACGTGGCCAGCGACGCGACGGCCAGCGCACCGCCGGCGAGCGAGGTCGTCTGCAGAGCGCGAGCGGCGGGGCCGGCCCGCCCGGCCAGGGTCGCGACCGAGACGGTGAACCGTCCCAGCGCCGCGGCGGAGACGAGCTGGCCGGCCGCGCTCAGCCGTGCCGCACGCGGGCTGCCGCGGAAGTAGCTGCGGATCGTTCCGGCGTCCGAACCCGGCCGGGGGTAAGGGGCGTCCGCCAGCGCCGTCGCCGCCGCCACCCCGCCCAGGAAGGTCGCCCCGGCCAGCACGCCGCTCATGGCGGCGCGCTCGCGGCTGGACCCGATGCGGCAGCTCATCGCCCGCTCCCTTCGGCGGGCCGGTCCTCGGCCAGCGGGCTGAACTGGATCGCCACCAGCTGCCACTGGTTGCCGCGCCGAACCCAGACCTGGCTGACCCGACACACCACGTTGACCTGCTGGTCCTTCCAGGTGGCGCGGTTGCGCTGAACGTCGCGCACGACAGCAGTGTCGCCGTAGCCGCGCACGTCCATCTCGCTGGTCTTCAGCTCGTGGTACGTGAACTGCTGGTGCCGGTCGATCCACTGCGGCTTGTCCAGCACGAACCCCCGCGGCCCGATCGACAGGAAGTCCTCGGCGATCAGCTCGCGCAGCGTGTGCAGGTCGGCCGTCCGCTCCGCCTGGTCGAACCGGTCCTGCGCCTCTCGGACGTCGTCCATGTCCGGACCTCCTCGGTTGAGTGTCATTAGCGGAGATATTTCCTCCGCTTACCGTAGACACCGTCAGTCCGCAGAGGCAAGGCTTTCCGGAAGGTTTCTCTCCGGATAGGCTCCGCCACGGACAAGGAGGACACGCGTGCCAGGTCGACCGAGCGGTGCCCCCACGGAGCGCACCCGTCCCCTGCGCGCCGACGCGCGGCGCAACCACCAGCAGCTGCTCACGGCAGCCCGGGACGTCGTGCTCGAGCGAGGTCCGGGAGCGCCATTGGACGAGGTCGCTCGCCGGGCCGGCGTGGGGATCGGCACGCTGTACCGCCGGTTCCCCGACCGGCAGGCCCTGCTACGCGCGGTCGCGCTGGAGGCGCTCGTCGCCAGCCGCCGCGCCGCCGAGGACGCCCTCGCCCAGGAGAGCGAGGGCTTCGCCGCGCTGACCCGCTACCTGCGCGCCGCGCTCAGCACCCGGGTGTCGGCCGTCCTTCCGATCGTCCTCGACCGGCTCGGGGACCAGGACGAGGAGCTGCGGCAGGCTCGGGAGGCCAGCGCCGAGCTGGTCCAGCGGATTGTCGACACGGCCCACGCCGACGGCTCCCTGCACCCGCAGGTCGGCTTCGCCGACATCGGCACGCTCCTGGTCCGGCTGGCTCGCCCGCTCCCCGGCCCCGTGCCCGCGGCGCTCGACGACCAGCTCGCGCACCGCCAGCTCGAGCTGTTCGTGGCCGGGCTGCGTGCCGTGAGCGAGCAGCGAACGCCGCTCGCGGGACCTCGGCTGGAGCGCTCTCACCTGCGGGCTATCCGGGACGGCGGGTAGGGACCCGTCGCTCCGGCGTACCAAGCACCCCTCCGTGGGACCTGGCTGGCGCCCCCGCAGACGTGCGGGAGAGGATCGACCCCATGCCCGGCATCGTCATCCCCGGCACTGCGAGCGCGCCCGCGCTGCGCGGCTACCTGGCGGTGCCGCCCGTGGGGTCCGGTCCCTGGCCCGGCGTCGTCGTCCTGCACGAGCTGCTGGGTGTCAGCGACGACATCCGCCAGCACGCCGACCGGCTCGCTGCCGCGGGCTACCTGGCGGTGGCTCCCGACCTGTTCACCGCCGGCGGCGCCGTGCGCTGCCTGAAGGCCACGTTCGCAGCGCTGTCGCGGGGGGATGGCCCGGCCGTGGACGACGTGCTGGCCGTCCGGTTGTGGCTGGCAGCCCGGGAGGACTGCACGGGACGCGTCGGTGTCCTCGGGTTCTGCATGGGCGGGGGCTTCGCGCTGCTGCTGGCGGCCCGGGGCTTCGACGCGGCGGCGCCGGCGTACGGCCCGGTGCCGAGCGACGCCCGGCGGGCGCTCGACGGCGCCTGCCCCGTGGTGGCCAGCTACGGAGGGCGAGACCGAGCCCTCCGCGGCGCGGCGGACCGCCTCGAACGGGTGCTCACCGAGCTCGACGTCGAGCACGACGTCCGGGAGTACCCCGAGGCGGGGCACTCGTTCCTCAACCGCCACAACCTTGGGCCGTTCACCGCGCTGGAGCGGGTGGTCGGCCTGGGGTACCACCACCCCTCCGCCGAGGACGCCTGGACGCGCATCTTACGTTTCTTCGACCGTCACCTCGGGGGCTGACGCGTGCGTGACCTGCTGGGCCAGGTCGTGCGCGCGACGGCCGGCGCGCACGACTCCGAGCAGCTCCTCGACCGCGTCGCGCAGCTGCTCACCGGCTGGGCCGACTGGGTGATCGCCGACCGCCTCGACGAGCCCGACCTCGTCGTCCGGGTCGCCGCCTACGGCCGGTCCGGCCCGCTGGCCCTGCCCGGGGGGCTGGGCCGGGTGTCTGCGCGGCGATCGGCCGCTGCCGCGGTGGGGATCCTGCCGGCGCTGGTCGGCGCTCCGCAGCGGCTCTTGCGGCTCAGGGAGCACGACCTGCACGCGATGACCCGTGACGAGGAGCCGCGCGTGGCGCTGCAGGCCTCCGCGGCGTTGTCACTGGGGGCGACGGACCTGCTGCTCGTCGGGCTCGTGGCGCGCGACAGCGTGGTGGGCGTCCTGACCCTCGGCAGCGCGTCAGGATTCTCCGACCCGGAGGTCTCCGAGCTCGCCGACGTGGCCGTACACCTGGGGATCGCGCTGGACGCGACCCGGCTGCTGGCCGGCCAGCGCGCCCTCGCGACCGCGCTGCAGACCAGCCTGCTCCCCGCCCTGCCGGCGGTCGGGGGGCTGCGGCTCGCGGCCCGCTACCAGCCCGCGGCCCGTGGCCTGACCGTCGGAGGCGACTGGTACGACGCCTTCGACACGCCGTCCGGGCTCGCCGTCGTCGTCGGTGATGCCAGCGGTCACGACGTCTCGGCGGCTGTCCGCATGTCGGACCTGCGCAACCTGTTGCGCGCCCATGCCGTCGACCACGACGAGCCGCCGTCCGCGGTGGTCACCCGGCTTGACCGCACGGCGGCAAGGCTCGGCCTGGAGGCGACGGCCACCTGCCTGATGGGTCAGCTCGTGCGGACCGGCAGCTGCACCTGGCGGCTCACCTGGACGAGCGCGGGGCATCTGCCCCCCATCCACGTGCGGGCCGGCCGGGCCGAGCTCGTGGAGACCGACCCGGACCTCATGCTCGGCGTGGAGCCCGCGACCCCGAGGGTCGACCACCTCTGCGACCTGCTGCCCGGGGACACGGTGCTGCTCTACACCGACGGCCTGGTCGAGCTGCCGGCGGCGTCCCTGGACGCCAGGCTCCAGGAGCTGCGCCGCACGGTGGAGGGGGCCGAGGCCAACCCGGACGAGCTGCTGGAGGCGCTGCTCGCCGCCTTCGGACCCGGCGCGACGGACGACATCGCGCTGCTGGCGATCCAGGTGCTCCCCGCCATAGGGGAGGCCGGGGATCAGGCCGAGCCCTCGGCGCCCTCCGGCCCGCCGGCGTAGTCCTGGTAGCGACGCCCACCCTCGTGACCGAGGCTGGTGTCCGGCTCGACCGTCTCTGGAGCGTTCGTCGTCTCGTCCGCGACCTCCGCGTTGCCGAGGTCCCCGGTCAGCTCGGCGCCAAAGTTGGCGGCCGCCACCGGCTCCTCGTGCTCCTGGAGCCGGGCGACCTGCTCGTCCGACAGCGTGGGGGCGTCCGGGTTGCCGCCCCAGCCCTTGGTTCGGCTCTCGACGCTGCTGGCTGTCGTGGCCTGCTTCTCGGCCTCCGTGTCGTGGTCCTCCTCGTCGGTGCGGTGGAGGACGTCGCTCGCGTCCCCCGGCTCCGCGTCCCGCGTGCCCGGGTTGCTGCCCTCGTCGGTGGCCTTGCCGGCGTCTGGATCCTCGTTCATGTTCCCCTTTCTACCGGGCGGGCGGCCTTTCCACCCGGCGGGCCACCCGAGGCGCGAGCGCGGTCCGGGTCGCGGTGCGGTCGTCCCGGCCGAAGCAGGGCTGTGGGTTCCCGCCGGCCTGTCGGTGGCACCGCATAGGGTCGCGAGCGACACGACAGGGAGGGGACGGCGTGCTGAACCTGCACCGTTCGGAGCGCGCGGACGCGCTGGTCCTGCCGCTTGCCTCGATGCTCGCGACGCCGCCGGACGACCCGTTCGCCGAGGACGTCGTCGCCGTCCCTACCCGGGGCGTCGAGCGGTGGCTGGCGCAGCGGCTCTCGCACCACCTCGGGGCGGGCGTGGACGGCGAAGCCGGCGTCTGCGCCAACGTTCGGTTCGGTTCCCCGTCCCGGCTGGTGTCCGACCTGCTGTCGGCCGTGCTCGACCTCGACCCGGACGACGACCCCTGGCAGGTCGAGCGGCTGCCCTGGCCGCTCCTGGAGGTCGTCGACTCCTGCGCCGGCGAGACCTGGTGCTCCGCGGTCGGCCGTCACCTCGGGGTCGACACGGACGACGAGGTCCGCCATGGCCGGCGGCTGGGCGTAGCCCGGCGGCTGGCCAGGCTGTTCGGCTCCTACGGCGCGCAGCGACCGCAGCTGCTCCGCGACTGGGCGGCGGGTCGCGACGAGGACGGCGCCGGACGCACGCTGCCGCCAGACCTGGCGTGGCAGCCACAGCTCTGGCGCCGGCTGCGCGACCGGCTCGACGTGCCGAGCCCGGCGGAGCGCCTCGAGGACGCGCTGCGGCTGCTCGTCGCCGAGCCGGACCGGGTGGACCTGCCGGCCCGGCTGTCCGTGTTCGGCCCGACCCGGCTGCCCGAGGACCAGCTGCGGGTGCTGCACGCCCTCAGCCGGCACCGCGACGTCCATCTGTGGCTGCTGCACCCCTCGCCGGCGCTGTGGGCGCGGACGTCGGCGGCGACGTCCGACGCGGCACCGACGTCCACGCGCCGACGCCACCACGCCAGCGCGGCCGCGCACCCGCTGCTCGCCTCCATGGCGCGCGACGCCACCGAGCTGCAGCTGCGGCTCGCGACGCTGGACGGCGCGCAGGGCCTGCACCATCCCGCTCCCCCGCCGGCCCAGACCCTGCTCGGCGCCCTGCAGCAACGGCTGCGCGAGGACCGGCCGGACGCCATGCCGCACCGGCTCGACCCGGACGACCGCAGCGTCCAGGTGCACGGCTGCCACGGCCGGTCCCGCCAGGTCGAGGTGCTCCGGGAGGTGCTCGTGGGGCTGTTCGCCGACGACCCGACGCTGGAGCCGCGCGACGTGCTGGTGATGTGCCCCGACATCGAGGCGGTGGCGCCGCTGGTGGCGGCCACCTTCGGCCTCGCCGACGCAGCCGGCTCCGACGTCGTGCACCCGGGGCAGACCCTGCGCGTCCGCCTGGCCGACCGCTCGCTGCGACAGACCAACCCGCTGCTGTCGCTGCTCAGCACAGTGCTCGAGCTGGCCGACGGACGCGTCACCGCGTCCGAGGTGCTCGACCTGGCCGCCGCCGAGCCGGTCCGCCGCCGGTTCCGGTTCGACGACGACGACCTCGACCGGGTCCGCGAGTGGGCGGTCGCCGGTGGTGTGCACTGGGGCGAGGACCTGGGCCGCCGGGCGCGCTTCGGCCTGCCGGAGCTGCCTCAGGGCACCTGGGACACCGCCCTCGACCGGGTGCTGCTCGGCGCCGCCATGGCGGAGGAAGACCACCGCTACGTCGGCACCGCGCTGCCCCTCGACGACGTCGACAGCACCGATATCGAGCTCGCCGGGCGGCTGGCCGAGCTGGTCGACCGGCTGGCCGACGTCCTGGCCAGCCTCGACGGCACCCACCCCCTCGGCACCTGGCTGGACCGCCTCGACCGGGCCCTCGACCTGCTCGCCGACACCAGTCCGGCCGACGCCTGGCAGTCGGTGCAGGCCCGGCACGTCCTGGCCGAGGCCCGCCGGTCCGGCCGCGCGCACGATGACCTGCCGCTGCGGCTGCCGGACGTCCGTGCGCTGCTGGCCGGTTCCCTGCAGGGCCGACCGACGCGGGCCGGGTTCCGCACCGGCGCGCTGACCGTGTGCTCGCTGGAGCCGATGCGCGCGGTGCCGCACCGGGTCGTCTGCCTGCTCGGCCTGGACGACGGCGCCTTCCCGCGCGGCAGCGTCCCGAACGGTGACGACGTCCTGCTGCGCGACCCGTGCCTGGGGGAGCGCGACCGTCGCAGCGAGGACCGTCAGCTCTTCCTCGACGCGGTGACGTCGGCGGTCGAGCACCTGGTGCTGCTCTACTCCGGCGCCGACGAAAGGACCGGTGCCCAGCGCCCACCGGCCGTGCCGGTCGGCGAGCTGCTCGACGCGTTGGACCGGACGGGCACGACGTCCGACGGCCGGAGCATCCGCGAGCACGTCGTCGTCCGCCACCCGCTGCAGTCCGTCGACGAGCGGAACTTCACCGACGGGGCACTGCGCCGGCCCGGGCCGTTCAGCTTCGACGCGGTCGCGCACCGAGCGGCGCTGGCCGGCCGGGACGGGCGCACGGGAACCGTGCCGTTCCTCCCCGAGCCGCTGCCGCCCGAGCCGTGGGAAGGCGAGATCGACCTCGACGACCTGGTCACGATGCTGGAGCACCCGGTCAAGTGGTTCCTGCGCCGGCGCCTGCAGGTCTCGCTGGCCGGCGACAGCGACGAGGTCGAGGACCGGCTGCCGCTGCAGCTGCCGCCGCTCGCGTCGTGGCAGGTCGGCGACCGGCTGCTCGCCGCCTGCCTGGCCGGGGTGGAGCGGAACCGGGCCGTCGCGGCCGAGTGGAGGCGCGGCGAGGTGCCGCCCAAGGAGCTCGGCCGGGCGAAGCTGACCGAGCTGGAGCAGCAGGTCGTGCCGATCGCCGAGGCCGCCCGACGCTACACCGGAGGACCCGCGACGGCCGTCGACGTCACGGCGCGGCTGGCGTCCGGAGCCGTGCTCACCGGGACCGTTCCCGGCGTGCACGGCGACGTGGTGGTCCGGACCACCTACTCCCGGCTCGGCCCCAAGCACCGGCTGCGGGCGTGGGTCCAGCTCCTCGCGCTCGTCACCTCGGATCCGAGCCGCGACTGGGGTGCGGTCACCGTCGGGCGCTCGCCGGGCACCCGGCCGCTGGCCACGGTGGCGCGGCTGCGCACACCCAGCGCGGCCTGGGCCGGCGAGCGGCTGGACGAGCTGGTCCGGCTGCGCGAGAGCGCGCTGCGCGAGCCGCTGCCGATGCCGGTCGCCACGGCCTGCGCGTACGCCCGGGCCCGGCATGCCGGCAACACCGAAGAGCAGGCGCTGGAGAGCGCACGGCTGGAGTGGGAGAAGGGCTTCGAGCGGCCGGACGAGCACCACGTCCGCTGCTGGGGACCCGACGCCGCGCTGGTGACGCTGCTCGGCAGCCCCGAGCCGGCGGAGCAGGCGTGGTGGCCTCAGGACGGCAGCCGACTGGGCGTCCTGGCGCGCCGGGTCTGGGACCCGCTGCTCGACCACGAGGAAACGGAGACAGCATGAAGACCCCAGGACGTCGCTCGCTGCGCTTACGACGCCCCGGGGACCCCGCATGAGCACGCCGGTCTCCACGGGGCCGCGGCCGGCCACGGCTCCGGCGGTCTTCAACGTTTGCGGCGACCTACCGCGGGGCACCACGGTCCTGGAGGCGAGCGCCGGGACCGGCAAGACCTTCACCATCGCGGCGCTGACCACCCGGTACGTCGCCGAGGGGGTCGCCGAGCTGTCCGAGCTGCTCCTGGTGACCTTCGGTCGGGCCGCGACGTCCGAGCTGCGCGACCGGGTGCGAGAGCGTCTGGTCACGGCGGAGCGGGCGCTGCGCCATCCGCAGGCGCGCCGGTCCGACGACGCGCTGGTGCGGCACCTCGCCGCGGCGGACGACGACGAGGTGGAGGCCCGGAGACGGCGGCTGACCCGCGCGCTGTCGCAGTTCGATGCGGCGACGATCGCCACCACGCACGGCTTCTGCCAGCAGATGCTTGGGTCGCTCGGCCTGGCCGGTGACGTCGACGCCGACGCCGTTCTGGTGCCCGACATCGCCGATCTCGTCGACGAGGTGGTCGACGACCTCTACCTGCAGCGGTACGCGTCCACCGCCAGTCCCGAGCTCTCGGTCAGCGACGCACGGCAGGTTGCCCGCGCCGCGGTGAGCGACCACCAGGCCGGCCTGGAGCCCGCCGGTGCGCCGCCCGACTCGCTCCCCGGTCACCGGTACGCCTTCGCCCGCGACGTCGTCGCGGAGGTCCAGCACCGCAAGCGGGTGCGGCGACTGCTCGACTACGACGACCTGCTGGTCCTGCTGCGCGACGCGCTCACCGACAAGGAGCACGGGCCGGCCGCCGCCGAGCGTGTCCGCGCGCGCTACCGAGTCGTCCTCGTGGACGAGTTCCAGGACACCGACCCGGTGCAGTGGCAGATCCTGCACACCGCCTTCCACGGTCACCGCACCCTCGTGCTCATCGGCGACCCCAAGCAGGCCATCTACGCCTTCCGCGGCGGCGACGTCGTCACCTATCTCGCCGCCCGCGACGTCGCGGACGCCGGCGCCACGCTGGGCCGCAGCTGGCGCAGCGACCAGCCGCTGCTGCACGGGCTGGAGCATCTCCTGGGCGGCGCCGCCCTGGGGGAGGAGGCGATCGTCGTCCGGCCGGTCGAGGCCCAGCACACCGGACGACGGCTGGATGGCGGGCCGCCGGTGCGGCTGCGGCACGTGCACCGCGCGGCCGTGGGGCTGAAGGGCGCCAGGAGCCCGCGCGTGGACGCCGTCCGTCGGCTGGTGGCGACCGACGTCGCCGCGGACGTCGTCCGCCAGCTGAGTCAGACGCGGCTGCTCGACGGCGGCGAGTGGCGGGCACTGCAGCCGGGGGACGTCGCCGTCCTGACCCGCCGCAACGCCGACGCCACCACCGTCCGGGAGGCGCTCGTCGAGGCGGGGGTCCCAGCCGTCGTCTCCGGGCTGTCCAGCGTCTTCGGCACCCCAGCGGCCCGCGACTGGCTCACCCTGCTCACCGCCCTGGAGCAACCCGGGCACGCAGGCCGCACGGCGGCGGTCGCCCTGACGCCGTTCCTGGGATGGGACGCCGCCCGCCTGGCTGGTGCGACGTCCGCGCAGCGCGACGACCTGTCCGACCGGGTCCGGGCCTGGGCGCACGTGCTGACCGAGCGCGGCGTGGCAGCGCTGCTGGAGACGGCGAGTGCCGACGGGCTTGCCGAGCGGCTGATGCGTACGACCACGGGCGAGCGGGTGCTGACCGACCTGCGGCACGTGGGCCAGTCGCTGCACCTGGCGGCCGTGCAGGAGCGGCTGGGCGTGGCCGCGCTGACCGACTGGCTGCGTCGCCGGGTGGCCGAGGCGTCCGAGGACTACGCCGAGGAGCGCAGTCGCCGGCTGGAGACCGACGCCGCGGCCGTCCAGGTGGTGACGATCCATGCCAGCAAGGGGCTCGAGTTCCCGGTCGTCTACGTCCCCTTCGCGTGGGACCGGTTCGAGGGCAAGTCGCCGGCGATCCTGAAGTTCCACGACGCGATGGGGCGCCGGCTGCTGCACGTCGGCGGCACGCAGGATGTGCACTACGACGCGGCCCGCCAGCGGCACTTCGCGGAGGAGCGCGGGGAGGACCTGCGTCTGCTCTACGTCGCGCTGACCCGCGCGCGATCGCAGGTGGTCACGTGGTGGGCGCCGTCGTCGAACTCCAGTGGCGGGCCGCTCAGCAGGCTGCTCTTCGGCGGCCACGCGCGGGGCGAGCAGCCGCCGCCGAAGGTGGCGCAGGCCGCGGACGACAAGGCCGCCGCGGCCCTGGCGAACCTGGCCGCGCGGTCCGGTGGCAGCGTCGCAGTCGAGGCGGTGACCTCGGGGCCCGCCCCGGCCCGGTGGTCACCGCCCGCCGTCGACCGCGCCGGCCTGTCCGTGGGGGCGCTGCGGAGGCGGCTCGACCTCGGCTGGCGCCGCACGTCGTACTCGGGTCTGACCGCAGCGGCGCACGAGCAGCCGGACGGCGTGGGGAGCGAGCCCGAGACGACGGGCGTCACGGACGAGGCGGTGCTTCCCGCGGTCGACCTGGGGCCGGACCCGGCGGACGCCGTCCGCCCGGAGCGCCAGGTGGTCTCGCCGCTGGCCGACCTCCCCGGCGGTACCGCCTTCGGCACCCTGGTCCATGGCGTCCTCGAGCGCGTCGACGCAGCCGCCGACGACCTCGGTGCCGAGCTGCTCCGCCGGTGCCAGGAGGCGGGGACGGCTCGCGTCCGCGGCGTGGACGCCGGCGAGCTGGCGTCCGCACTGGCTCCGGTTCTCGCCACGCCGCTCGGTCCGCTCGCCGGTGGGCGGGCCCTGCGCGACATCGCCGCGCGCGACCGGCTGGCCGAGCTGGAGTTCGAGCTGCCCCTGGCCGGCGGCGATGCGTCGTCCGGTCGCGGGTCGACGCTCGAGGACGTCGCCGGGCTGCTGCGCCGGCACCTGCCGGCGGACGACCCGTTCGCGCCCTACCCGGACCGGTTGGTCGCGGCCGGCATCGGTGACGCGCGGCTGCGCGGCTACCTGACGGGCAGCATCGACGCCGTGCTGCGGGTGCCCGACGACGACGGGGAGCCGCGGTACGTCGTGGTGGACTACAAGACGAACCGGCTCGCAACCGGGGATGAGCCGCTGACCGCCTGGCACTACCGGCCAGAGGCGATGGTCGAGGCGATGATGCACGCCCACTACCCCTTGCAGCTGTTGCTGTACCTCGCGGCGCTGCACCGGTTCCTGCGGTGGCGCCAGCCCCGCTACGACCCCTCCCGCCACCTCGGCGGCGGCCTGTACCTGTTCCTGCGCGGGATGTGCGGGCCGGACACGCCCGTCCTCGACGGCACGCCGTGCGGCGTGCTGGGGTGGCAGCCCCCGGCCTCGCTGGTGGTGCAGCTGTCGACGCTGCTGGACGGGAGTCCGGCGTGAGCGCCGAGCCGGTCGAGGTCTCGGAGATTCCCGAGGCGAGCATCGCCCTGCGGGCCAGGCCTTTGCTGGCGGCCTTCAACGGGGCCGGCGTGCTCTCGTCCGCGGACGTGCACGTGGCCCAGCGGCTCGGCCGGCTGGCGGCGGAGCCGGACGAGCGCGTACTGCTCGCCGTCGCCTTCGCCGTCCGCGCGGTGCGGGCCGGGTCGGTCTGCGTCCAGCTCGACGACCTGGACGCGCTCGCGGTGCCGGAGGGCGAGGCCGAGGACACCGTGACCGTGGCCGACCTGCCGTGGCCGGACACCGGGGCGTGGCAGGCCGCGGTGCGGGCCAGCCCGCTCGTCGCGACCGGCGTCGAGGGACCCGCCGACCGTCCGGTCCGCTGGGTCGACGGCCGCCTCTACCTGGACCGGTACTGGCGGCACGAGCAGGTGGTCCGGCGAGCGGTCGACGCCCGCCTGGCCACTGACGTGGCGGGTGCTGTGGTCGTCGCGGACCCGTCAGGGCTGGCAGCCACGGTCCGGCGGTTCTTCCCCGGCGCCGGCGATGCACGGCAGCGGCTGGCGGCGGCAACCGTGCTGCTCAGCCCGCTCACCGTCCTCACCGGCGGGCCGGGCACCGGCAAGACGACGACGGTCGCCCGGATCCTCGCGGTGCTGCAGTCGGTGGCGGGCGCCGGCCTGCGGGTCGCCCTGGCCGCGCCGACCGGCAAGGCGGCCGCGCGGCTGCAGGAGGCCGTGACCGCTGAGGTCGCCCGCCTCGACCCCGAGGATCGCGCCAGGGTCGGGACGCCGGAGGCGACGACCGTCCACCGGCTGCTGGGGTGGCGGCCCGGGACGTCGACCCGGTTCCGCCACGACCGCGACCACCACCTGCCGCATGACCTGGTCGTCGTCGACGAGACCTCGATGGTGTCGTTGCCGCTGATGGCCCGGCTGCTGGAGGCGCTGCGGCCCGACGCCCGGCTGCTCCTGGTCGGCGACCCCGACCAGCTCGCATCCGTCGAGGCGGGCGCGGTGCTGGGCGACCTGGTGGGCCGTCCGCCGGTCGCCGACCGGCTTCCGGCGGCACTGCGGGCCGTCCTGCCGGACGACCTGCCGGACTTACCCGCTGCGGTGTCCGCGCTGCGCAACGGGGTCGTTCGGCTCGAGGTGGTTCACCGGCACGGTGCGGCGATCGGGAGGCTGGCGGCCGCCATCCGCGACGGCCGGGCCGACGATGCGCTGCGGGAGCTGCGGTCGGGCGACCCGGCGGTGTCGTTCGTCGAGACGGCCGAGCAGCCGCCGAGGGAGGGTGACATTGCGGAGGTCCGGCGGGACGCCGAGCTGGCCGGCGCCGCCCTGGTGGCCGCCGCGCGAGCAGCCGACGCGGCCGAGGCGCTGCGGGCACTGGAGTCGCACCGGCTGCTCTTGGCGCACCGACGCGGGCCGGTGGGTGTGGCGCACTGGGCCGCCCAGGTGGAGTCGTGGGTGGTGCAGGCGACCGGGCCGGGCGGCGTCGACCCGGCGGGGCCCTGGTACCCGGGCCGGCCCCTGCTCGTGACGACGAACGACCGCGACACCGGTCTGTACAACGGCGACACCGGCGTCGTCGTCGCGGAGCCGAGCGGGGGGGTCGTCGCCGCGTTCGGCGACCCCGCCAAGCCGCTGTTGGTCCGGCCGCACCGGCTGCCGGCCGTCGAGACCGTGCACGCCATGACCGTGCACCGTGGCCAGGGCAGCCAGTTCGCCACCGTGTCGCTGATCCTGCCCCCGGCCACGTCGCCGCTGCTCACCCGTGAGCTGCTCTACACGGCCGTGACCCGATCCCGGCAGCGGGTCCGAGTCGTCGGCTCCGAGGCGGCCGTGAGGGCCGCCGTCGCGCGCCCGGTGCGGCGAGCCAGCGGCCTGCGCCACCCCCTGCGGTAACCGCGCGCCGCCGTCCGGCTTGATGTGTCCCCGACTGCCACGACGGCGTCCGGACGTGGTCACACCGCCGCGAGGGCAAGGACGGCGAAGTCGTCGCGCTTGTTGCCGACGCGCCGTTCGGCGGCCAGGTCGGCGACGGCGCCGGCCAGCTGCTCGGCATCACCAGGGGTTTCCGCCAACAGGCGGGTGAGCCCCTCGTCCCCGAGCTCCTGCCCGTGCTTGTCTCGCGCCTCCAGCACGCCGTCGGTCACGAGCACCAGCACGTCACCGACCTCGAGGTCGTCGTCGACGTCGGTGAGGTCGGGCTCGTCCACCACGCCGAGCAGCGTTCCGGGCTGCCCCAGCCGCTCGACCCTGCCGTCCGCGCGCCGGACGAACGGCGGCGGGTGGCCTCCGCAGGCCACGGTCACCGTGAACCCGCCCTCGAGTCGGTGGTACAGATCGAGCTGCAGGGCCGTGAGGAACCGTTGCGCCTCCTCCTGCTGAGACAGCAGGGCCCGGTTGAGCGCGGCCAGCACGGCGGACGGCGGGTCTCGGCGGACCGCGACGGCCCGCACGGTGTGCCGGGTCAGCGCCGTGACGACGGCTGCCTCCGGCCCCGAGCCGCAGACGTCGCCGAAGGAGATCGCCCACCGGTCCGCGCCGGTGGAGAAGACGTCGTAGAAGTCCCCACCGATCTCCGCCTCCACTTCGCTGGCCTGCCAGCGGCTCGCCAGCCGGGCCCCGGGGACGTCCGGCAGGTGCGGCGGCAGCAGGGAGGCCACCAGCGTGTCCGCGAGCATCCGGACTGCCTGCTCGGCACGGTGCCGGGCCGTCTCGTCGCGCACGAACCAGGCCCGACCGCGATAGACGCCGTTGCGGTCGACCACGGGCGCACCGCGGACGTCCAGCACCCTTCCGCTGCGCTGCGTAATCGTCCGGTGGATGTCGCCGGTGCCGGGGGCGTGTGCCAGGTCGAGGAGCTGAAGCAGTCCTGGCATCTCGTTGACCGCCAGTGCGTAGATCTGGGCCAGGGTCTGGGAGGTCGCCCCGCCGGCCTGCGCCTGGCTGCGGGGGACAGCGAACATGGCCAGGAAGCGCTCGTTGACGCTGAGGAGCTTCCGCTCCGGGGAGACCACGACCGTCGCCGCCGGAACGACCTCGAGCTCCGCGGCGAGCAGGGTGGCCTCTTCCCGCGCTTCGTCCAGCTCCTGCGCCCTGACCAGGGCAGCCCCCAGCAGGTCGCCGAGGACGTCGAGGCGGCCGGGCGGGACCGTCCCGGTGCGGACGCGGCCGGGCCTGGGACAGGCAACGGGGCCCAGCAGCTCCAGGGCGCCGACGGCGGCGCCGGCCGACCGCAGGGGTACGACGAGCCGGGTATGCAGTCCCGACTGCCACAGCCGGCCGTCCGGTTCAGTCGTGGACCAGGTGACCGCCTCCACGAGGTCGGGAGGTCTGCCCGGAGGAGGCGGCCGGACGGCGTGCTCGGCGAGCAGCGAGGACCGCCAGATGTCCACGGCCCTGAGCTCCCGGTCGGACCACCACAGCACCCCCCACGCCACGCCGAGGGCGGGAACGAGGTGGCGCAGGACCGCCCCGTGCGCGGCCGCGCCGCTGCCGGCGGCCAGCACCGCCTGGGCGGCGTAGGCGGCCGCCGGCAGCACCTGCTCCAGACGCAGCCACGGGACCCGCCGGGCGAGTACCCGCCCGGCCGGCTCGTCGCCGACCGCGTGCGCCGGACCAGCGGTGGCCCGATGGAGCTCCTCGTCCACGGCTCTCACCCCTCGGCGTGGCCCCTGTGAGCCCCCTAAGACGTGCTGTGTCCCGGCGGTGGGCACACAGTACGACCGTGACTCTGTCACATTTTAGTAAAGACGTAACGGACAGGAGGTAACGCCATGTGGTTCGTCGGCATGGGAGCAGTGACGGCCTACGGATGGGACAAGGAGGAGCTCTGGTACGGGATGGTCTCGGGCGAGTCGGCGGCCCGTCCCGTCGGCGGCCTCAGCTTCGATCCCGACGAGCTGTCCACCGTCGCGGTCGTACCCGACAAGGGCGACCCCGCGGACGGGCCGGGCGCCTACGCCCGCGCCCTGCGTTCAGCTGCCCGCGAGGCGGTCCACGACGCTCGAACCCGGGGATGGTCGCCGACCGGGCCGGTCGGTGTGGTTCACGCCACGGTCCAGGGGGACGTCGTGGGCTTCCGCGGGCTGTACCGGCGCGAGCTGTCCGGTCGGCGGGCCTTCGCGGCCATGATGCCGTCAAGCTCGCTGTCGCTGATGGTCCAGGAGTTCGGCTGGAAGGGTCCGGTCATGACCGCGTCGGCCATGTGCGCGTCCGGCAATGCCGCGCTGCTCACGGCACAGGGGTGGATCGAGGCCGGCATCGTGAAGGACGTCCTCGTGGTCATGGCGGACTTCTCGGTCGTACCGGAGCTGCTCGCCGGCTTCGTCGAGCTCGGCGTGGCCGTGGCCGACGCACCTGCCCTGCGTGCCTGCCGGCCGTTCCAAGAGGGCTCTCGCGGTTTCGTCATGGGAGAGGCGGCGGCGGCGTTCGTCGTCTCCGCGGACAGCAGCGGCGCCTACGGCCAGATGCTGGGTGGGGCCATGACTCATGACGGCCACCACGTGATCTCGATCGAGCCCACCCACCAGCAGGTCAAGTTCTGCGTATCCAGGGCGTTGGACAACGCAGGGGTCAGCGGTGCGGACATCGCGTGGCTGAACGCGCACGGGCCCGGCACCCGGCAGTGCGACGCCGCGGAGGCGGCCATGGCCGAGGCCGTCCTCGGGCCGCAGGTAGGGATCTTCTCCACCAAGCCACTGGTGGGGCACTGCCAGAGCGCGGCGGGCGGCGTCGAGGTCATCGCCTCGCTGCTGGGTTACGAGCGCGGGGTCCTGCCTGCCCCCACCCCCGTCGCGCCGGGGCACCCCCAGCTGCTGCCCGGCCCGGTGGAGTGCCATGGCGGTCTGACCGTGAAGACCTCCCTGGGCATGGGCGGCCACAACGCCGCGGTCGTGCTCGGCCCACCTCCGGAGTGACACCGACCCGATCCGGTTGCGTCAGTCGCGGCAGACCCGGTCCGCGCGCGCTCTCGGCCGCACCAGGTAGCGGTCGATGGCCCGGATCACGCACGTCGAGGTGTGGGACGACGTGTGGCCGTCACCGATCCGGGTCAGCATGTCGCTGCCGTCGATCTGCGCAGCCAGGCTGTGCGCCCACTTGTACGCGACGGACGGGTCGTGAGTCGCGTGCACGATGAGGGTGCGGACACCACGGACGTTCAGCTGCCGCGGCGGGTTCACGACCCGCATCGGCCACCCAATGCAATAGTTAACCTGCCAGGTCTCCGAGGCCCCCTGCAGATGAGGTGCCACCTCGCGGCCCATCCGGATCCGCTGCCGCATCTCGCCGTAGGAGCTGATCTGCGGAACGTAGTCCAAGCAGGCGATGGACAGCAGCGCGAACATGCCGTCCTGCGGGGCGTCGGCCGGTGGCGGGGCGAACGGGGCGGCGTTCCCGTCCAACGTCGCCTTGAGCGCTCGAGAGAGCCCGGCCCAGGACAGGTCAGGGCCGTAGATGGAGGGCTCCTTGAACCGCAGCAGGCCGATCGTGCCCTGCCGGATGTCGTCGCCGTTGACCGGCCGCATCGCCCCCTCCACGGGGATGGGCTTCCGGTTGGCCCGCGCGACCAGCCGGTCGAACACCGTGCCGACAGCCTGCCCCCGCAGGGCGCAGGAGGTTGCGGTTCGGCACCAGGCGACGAAGCGGTTGAACGAGTCCTCGGCCGCCATGGCCTCGTCGGCGACCTGGACCACCTCCGGCAGGCTGTGCTCGAGCGCCGCGTCCAGCACCATCGCCCGGGTGTGCCTCGGGAACAGCTCCGCGTAGTTCGCGGCCAGCTGGGTCCCGTACGACAGGCCGAGCCAGCTCACCCGACGCTCCCCGAGCGCCTGTCGCAGGGCGTCGTGGTCCCGGGCGACCGTCACCGTGTCCAGGTGCCCGAGGCGCGCTCCGGTCCGGCGCAGACAGCTGAGTCCGACCTCACGGTTGTGCCGCAGCAGCCGGTTGAACTGGCTCCGGGTACGCGGCCAGACGGTCGTGTCCGGCGTCAGCACGGGGACGTCGCAGCGAACGTGCTCGCTGCCACCCACGCCGCGGGGGTCCATGCCGACGAGGTCGAACCGACGTCGCAGGGTGGGGGAGAAGATCTGCTCCGCGAGCTGGACGTAGCTGGTGGCGCCATCGCCCGGACCACCAGGGTTGTAGAAGAGGACTCCGAGCCGGTGGGCCGCGTCGTCGGCGGGACGGCGGGACACCGCGACCGTCGTCTGTGGACCGTTCGGCCGCGCCCAGTCGACCGGCACGCGCAGGGTTCCGCACTGCACGGCCTTGGCCTGCGGACATGGTGCCCAGTCGATAGTGAAGCTGGTCGTCCGGGGGGCCGAGGTGGCGGGACCGGCCGATGCCGGCACGGTCACCAGCACGCCCGCGGTGAGGACGGCGGCCAGGGCCGCGGACAGGTGGACGTGCTTGTTCATCGTCTGCCTCCTGTTGAAGCAGATCGGAACGGAGGAGGGACGACCCGTCCCGGGTCGTCGCGGCCTCGGCTCGGAGTCGATGGTGCCTGCCTGGGCGCGTCCGCCTTTCACCGTCCTCGCCGAGCGCGACCGCTGTCAAGCCGTCGAGTCCTCCGACTAAGAGTTGATTCATGAGAATTGAACCCCGCTGCGTTCAGGCCGTGACGACGACGACGAAGCCGTCGTCCGACAGCAGCTGGGGCGAAAGCAGTGCGCGCCGGTGGGCCTGGCGGACGAGGACGTCGAGTGGCACCCGCTCGTCCCGTGGGCGCCTGGCGTCGCGTCGCAGCAGCAGCTCCAGCGGGAGGTCCGGAAGCAGGACCGCGACCGCTGGGAGGCCGCACGAGGCCGCCGCCCGCACGTGCACCACTCGCTCCCGCCGCCGCAGGTGCGTGGCGTCCGCCAGGTACCCGGCGCCGAAGCCGGCCAGGGCGTCGCATCGACGGTTGGCCCGGCGCACCGCTGAGAGCGAGTAGGCCTGCAGCGGACGCACCGCCCGGCCCGCCGCGGCGTCGGCCTCCCGTGCCTCCCGGCGGAGGTCGTCCAGGCTCACCACCAGGCCGGCGTCGAACCCGGCGGTCACCAGTGCCCGGCGCAGCGTCGTCTTGCCGGAGCCCGCGGCGCCGACGAGGACGACGACCGTCGGCCGTCCGAGTACTGCGAGCAGCCGCTCGACCACGGACCCGCGCTGCACCTCGTCGTGGTCGCCACTGCCCATCCGGTCAGGGTGGCGCAATCACCGGCCGGCGCATGA
Organism: Actinomycetales bacterium; assembly: GCA_035264765.1. GTDB lineage: Bacteria > Actinomycetota > Actinomycetes > Actinomycetales > Angustibacteraceae > DATFPQ01. Next base: position 3,407 of record DATFPQ010000105.1, on the reverse strand, counting down.
GGGGCTCCCCGTGGGGTACCTGCAGTGCGTGACGGACACCCCGGGCGACGACGTCGCCAACATGGACGAGGACGCAGGCTCGACGGTCCGGTCGGACGACGAGTCGAGGCCGGACCTCCCCGGCGTCAGCGCGGGCGACGTCGACCCCCTGGACAGCGGCGACGAGCCCGCGCCGGACACGGGGGACGATGAGGGCGCGGGCCTCGGCGACGGCGACGACGTCCAGCCGGGCGCGGGGTCGGTCGAGCCACCGGATTGAGGGTCCTCGGCCCCGGAGACCCCCGACGCACTGAGGCATCAAAGATCGCAGGCAGGGACCCAAGGCATCAGGGGACCCAAGGCATCAGGAAGCCAAGGACCCAAGGCGCGGCGAGGATGCGATGACCGCACCCGAGGCGGACGACAGCCCGATCCCCGGCACCGCCGTCGTCACGGGCGCGTCGTCCGGTATCGGCGCGCACTACGCCGGGCACCTGGCCGAGGAGGGGTACGACCTCGTGCTGGTCGCCCGGCGGGCGCACCGGCTTGAGCAGCTCGCCGACGAGCTCCGCGACACGTACGGACTGTCGGTGCAGCCGCTCGTCGCCGACCTGGCCCGACCGGACGAGCGCGCCGCCGTCCTCGAGCGGTTGCACCACGACGACGTGTCGATGCTGGTGAACAACGCCGGCATCAGCGGCTACGGCCCCTTCGACGCGGCCGACCCGGTCGTGCTGGCGCAGGTCGTCGAGCTCAACGTGACGGCTCCGACGCTGCTCACGCGGGCTGTCGTCCCGGGGATGCTTCGGCGGGGCGGCGGCGCCGTCGTCAACGTGGCCTCCCTGTTGGCCTTCGCCGGTTCTCTTCCACCCGACCCGCTCCCGCACCGAGCGGTCTACGCCGGGACGAAGGGCTACGTCGTCACGTTCACTCGGACACTTGCCGCGGAGCTGCAGGGAACCGGCGTCCAGGTGCAGGTGGTCTGTCCCGGGTACACGGCCACCGAGTTCCACGCCGCGCAGGGGCTCGAGCCGGTGCCCGATGGCGCGCCGGACCTCGTCACCGTCTCGGCCCGGGCGATGGCCGCGGAGGCGGTTGTCATGGCGTCGCTCGCCGGCCTGCGCCGCGGTGAGGTCGTCTGCGTCCCGGGGCTGGGCGACCCGGCGCTGATCGACCACCTCGTCGAGGCGGAGCTGGCTCTGCGCTCTGCCAGCGGCGCCGAGCTGGCACCCCGGTACCGCGGCTGACCCTCCTTTCGGCGTCCCGCCTCACCAGTCCCCGGGCGCGCACGGCCCCTCGAGCAGCTCCTTCAGCCGGGTCAGGTCCTTGGTGTTGGCGCGGTTCATGGCCTGCGCGAGGACCGGCGCCGCGACTGACGCGAAGCCCGACGGCGTCCCCCGGTTGCGCAGGGTCATGCGGGTGCGGTCCGGCCCGTCGGCCTGCCACGCGTAGGTGGTCTCCATGGGAAACGGTCCCTGCTCGGTGCGCATCACCAGGCGCTCGCAGGGCACGAGCTCGACGACCTCGTAGGTATAGGCGAGCCGGCGCCCCAGGAAGTGAGCGACGAACGCGAACCGCGAGCCGACCCCCAGCGGCGGCTCGGTGCGCCACTCCGCCGAGCGGATGTTGGCGTACCAGGAGGGCGCGTTGGCCGGTTCCGCCGCGTAGCTGAACACCTCGGCGACCGGCCGCCCGATCAGGATGTCCGTCCGCACGTCGACGTCCATGGCTCACCTCCCTTGCGAGCGTAGCCCGCAGCCCTCCCAGGGCCGGGTCTCAGCCCGGTGGGTCGATCTCGGCGCGGACGAGGGCGCGCACGTCCTGGCTGGAGGCGGCCACGAGTGCCCTGCGGGCGAGCTGCTCGCAGGCCGGCAGGTCGAGGCCGCGCACCCGCTGCTTGACCGTCGCCACCGCGGACGGCGCCACGCTGAGCGAGGTGACGCCGAGGCCCAGCAGCAGCGGAACGGCGACCTCGTCCGACGCCGCCTCCCCGCACACGGCGACGTCGAACCGTCCCTGCCCGGCCCGTCCGACGGCACCGATCAGCTGAAGCACGCCGGGATCGAGCGCGTCGGACAGCCCCGCGACGTGCGGGTTACCGCGCTCGGCGGCGAGTGCGTACTGCGTGAGGTCGTTGGTGCCGATGCTGACGAAGTCGAGAAGTCCTGCGAATGCCGCCGCCTTCAGCGCGGCGGCCGGCACCTCGACCATGATCCCGACCCGGAGTCCGTCCGCCGCGGTCACGCCCTCCGCCGCCAGCACGCCGTCCAGCACGTGCCTGGCCTGCCTGAGCTCCTCGACCGTCGACACCATCGGGAACATCACGTCGACCGGGGTCTGCCGCGCCGTCCGGGCGATGGCCGTCAGCTGGCGCCCCAGCACCTGCTCGCGGGCCAGGCCGAGCCGCAGGCCGCGCAGCCCAAGGAAAGGGTTGTCCTCGTGTGGCACCGGGATGTAGGGCAGGGGCTTGTCGCCGCCGACGTCCAGGGTGCGCAGCGTCATCCGGTGGCCGCCGAGCGCCCGCGCCAGCTCCAGGTAGAGCGTGTGCTGCTCCTCGACGTCTGGCTCCTCGGCGCGGCCGACGAAGCACAGCTCGGTGCGGACCAGTCCCGACCCCTCGGCGCCCTGGGCGGTCCCGACGCGGGCCTCCTGCACGGAACCCACGTTGCACGCGACCCGGACCGCGGTGCCGTCGGTTGTCCGCGCCGGGGCAGCTGCGGCGGCGAGCGCCGCGGCCCGTCGGCGGTCCCGGTCGACGCGCCGGCGCTCGTGGTCGGCCACCACGTCGTCGTCCGGCCGCACCACCACGGTGCCGGCCTCGCCGTCCAGCGCAACCAGCGTCCCCTCCGGCAGCGACAGGGCCTGCGGACCGGCGCCCACGACGGCGGGGATCCCGCGGGCGCGGGCCAGGATCGCGGCGTGTGACGTCGGGCTGCCGCCGGCCAGGACGACCGCCCGTACCGTCGCCTCGTCCAGGCCCGCCGCCTGCTCGGGGGTCAGGTCGGCCGCGACGAGCACGCCGGTGCCGCTGGGTCGCGGCGGCGGGGTGCCGAGCAAGACGCGCAGCACCTGATCTCCTACGGCGCGCACGTCCGCCGCCCGCGCCCGCAGGTACGGGTCCGGAAGCGCGGCCACCTGGGTGTGCACCCGGTCGACGGCGGCCGCCCACCCGGCCGCGGCGGTCGAGCCGGCGTCCACCCGCTGGCGGGCGTCGGTCAGCAGCGCGTCGTCGGCCAGCAGGGCCAGGTGCGCGTCGAAGATGCCGGCCTCCGCGCCGCCGACGTCCCGCGCGGTGGCGTCGCGGAGGCTTGCGGTGGTGCTCTGTACCTGGTCGACGGCCCGGACCAGGAGGTCCCACTCGGCTCCTGGGTCCCCGGACGGCGGCGCGCCCGCGGGATCCGGGGCGGGTGCGCGCAGGCGCCGCACGG
>DATFPQ010000104.1:0-21588 GCA_035264765.1 Actinomycetales bacterium | reverse complement strand
CTCGATCTCGAGCAGCGCGCTCACTCGGGGCCGCTCCCGGTTCGGGTAGGCCCCTCCGATGTAGTGGGTCGAGAGCCGGTCGATGTCCACGAGGTCGGGGTCGTCACGCCACTCGACCACGCGCCCGCGCACGCTGACGTGGGTGTACCAGGCGGCACCGTCGAGGACGGTGAGCGAGGCCCTGCCGTCGCGGTGCATCCAGGCCACCCGGGCGCGGTCGGCGTCCATGTTGACGAGCACGCGGCCGTCGTCCTCCACGAGGTACCAGGTCGCCACTGACATGGGCTGGCCGTCGGGCATCAGCACGGCGATCACGGCTGGGTTCGCTCGGCGCAGCAGCTCGAGCGCTGCGGGCGGCAACGGTGGTCTGGGCACGGGGCTCCTTCGGGTAGCGACCTGCCAAGATCCTGGCATGCAGCTGCGTGAGGTGATCCGTCGTCGGCGCATGGTGCGCGCCTACCAGGCCGACCGGCCGGTGCCGACGGACGTCGTGACCCGGCTGCTGGAGCACGCGGTCCATGCGCCGAGCGCCGGCTTCAGCCAGGGCTGGGACTTCGTCGTCCTGCGCGAGGCCGCCGACCGCGTCCTGTTCTGGGCGGTGACGAGCGAGGACGACGAGGAGCCGGACGCCTGGCTGCGTGGGCTGCAGACGGCCCCGCTGCTCGTGCTGTGCCTGAGCGACAAGGACGCCTACCTGGACCGGTACGCGGCGCCTGACAAGGGCTGGTCGGACCGCGACGAGGCGCGCTGGCCGGTGCCGTACTGGGACGTCGACACCGGGATGGCCGCGCTGCTGATGCTGCTCACCGCCGTGGATGAGGGCCTCGGCGCCTGCTTCTTCGGTGTCCCCCCGCACCTGCACGACGCGGTGCGCGCCGCCTTCGCGGTCCCGAACGGCCGTCGCCCGGTCGGCGTCGTCAGCGTCGGCTACCCGGCCCCCGACCGGCGCTCGCCCAGTCTGCGCCGCGGACGCCGCTCCGTGGCGCAGGTCGCGCACGACGGCCGCTTCGGTGTGCCCTGGACGGCAGCGGGCTAAGGCCGTCGGCCCCCGCCTCCCCGACCTTGTCGGTGCCGTGGGAGACACTGGTTCGGCACGGGACCCGCCACCCGGCGCGCAGACCGAGACCGTCTCCCGCGAGGAGCAGCACGCATGGCCCGCCGCACGTCGAGCACTCCCCCGCCGCCCGAGGACTTCTCCGAGCGGATCGTCGAGGTCGACGTCCAGAGCGAGATGAACGGCTCGTTCCTCGAGTACGCCTACTCCGTCATCTACTCCCGGGCCCTGCCGGACGCGCGCGACGGCCTCAAGCCGGTCCAGCGCCGGATCCTCTACTCGATGTCCGAGATGGGCCTGCGGCCCGAGCGCGGCCACGTGAAGAGCTCGCGGGTGGTCGGCGAGACCATGGGCAAGTACCACCCGCACGGTGACGGGGCCATCTACGACGCCCTGGTCCGGATGGCCCAGCCGTTCTCGCTGCGGCTGCCCCTGGTGGACGGCCACGGCAACTTCGGCTCGCCGGACGACGGGCCCGCGGCGATGCGCTACACCGAGGCGCGGCTGGCGCCCGCCGCGCTGCTGATGACCGGCTCGCTGGACGAGGACACCGTCCCGTTCGTCCCCAACTACGACGACCAGCTGCAGCAGCCCGAGGTCCTGCCGTCCGCGTTCCCCAACCTGCTGGTGAACGGCGCGAGCGGCATCGCGGTCGGCATGGCGACCAACATGCCGCCGCACAACCTGGTCGAGGTGATCGCCGCCGCCCGGCACCTGATCAGCCACCCGGACGCGACGCTCGACGACCTGATGCGGTTCGTCCCCGGGCCCGACCTGCCGACCGGCGGGCGCATCGTGGGCCTGGAGGGGGTCCGCGAGGCGTACGAGACCGGCCGTGGCAGCTTCCGCACGCGCGCCACCGCGCGCGTGGAGTCCGTGACGCCTCGGCGCAAGGGCATCGTCGTCACCGAGCTGCCGTACACCGTCGGCCCGGAGAAGGTGATCGAGAAGATCAAGCAGCTGGTGCAGGCCAAGAAGCTGCAGGGCATCAGCGACATCACCGACCTGACCGACCGCGCCAACGGACTGCGCCTGGTGATCGAGGTCAAGAACGGCTTCAACGCCGACGCCGTGCTCGAGCAGCTGTACCGGCTGACGCCGATGGAGGACTCCTTCGGCATCAACAACGTCGCGCTCGTCGGCGGCCAGCCGCGCACGCTGGGCCTGCGCGAGCTGCTGCAGGTGTACGTCGACTTCCGGCTGGACGTCGTCCGCCGGCGCAGCGAGCACCGGTTGGGCCGCCACCGTGACCGGCTGCACCTGGTCGAGGGCCTGCTCATCGCCATCCTGGACATCGACGAGGTCATCGCGATCATCCGCTCCAGCGACGACGCCGAGACCGCGCGGACCCGGCTGGAGCAGGTCTTCGACCTGTCGACGGCGCAGGCCGAGTACATCCTCGAGCTGCGGCTGCGCCGGCTGACGAAGTTCAGCCGGATCGAGCTGGAGTCTGAGCGGGACGAGCTGCGGCGCCAGATCGAGCAGCTAGAGGCCATCCTCGCCAGCGACCAGCTGCTGCGCGAGGTCGTGTCCGACGAGCTCGCCGAGGTCGCGAAGGGGCACGGCACCGCCCGCCGAACCGTGCTGCTCGCCTCCGCCGGGGCGCCGGTCACCGCCACCACGCCTCTGGAGGTGAGCGACGACCCCTGCTGGGTGCTGCTGTCGTCGACCGGCCTGCTGGCCCGTACCGCCGCCGCCGACCCGCTGCCGGTCGACGGGCCGCGCCAGGCGCACGACGCGATCCTGGCCGCCGTCAGGACGACCGCGCGCAGCGAGGTCGGGCTGGTGACGTCACACGGTCGCGTGCTCCGCCTGTCGGTGCTGGAGCTGCCCGCGCTGCCACCCACGAATGACGCGCCGGGCCTGTCCGGCGGCGCCCCCCTCGGCGCCTTCGTCGACCTGCCGGCCGCCGAGCGGGTGCTGACGTTGACCAGCCTGGACGCCGGGTCGCCGGGGCTCGCGCTCGGCACGGCGCAGGGCGTCGTCAAGCGCGTGCTCCCCGACGCCCCCGGCGGCCGGGAGTCGTGGGAACTGATCGCCCTCAAGGACGGCGACCAGGTCGTCGGCGCGGTGGAGCTCGTGACGGGCGAGGAGGAGCTGTGCTTCATCACCTCCGACGGCCAGCTGCTGCACTTCCCCGCCTCAGCGGTGCGTCCGCAGGGACGCCCCGCCGGCGGCGTGGCCGGCGTGAAGCTCGCGGCCAAGGCCCGGGCCATCTGGTTCGGCGCCATTGACCCGGCCACGGAGGCGGTGGTGGTCACCGTGGCGGGCACGTCCGCCGCGCTGCCCGGCACCGAGGCCGGCACCGTGAAGGTGACGCCGTTCGCCGAGTACCCCGGCAAGGGTCGGGCGACCGGTGGCGTGCGCTGCCACCGGTTCCTCCGCGGCGAGGACGTGCTCGTTCTGGGCTGGGCCGGTGCCACACCGGCCCGGGCCAGCGGCGGCAACGGCAGCCCGGTGGACCTGCCGCCCGCCAACGGACGCCGCGACGGCTCCGGCATCCCGCTGCCGGCCCCCATCGCCGCCGTCGCGTCCCCGGCCGGGCTGGCCTGACGCGGGGCGCCCTCAGCCCAGCCGGTCGACGTCGCGCAGCCGAGTGGGCCGCGCGTAGACCGCCCTGTTGATCATCCACGTCACCGCCCACAGCACCACGCCGAGCGCCAGCAGGACGCCGGCGATGCGGTAGTCCGCGGGGGCGCGCCCCGACAGCGGGCTGGCGAGGAACGCGCACAGCAGCGCGCCGACCACGGGGACCGCCGTGGGGGCCCGGAAGTGCTTGTGGTCGACCGGGTCGCGCCGCAGGATGAGGACGGCGATGTTGACCACCGTGAACACGCACAGCAGCAGCAGCGACGTCGTCCCGCCGAGGGCGGCGAGGTCGGCGAACCAGATCAGCCCGAAGGCGAGCAGGCTGGTGAACACGATCGCCACCCAGGGCGTCCGGCGGGTCCGGTGCACCAGGCCGAGCGCGGGCGGCAGCACCCGCTCGTTCGCCATCCCGTACAGCAGCCGGCTGGCCATCAGCATGTTGATCAACGCGGAGTTCGCCACGGCGAACATGGTGATGAACGCGAAGATCCCGAGCGGGAACCCGGGGGCGCCCGCCTGCACCACCTTCAGCAGCGGCGTGTCGCCCTTCCCCAGCTCGGACGCCGACACGAGGGAGATCGCGGACACGGACACCAGGAGGTAGATGACGCCCGTGATCACCAGCCCGGTCAGCATCATCTTCGGGAAGATCCGCACCGGGTCCTTCGTCTCCTCGGCCATGTTCACCGAGTCCTCGAAGCCGACCATGGCGAAGAAGGCCAGCGCGGTGGCGGCGGTCACCGCGCCGAAGGCCGACTCTCCCCGGGGAACGGAGATGTCGCTCAGCCGGGAGGGGTCGCCCTCCCCCGACCCGAGCGCCCAGAAGCCGATGGCGATGATGATCAGCAGGCCGGTGAGCTCCACGCAGGTCAGCACCACGTTCGCCTTCACGCTCTCGCCGACGCCGCGGAAGTTCACCAGGGCCACCAGGGTCATGAAGCCCAGCGCCAGCAGGGTCAGGCCGATGGTGCCCGTCCTCAGGTCGAGACCGAACGCCTCACTGAAGTTGCCGGCGAACGACTTCGACGCGCTGGACGCCGACGTCAGCCCGGAGCACATGACGGTGAAGCACACCAGGAACGTGAAGAAGTGGATCCCAAAGGCCTTGTGCGTGTACAGCGCCGCCCCGGCCGCCCGGGGGTACTTCGTGACGAGCTCGAGGTAGCTGCAGGCGGTGACCAGCGCGACGATGAAAGCGTTGAGGAACGGCAGCCACACTGCTCCGCCGACCTCGTTCGCGACCTTGCCGGTGAGGGCATAGACCCCGGTGCCGAGGATGTCGCCGACCACGAAGAGCAGGAGCAGGCCCGGCCCCATCACCCGCCTGAGCTCAGGCCCGTGCGCCTCGGTGTCGTCCTGGGCCGTCCGCTGCGTGCTCGCCATCGCGACACCGTGGCGCGAGGACTGCCGTTTGTCCAGACGAAGCCTCGGCGCGCCGAACTAGCGCACGCCCGCGTCAGGCGTCGATGCGCTCGCGATCGAGGGCGTCCGCGCCCTCGACGATGAAGTCCTTGCGCGGCGCGACCTCGGACCCCATCAGCAGCTCGAAGACCCGCTCGGCAGCCTCGGCGTCCGGAACCGTGACGCGGCGCAGCGTCCGGTGTCGTGGGTCCATCGTCGTCTCGGCCAGCTGGTCGGCGTCCATCTCACCCAGGCCCTTGTAGCGCTGGATCGGCTCCTTGTAGCGCCGGTTCCGCTTCGCCAGTCCGGTCAGCAGCTTGCGCAGCTCCGCCTCGGAGTAGGTGTAGACGAGCTCGTTCTTCTTGGTGCCGGGATTCACGACCTCGACCCGGTGCAACGGCGGGACCGCGGCGTACACCCGACCCGCGTCGACCAGCGGCCGCATGTACCGGAAGAACAGGGTCAGCAGCAGGGTGCGGATGTGCGCGCCGTCGACGTCGGCGTCGGTCATCAGCACGATCTTGCCGTAGCGGGCGGCCTCGAGGTCGAACGAGCGTCCTGACCCGGCACCGATCACCTGGAGAATCGCCGCGCACTCGGCATTCTTCAGCATGTCGGCCACCGAGGCCTTCTGGACGTTCAGGATCTTGCCGCGGATCGGCAGCAGCGCCTGGTAGTCCGACGACCGCGCCAGCTTGGCCGTGCCGAGCGCGCTGTCGCCCTCGACGATGAACAGCTCGCTGCGGTCGACGTCCTGGGTGCGGCAGTCGGCCAGCTTGGCCGGCAGCGAGGAGGTCTCCAGCGCGTTCTTGCGCCGCTGGGTTTCCTTGTGCAGCCGCGCGCTGATCCGCGACTTCATCTCCGCGACGACCTTCTCGAGCAGCACTGCCGACTGCTGCTTCTCGCCGCGCTTCGGCGAGGTCAGCAGCGCGGTGAGCTCCTTCTCGACCACCCGCGCGACGATGCCGCGCACCGCGTTGGTGCCCAGCACCTCCTTGGTCTGCCCCTCGAACTGCGGCTCGGCCAGGCGCACGGTGACGATGGCCGTCAGCCCTGCCAGGACGTCGTCCTTCTCCAGCTTGTCGTTGCCCGCCTTGAGCCGGCGCGCGTTCTGCTCGACCTGCCTGCGGAAGGTCTTCAGCAGCGCGGCCTCGAAGCCGGCGACGTGGGTGCCGCCCTTGGGCGTGGCGATGATGTTGACGAACGACCGCACGTGGGTGTCGTAGCCGGTGCCCCAGCGCAGCGCGACGTCAACCACGCATTCGCGCTGCAGCTCGGTCGGCGTCATGTGCCCGCGCTCGTCCAGCACCGGAACGGTCTCGTGGAAGTGACCGGTGCCATGCAGCCGCCAGACGTCGGTGACGGCCGGGTCGGTGGCCAGGTACTCGACGTACTCGGTGATGCCGCCCTCGTGGACGAACACCTCCTCGTGCGGCCCCTCGGCGCCGGGCGTGCCGGGCAGCCGGCGCTCGTCGCGCACGACGAGCGTCAGGCCGGGCACCAGGTACGAGGTCTGCCGCAGCCGGGTCACCAGCTCGTCGTAGGCGAAGGCGGCGTCCTTGATGAAGATCTGCCGGTCGGCCCAGTACCGAACCCGCGTGCCGGTGACCCCGCGCCGGACCTTGCCGGTGACCAGCAGCTCGGACCCGTCGACGAACGGCTCGAACGGCGCGTCCGGGGAGGGCACCGGACCGGCGTCCGCGAAGATCCCGGGCTCGCCCCGCCGGAAGCTCATCGAATGCACCTTGCCGCCGCGCTTGACGTGGACGTCGAGCCGGGACGACAGCGCGTTCACCACGCTCGCGCCGACGCCGTGCAGCCCGCCGGACGCCGCATACGACCCACCGCCGAACTTGCCGCCCGCGTGCAGCTTGGTGAACACCACCTCGACGCCGGACAGACCCGTCTTCGGCTCGATGTCGACCGGGATGCCGCGCCCGTCGTCGTGGACCTCGACGGAGCCGTCCGCGTGCAGGGTGACCTCGATGCGGCGACAGACGTCCGCAAGCGCCTCGTCGACGGAGTTGTCGATGATCTCCCACAGGCAGTGCATCAGGCCGCGGCCGTCGGTGGAGCCGATGTACATGCCGGGCCGCTTGCGGACGGCCTCCAGCCCCTCCAGGACCGACAGGTGTCGGGCGGTGTAGTCGCCGCCGGTGGAGCGGCGGGGGGCGGAGGCGGGGGCGGTCACGGCAGGGGTCTCCTGAGGGTCGGCAGTCCAGGCAAGGCTAACCAGCCGCACCGACAGCCGGGCGCGGGCGCGCCGCCTCTGTGCTCCACGACACCGGTTCTGCGGTGAGCGAACCGCCGCGACCTTACGGGCAGGGAACGTCTGGAGGTGCTTGACTGTTGGACAGGTCGAACAGGTCAGACCCGCGGCGCACCGAGAGGTGCGCCGCTGACGAGAAGAAGGAAGGTGTCGTGACCGCAACCCTCGCCACCAGCCCCCTCACCGCGGCCGACCGGTGCGACCGCTGCGGGGCTCAGGCCTACGTGCGGGTCGTCCTTGTCAGTGGGGGCGAGCTGCTGTTCTGCGCCCACCACGGGCGCGAGCACGCGCCGGCGCTGTCCGACGCCGCGGCGACGATCCAGGACCAGTCCGACCGCCTACTCGAGACGCAGGCCAGCGCCCCGGACGGAGAGCGCTGACAACAGCTACCCCAGACCTGACGGCGGGCCCCGGCGACGTGCTGGGGCCCGCCGTGCTGCGTCAAGGGCCAGCCGGGACGTGACGTGGATCTCGCCCCCCTGACCAACCTGCTGGTCGGGCTGGCCATCCTGGTCGGCCTGGCCGGTGTCGTCGTCCCCGTGCTTCCGGGGCTGATCCTCGTGCTCGCCGCCATCCTGGTCTGGGCCCTGGAGCGCCAGGACGCCGTGGGCTGGGCCGTCCTCGCCATCACCGCCGTCCTGTTCGCAGTCGGCCAGGTGGCCAAGTACCTGCTGCCGGGACGGCGGCTGAAGGACGCCGGGATCCCGGGCGGCACCACGCTGGCCGGCGTGGTGCTCGGCGTGATCGGGTTCTTCGTGGTCCCGGTGGTCGGCCTGCCGCTGGGCTTCGTCCTCGGGATCTACGGCGCCGAGCGGCTGCGGCTGGGAAGCCACTCCCTCGCTTGGCCGTCGACCGGCCACGCGCTGCGGGCGGCCGGGTGGAGCATGCTGATCGAGCTCGCCACCGGGCTGCTGATGTTCAGCACCTGGCTGCTCGCCGTCGTCTTCGGCTGAGCTTGCCGCCCGGTCGCGGCCGAACACCTCGCAGCTGAGCTCCACCGGCACGTCGAGGTGCCCCGAACAGCCGAGGCAGGACCTAGGCCGTTCGGGCGAAATTCTTCCGAACATCGCCGTCCACGGGCCGCGGACGTGTGCGCCCCCCTACCGTCCGTTGAGTCCCTTTCCCCTTGTCGAGGAACTCCGCGATGACCCACGCCACCATGTCGGACCGGGCGCGCGCCGGCCTGCTCGCCCTCGCCGCCATCGCCGCCCTGCTGAGCGCGCTGTTGGGCGGGCTCCTGGTCGCGGCCCCCTCCGCGCAGGCGGCGACGTCGGTGTCGACCAAGACGCTGCTCGGCCAGCTCTCGGTGGCCACCGAGCACACCGGCGGCTACAGCCGGTCGAAGTTCACCCTCTGGGCCGACGCCGACCGCGACAGCTGCGACACCCGTGAGGAGGTGCTGCGGGCCGAGGCGCTCCGGCGTCCCCGCCTCGGCTCCTCCTGCAAGGTGCTCAGCGGGAAGTGGCTCTCGAAGTACGACGGCAGGACCTTCACCGACCCGTCGAAGCTCGACATCGACCACCTCGTCGCGCTCAACGAGGCGTGGCAGTCCGGCGCCTGGAAGTGGACCGCGGCCACGCGCAAGGCGTACGCCAACGACCTGGGCTTCGCGAACTCGCTGATCGCCGTCTCCGCCACCAGCAACCGCTCGAAGGGTGACCGGGAGCCGCAGAACTGGATGCCGGCGAAGTCCCGGTGCTGGTACGTGGCGTCCTGGGTCACCGTCAAGTGGCGCTGGCACCTGAAGGTCAACAAGACCGAGAAGGCGTACCTCACCAAGCAGCTCAGCGGCTGCGGCTGGCCGAAGGTCAGCAAGCCCTCCCGGCCGGCGATCCGCACGACCACCATCAGCAGCACGACGCCCACAGGCGGCACCGATCCGCGGTTCGACACCTGCACCGCGGCGAAGGCCGCCGGGTACGGCCCGTACTACCGGGGCCGTGACGTCGAGTACTCGTGGTACCAGGACCGCGACAGCGACGGCATCGTCTGCGAGTGAGTCACCGCAGGCCGGCCCGCCGAACGCGGTCCGGCCTCTCGTCGTTGGCGTCCCCGGCGCAGGCCTGCGCTGCCGGCCCGCGGCGTCAACAGCGCCCGCGTCCGCAGCGGCGGGTCCGACGTCTCACGAGGAGCTGACCCGGCTCCGCGCTTCGAGAGGTTTGGGGCGCTTGACGTGCTTGACGCCACCGACGCGGTTCGCCCACCAGACATCGACCTCTCGTGCGATGACGACAAGCTTGGAGTAGCGCCTCGGTTTCTGGAAGACGCCAACGGTGTCGCCCCAGTAGGCGCAGCGCTCGTTGATCGCCTTGTAGTCGAACCGGTTGCTGCCGGGCCTTCTTGGCGGCCAGTCGGTGTGCGCCTCCTTGAGGTTCATGCGGGAGATCGCCGCCAGTGACCGCATCGCGTCCGGGTAGAACCGCCAAAGGTCGACGTCGTAGTGCGCGTGACCGCGCGAAGGCACGGTGATGAAGACGAGGCCGAGCGGCTTGACCAGCCGGCACATCTCCAGGAAGGACACCCAGAAGAACGGCACGTGCTCGAAGGTCTGCCCGGTGATGACCAGATCGGCGCAGTTGGACTTCAGCGGGATGCGGTAGGGCTTCGTCATCACGAGGTCTACGTTGGGACCTGGCCTGACGTCCACCCCGGTGTAGGTGCAGTCGTAGTCGCCGAGCTGGTCCCGGTGTGTCCAACCGCCCTCAGCGCCAGCGCACGAACCGACGTCGACGATGTCGTAGTGCCGGTCCTTCCGAAGGTAGGTTCGGCAGCACAGTGCCATGTGGTCTATGGCGCTCTGATGCATCAGACCGCCCCCGTCCCTTGAACGAAGAGCGTCGCTGTGGGACGGAGCATAGGCCGTCGGCCGTGACCGTGTGCCGGCTGCGGAACCCCGGTCGAGAGCACGCCTCGCACTTCCTCCCCGATGCGCCCAGCGGCGGCGGTGGCGGTGGCGGCAGCTAGCAGCGGCGTGGTTGGCGCTGCGGCTTCCGGTCCCTGACCGCCGTCCGCGCAGCAAAAAGACCGGCGTCCGCCCAGCAAAGAGCCCCTGACCTGCGGCTGCCGCGGGTCAGGGGCTCTGCGTTCTGGCTCAGTCCAGGTAGTCGCGCAGGACCTGGCTGCGGGACGGGTGACGCAGCTTGCTCATCGTCTTGGACTCGATCTGGCGGATCCGCTCGCGGGTCACGCCGTAGACCTTGCCGATCTCATCGAGCGTCTTCGGCTGGCCGTCGGTGAGGCCGAAGCGCATCGAGACCACGCCCGCCTCACGCTCGGAAAGCGTGTCGAGCACCGAGTGCAGCTGCTCCTGCAGCAGCGTGAAGCTCACCGCGTCCGCGGGGACGACCGCCTCGGAGTCCTCGATCAGGTCGCCGAACTCGCTGTCGCCGTCCTCGCCGAGGGGGGTGTGCAGGGAGATCGGCTCGCGACCGTACTTCTGCACCTCGACGACCTTCTCCGGGGTCATGTCGAGCTCCTTGGCGAGCTCCTCCGGAGTGGGCTCCCGGCCCAGGTCCTGCAACATCTGACGCTGCACGCGGGCCAGCTTGTTGATGACCTCCACCATGTGCACCGGGATCCGGATGGTGCGGGCCTGGTCGGCCATCGCCCGGGTGATCGCCTGCCGGATCCACCAGGTGGCGTACGTGGAGAACTTGTAGCCCTTGGTGTAGTCGAACTTCTCGACGGCGCGGATCAGACCGAGGTTGCCCTCCTGGATCAGGTCCAGGAAGAGCATGCCGCGACCGGTGTAGCGCTTGGCCAACGAGACGACCAGCCGCAGGTTGGCCTCGAGCAGGTGGTTCTTGGCCTTCTTGCCGTCCTGGGCGATCCACCACAGCTCGCGCTTGTGCTTGCTGTCGATCTTGGCGCCGGAGTTCAGCTTCTCCTCGGCGAACAGGCCGGCCTCGATCCGCTTGGCGAGCTCGACCTCCTGCTCGGCGTTCAGCAGGGCGACCTTGCCGATCTGCTTGAGGTAGTCCTTCACCGGGTCCGCCGTGGCGCCGGCCGTGGCGACCTGCTGGGCCGGTGCGTCGTCGTCGTCATCGGTGATGACGAAGCCGGTCTCCTCGACGCCCTCGGGCGCAGCGGCCTCGGCGGCGATCGGGTCGGCGGGCTCGAGCACGTCGTCGGCCTCGACCAGGTCGGCGAGCGCGCCCTCGGGGACGTCGGCTACCGGCGCGTCGTCCGGGCCGGTCTCGACCTTCTCGGTGGCGTCGCTCTTGGCCGTGGCGGCGGTCTTGGCGGCACCGGCGCGCTTGGCCGGCTTGCGGGCCGCGGGGGCGGACTCGCCGTCGGAAGCCGTGGCCGCGGCGGGCTGAGCCTTCTTGGCCGCCGCCTTCTTGGTGGTGCTCGCGGTCGTGCCGCTGCGGTGGGTCGCGGTGGCGGCGACCGCGCGGGCGGCCGGCGCATCCAGCCGGACGGCGATGCCGTGCTCGTCCAGCGTCCGCAGCACGGCCTTCATCCGCCGCAGCGGGAGCTCGGACTGCTCGAGTGCCTCACGGACCGTGTCGGCGTCCACGACGCCGTTCGTCGTGCCCTGACGCAGCAGCTGCTGCAGGGCCGGGTGGGCGAACTCGGCAGGCAGGGCGGGTGAACGCCCTGCGGCGGGGAGCTCGACGGGCTGGGACCGGGTGGTCGGTACCGACGACACGGACTACCTTTCGTCGCGGATGTGCGGGCTGGCGAGGACGACGCAGTGCACGCACGCCGCAGTCCTCACGGTGCACAACGCACGAGGGGCCTCTGGCATGCCCGCACTCTGGGATCTCCCCGCGGCCGGACTCAGATCACCATTGTAGCCCGAGGTGCTCAGTACGGGATCACGCCAACGGGCATGTCGACGTCCGGCGGACGCTGTTCAGGCGTCCGCCTTGACGGCCAGAACCGGGCACGGCGCGTCCAGCAGGATCCGCTGAGCGTTGGAGCCGAGGATCAGCTTGCCCACCGGCGTGCGACGGCGCAGGCCGATCACGATGAAGTCTGCGCTGGTCTCCTCGGCCACGGCGATCAGGTCCTCGACCGGCTCGAGGCCGCGGACCAGCTGGCGGATCTCGTGGTCGACACCGGCCTCGGTGAGTTCGCGCTTGACCGTGTCGAGCTCGTCGTCGTAGCGCGCCGCCTCCTCGGCGGTCAGGTCCTTGCCGCCGCGGTTGGAGTTGATGACCACCAGCCGGGTGGAGCGCAGCCGCGCCTCCTCGGCCGCGCGCCGCAGAGCCGCGCGGCCCTCGTTGGTGGGGACGAAACCCACGACGATCGCCATCGATCCTCCTCGTGCGTGCGGGCCCGAGCGCCCGTCGGCAGCCGGTGTGGTGCCGACCGCATCCGAACCGTACCGGACCGCCCGAAGATCGTCTGCGGGGTCGCACGCAGCGCGTACGGCCGCCGGCGTCCGTAGGCTGGGGGGCCGACGTGCGGCGTCCCGCAGGCACGCGCTGCACCAGGAGGCCGACGGTCCGATGCCCGCACCCACGCTCGGCGTCGAGGAGGAGCTGCACGTCGCCACTGCTGCGACCGGACGGCTGGTGAGCCGCGGCGCGCAGGTGCTCGACCGGGCGACGCCGGACCCTCGCGACGGTGCCGTCGTGGCCGAGCTCACACTGTCCCAGGTCGAGACGGTGACAACGGTCGCCACGAGCGTCGAGGACGTCGTCGCACGAGCGGCGGGCCTCCGGCGATCGGCGGCCGTCGCGGCGACCGAGCTCGGCGTGGACCTGCAGGCGTCCGGGACGCCGGTGCTCGGGGACGCCGACGAGCAGGCGATCGCGCCGGACGAGCGTTACCAGGGGTTGCGGAGCCGCGCCGCCGGGCTCCTGCGCGAGCAGCTCATCGCCGGGATGCACGTCCACATCGGCTTCGACCTCGGCGACGACGACGCCCGGGTCACGGTCGTCGACGCCCTGCGCCCCTGGCTCCCGGCACTGCTGGCGATGACCGCAAACTCGCCGTACTTCCTGGGCCGCGACACCGGGTTCGCCTCGTACCGGCAGGTGCACTGGCAGCGTTGGCCGGTCGCCGGACCACCTCCCGTCACGCGGGACGGGGCCGGCTGGCGGGCGGCCGTCACCTCCCTCGTCGACGCCGGTGTGGTCGACGACCCGACCTACGTCTACTGGGACGTCCGGCTGGCCACCCGCTTCCCCACCGTCGAGGTGCGCGTCGCGGACGTGGTGCCGACCGTCGAGGACGCCGCGCTGCTGGTGGCACTCGTCCGGGCCCTGGCCGCCCAGGCGCTCATCGCACGCTCGGACGGACGGCGACCGGAGCACCCGCCGGAGGTGCCGCAGCACGCCCTGCGGGCGGCCATGTGGCGGGCCGCGCGGTACGGCCTGACCGACCGGCTGGTCGACCCCTGGACCGGCACCCTCGCCGCGGCGCCGCTCGTGGTGCGGGCTCTGCGCGAGCACGCGCTGCCCGGGCTGGAGCAGAACGGCGACGTCGAGGTGGCTCGCGAGGGGTTGCGCCGGCTCGCGCGCGACGGCAACGGCGCCCAGCGCCAGCGGGCGGCGTACGAGCGATCGGGCTGGGCGGGCGTGCTCGACGTGGTGCGGGTGCGTCCTGACGCACCGGCACCGCAGCTGCGGCCGGCGCCGGCGCCCGTGCACGGGCTGGTCGGCGACGGCAACGGCTGGGTGCGCTGCGCGTGCGGCCAGCAGCACTGGGGCCGGCACGGCGCCGCCGGCCTGCTGGCGGTGCGGCCCGGGCCGGAAGGACCCGAGGTGCTGATGCAGCTGCGCTCGCCGTGGACGCACCAGGGCGGCACCTGGGGACTGCCGGGCGGCGCGCGCGACAGCCACGAGAGCGTCTCGGAGGCGGCCCGCCGGGAGGCGCAGGAGGAGACCGGCGTCGACCCGGGCGTGCTCACCGACGTCGACCAGGTCATCGTCGACCACGGCCCCTGGTCGTACACGTACGTCCTGGCGACCGCGCCGCCGGGCACTCAGGCCGGCGTCGCGAACCCGGAGTCGGACGCGGTCGAGTGGCTGCCGCTCGACCAGGTGGCCGACCTCGAGCTGCACCCCGCCCTGCGTCAGGCGTGGTCCCGGCTGCGGGAGCGGGTCAGGGATGTCGTGAACCTGACGCCCTGACCACGGACCCGGCGCAGCGGCTGTCGGCGACCGCCGGCGCCGGCAGCAGCTGGCGGACCACCGAGGCGACCTGGTGCGTCTCGATCAGGAAGCCGTCGTGCCCGTACGGCGACTCGATGGTGAGCAGCGGCCGCGCCGCCGGGGTGGCCGCCACGATGTCCTCGGACAGCCGCGGCGGGTACAGCCGGTCGCTGTCGACGGCGGCCACCACCAGGTCGGCCCGCACGCGGCGCAGCGCCTGCGCCACCCCACCGCGGCCGCGCCCGACGTCGTGGCTGTTCATGGCCTCGGTCAGCACCACGTACGTGCCCGGGTCGAAGCGCGCGGCCAACTTGCTCGCGTGGTGGTCGAGGTAGCTCTCGACCGCGTACCGGCCTCCCCCGCCCAGCGGCTGCTCGTCGCCCTGCGGTGTGCGGCCGAAGCGCTCGGCCAGCTCGCGCTCGCTGCGGTAGGTCGTGTGGGCGATCCGGCGGGCGATGCCCAGGCCCGCGACCGGCCCCGGGCCGGGGTGCGCGTGGTAGTCGCCGCCGTGCCACGCCGGGTCCGAGCGGATCGCGAGCAGCTGCGGCTGGCACCAGGCGATCTGCTCGGCCGTCGCCACGGCGGACGAGGCGAGCACGAGCGCGCTGCGGACCCGGTCGGGGTGGGTGACCGCCCACTCCAGCACCCGCATGCCGCCCATCGAGCCCCCGATCACCGAGGCCCAGGTGTCGATGCCGAGCCGGTCGGCCAGCCGGGCCTCGGCCTCAACCTGGTCGCGGACGGTGAGGAACGGGAAGCGGGAGCCCCACGGGCGACCGTCCGGAGCGGTCGACGAGGGCCCGGTGGTGCCCTGGCAGCCGCCGAGCACGTTGGGCGCGACCACGAACCAGCGGTCGGTGTCGAGGGCGCGCCCGGGGCCGACGAGCGCGTCCCACCAGCCGGGGGTCGGGTGACCAGGGCCGGCCGGGCCGGACACGTGGCTGTCGCCGGTCAGGGCGTGCAGCACCAGCACGGCGTTGTCGCGGGCCTCGTTCAGCGTGCCCCAGGTCTCGTACGCGACGGTGACGTCCGGCAGCGCCCCCCGCGCCTCCAGCGTGATCGTGCCCACGTCCACGACCCGGCGGTGGCCGAGCGGGTCGCCCTCGCGCCAGGGACCGCCGGCGCCCATCAGGACGCCTTCGCGGCCCGCAGACCCGCCTCGAGGTCGGCGAGGATGTCGTCGATGTGCTCCAGGCCGACGGCGAGGCGCACCAGACCCGGCGTCACCCCCGCCGCCTGCTGCTCGGCGACGGTGAGCTGGCTGTGCGTCGTCGACGCCGGGTGGATGACCAGGCTGCGCACGTCCCCGATGTTCGCCACGTGGCTGTGCAGCTCGAGCGCCTCGACGAAGGCCCGGCCGGCATCCACGCCGCCGCGGAGCTCGAAGGCCAGCACCGCACCCGCACCCTTCGGCGCGTACTTCCGGGCGTTGGCGTACCAAGGGCTGCTGGGCAGGCCGGCGTAGGCGACGGACTCGACCTCGTCTCGGCCCTGCAGCCAGTGCGCGACCGCCTCGGCGTTCTGAACGTGCCGCTCGATCCGCAGGCTGAGCGTCTCCAGGCCCTGGGCGATGAGGAAGGCGTTGAACGGCGACACCGCGGTGCCGAGGTCGCGCAGCAGCTGGACGCGCGCCTTGAGCACGTAGGACAGGTTCGCACCGAGTGGGCTGCCGACGCCGAGGTCGCGGCCGTAGACCAGGCCGTGGTAACTCGGGTCGGGCTCGTTGAACCCGGGGAACCGCTCGGGCTCGCGGGTGTAGTCGAACCGGCCGCCGTCGACGATCACGCCGGCGATGGACGTCCCGTGACCGCCGAGGTACTTGGTGGCCGAGTGCACGACGACGTCGGCGCCCCACTCCAGCGGCCGGATCAGGTACGGCGTCGCCACGGTGTTGTCGACGACGAGCGGGACGCCGGCCTCGTGCGCGACGGCGGCCACGCCCTCGATGTCGAGGATGTCCTGCTTGGGGTTGGGGATGGTCTCCGCGAAGAAGGCCTTGGTGTTCGGGCGGACGGCGGCGCGCCAGGAGTCGAGGTCGTCCGGGTCGCCGACGAACGTGGTGGAGATCCCCAGCTTCGGGAACGTGTAGTGCAGCAGGTTGTACGTGCCGCCGTACAGGCTCGGGCTCGCGACGACGTGGTCACCGGCCTCGGCGACGTTCAGCAGCGCCAGCGTCTCGGCCGACTGGCCGCTGGACACCAGCAGCGCACCGACGCCGCCCTCCAGGTTCGCCAGCCGCTGCTCCACCGCATCGGTCGTCGGGTTCATCAGCCGCGTGTAGATGTTGCCGAACTCCTTGAGCCCGAACAGGTTGGCGGCGTGCGTCGTGTCGTTGAACACGTACGACGTCGTCTGGTAGATGGGCAGGGCCCGCGCGCCGGTGGTGGGATCGGGCTGCTGACCGGCGTGGATCTGACGCGTCTCGAAGGACCAGCCGTCGTTCATGTCGTGCTCCTCGGTGCTCTGCCGCCGTGGCGGCACGGAAGAAGGGTCCGCGGCGGTTTCCGCGGCGACTGCCCGCTCGGCAACGGTCCCGGGTGCAGCGCGGCGGCGCTGCGGTGGGAGCCAGGATGGGCACGTCCTCGGACATGCCGCCGCCTCGGGCGGGCTCGGGCTACGTCAACAGGTCAGGGGACGAGTCATGGGAGGCTCCCAGTACCAGGGGCCCGCCGGCACGACGGACCCGCGCTTGCCGTCCGCCTGGTGGCGCACGGCCGGGTCATCACCCGGGGCACCCCACCGCGAGCAGAGGGTTGCCGGCCAGCGAGCCGGGGCTTGGCGCTGGCGCTCATGACCTGGGCGCACAGTAGCAACGCCGCGTCGGGGACGTCCACGCGGGCGGCGATCTTGGGACGGCCGCGTCAGCCGGCCGATCGCGGCGGCGCAGCCTCGTCGTCCGCCCGGTCGAGCTCGACCCAGGCCGGGGCGATGCCGGACTGCAGCAGCTGTGCCAGCAGCTGTGCCATCCGGCAGTCCGGGTCGATGCCCAGCGCGCGGTCCACCGCGGCGCCGGTGAGCACGCCCTCGCCGCTGGCCCACGCCTGCATCCCCGCGAGCACCAGTGGCGAGACCGCGAGCTCGTCGTCGCAGCCCCGGCACAGGGTCGCCAGCACGTGGGCGACCTCGGCCTGGCCCTCGGGAGTCCGGCACCGCGGGTCCTCCGGTGCCGCGCATCCGCGAGCCAGCCGGCGAATCGCGGACGCATTCGTGCCAGGGTCGTCCGGCAGCTCCTCCGGCCGCTCGCTCACCCCCCGCGCGGCAGGCCCCGGCAGAGCCCGCAGCCAGCCCGTGCTGCGGAGGGCGACGAGGTCGCGGGTCGTGCGGTCGAGGAGGCCGGCGGCGATCCGGCCGAGCTCGGTGGCGGTGGGCTCGCTGGTGTCGCCGTCGAGGCGGCGGCGGACCAACGCCGAGAACAGGTCGGCCGTGCCAATCTGCCACATCTGCCAGTGCCCCTGGAGGTCCGGACCCTCCCGGGACAGCGCCAGGTCCAGCGCCGCGTACGCCGCCTGGCGCGTCGCAGCGACCAGCTCGCGAGGACCCGGCGCGAGCCGGGCCAGCACGGCGTCGCGGTCGGGCAGGGGCGCCCGCCCCAGCGCCACATAGCTCGCCGCCAGCGCGCTGGAGCGGCCGGCGTCCAGTGGAGTGCCCGCCGTGGGGCAGCACCGCGGGTTGTTGCAGGTGTAGGACCAGAACCGGTCCGGCGTCACGTACAGGGCGTCCTTCAGGCCGACCCCGGCGGCGGCGAAGCCGCGTTCCAGGGTCTGCACCAGCGGACCGAACGGCCGCCGTCCAGGTCGCCACGGGCGGTCGTGGTGAACGAGGATCACGACCTCGCGCGGCCCGTCACTGACCACATACCGCACCAGTGCCTCGGCCCAGGCCGCCAGCTGCTCCGGGCTGGGCAGGTCGACCCGCGCCACCAGGCCGCACCGCCGTCGCGCGCCGCGCAGGGACACGACGACGACCGAGCGCACCGGGTCGAAGCCGACGAGGTACGGCACCGCGGCGACCAGGTCGCCCGGACCCTGCACCGAGACGAAGGTGCGCTCGCGGGACGGGGGTCCGGGGGCCACGCGCGGCCCTCCGTCGGCCGCCCCGGGGTCGGGGTCCGGGGCGGCGGGGATCGGCAGCGGGGATTCCATGCCCCCACGCTGCTCGGGTGGTTCTCGCGGCGGGAGGGCCTAGCCCGATCTGTGGACGACGCTCTCGCACGCCGTCCACAGCAGCGGACGGCGCGCGACCGAGGTCGGTCTGTGGACAAGGCCCCCGATCACGACCAAGGCCGGGTCAGCGGACGACGTGCCCCTGGATCACGTCCTCGGCGGCGGGGCGGCGCGCACCGGAGCCGGCGGAAGAGCCGCCGCTGCGCTCGCGCTCCCAACGCAGGAAGCCGTCGGTCTCGCCGAGCAGCTGTGCGGCGAGCCAGGCGACCACCACGGCGTCGTCGGCCAGGCCAATGAGGGGCAGGACCGCCTCCGGCATCAGGTCCACGGGCGACAGGACGTACAGCGCCGCGGCGGCCAGCGCCGTCAGCCGCCCGCGGGTGGTGCCCTGGTAGGAGCCCGACAGGGTCGCAGCGATCCAGCGCGGCACCGCCCGCAGCCGCTCCCCCAGACCCGGCTCACCGGGCCGAGTTGCTCCGCGCAGCGCGCGGACCAGCGCCGCCAGCGTGGCGATCCGTCGAGCTCGTGGCATGACGTCCTCCCATGGCACCGCACCGTCGGCGGCGTACGGATCCTTCGACGTCCGGAACGTCCCGGACGTTCCCGGTCCTCCGCCGGAACGAGTCTAAGGGCTCAACCGGCGCTGCTCGACGAGCGTGCGGGCAGCTCGCGCCTGGCGTTCTCGGCGATCCTGCGCAGCAGGTACGCGTCCAGCCCGGCCCCGATCGCGCCGCCCACCACCGGGACCCCCTTGCCCAAGGGACCGAGCAGGGAGCGCCCGGTCGCGGTGAGCACCCGGAAGCCGATGCCCTTGTTGACGACCATCGCGGCTGGCCCCGGCAGCCGCTGCGTCACCAGGCCGAGAATCCGGCCGCCGCTGGGTACACCCGCCTGCCGCAGCAAGTCGTCGACGTCCGCGCCCACCAGCGTCAGCATCACGGCCGAGCGGACGCCTGGCTCGCGCAGGTCGTACCCGCGCAGCGCCGCCACCGCGCCGACCATGCGCGTGGCCACCGCGAAGAACTCGGCGACGTTGGCGGGCAGCGCCACGGGGAGTGTGACGAAGCCGCCCAGCCCCGTCACGAACCCGCCCACCGCCGCCAGCCCGACGTGCCGACCCACCACCGCGTCGATCGCCTGCTCGACGTCCGGGTGCTGGCGGCGCGCGGCGTCAGCGACCGCTTGGGCCGCGTGGAACGGCCCCAAGCCGTCGATCCCGACGTCGACCAGGCGCTCCACGATCTCGGCCGCCACGCCTCCCTGCTCTGCGTCCTGACCCACGTCCGTCCTCCCGTCCATCGGCGGACCGATCCGTCCGCGGCCCCGATCATGCCGTCGCAGGCGACCCGAGGCGCGGTGGGAAGGTGGGGGAAGACCTGGGAGCATCAAGGGGTTCAGCCAGGTAGGACCAGTCCTTGCGAAGGAGCTTCCTCGTGCCCCTGCCCCACGACCCCGACGCCCGGCTCAGCAGCTATGCGCACCCCGAGCGCCTCGTGACCACCCAGTGGCTCGCCGACCACCTGGGCGACGAGGGTTTGGTGGTGGTGGAGTCCGACGAGGACGTGCTGCTCTACGACTCGGGCCACATCCCCGGGTCGGTGAAGGTGGACTGGCACACCGACCTCAACGACCCCGTCACTCGGGACTACGTGGACGGCGAGCGGTTCGCGAAGGTGCTCGGCGAGCGGGGCATCGGCCGCGACACGACGGTTGTCTTCTACGGCGACAAGAGCAACTGGTGGGCCGCCTACGCATTGTGGGTCTTCACGCTCTTCGGCCACGAGGACGTCCGGCTGCTGGACGGCGGGCGCGCCAAGTGGGTCGCCGAGGGCCGCGAGATGACCCGCGAGGTGCCGACGCGGACGCCGGTCGAGTACCCGGTCGTGGAGCGCGACGACGCCCCGATCCGGGCCTTCAAGGACGACGTCCTCCACCACCTGGGATCGGGCAAGCTCATCGACGTCCGCTCCCCGGGCGAGTTCAGCGGTGAGCTGCTGCACATGCCGGACTACCCGCAGGAGGGCGCGATGCGCGGCGGCCACATTCCGGGCGCCCGCAGCGTCCCGTGGGCCCGCGCCGCCGCGGACGACGGTACGTTCAGGCCGCGGGAGGAGCTCGAGGCGATCTACCAGCAGGAGAAGGGCCTCGCGCCCTCGGATGACGTGATCGCCTACTGCCGCATCGGCGAGCGCTCGTCGCACACCTGGTTCGTCCTCACCCACCTGCTCGGGTTCGGGCGGGTCCGCAACTACGACGGCTCCTGGACCGAGTGGGGCAACGCCGTGCGGGTGCCGATCGAGACGGGAGCGGACAAATGACCGAGCAGCTGGCCCCCCTTCCCCCCGCGCTCGACGAGCTGGTGGACGACTTCGCGTCGGTGTCGACGCGCGACCGGCTGCAGCTGCTGCTGGAGCTGAGTGACGAGCTGCCGCCGCTGCCCGACCGCTACGCCGGCCACGCGGAGGCGATGGAGCGGGTGCCCGAGTGCCAGTCACCGCTGTTCCTCGCGGTCGAGGTCGACGACGACCGCCGGGTGCACGTGTTCTTCGACGCGCCGCCCGAGTCGCCGACCACCCGCGGCTTCGCCGGCATCCTGCACACCGGCCTGGACGGCCTGCCCGCCGACGAGGTGCTGGCGGTGCCGGACGACGCGCCGTTCCGGTTCGGGTTGGCCGAGGCCGTGAGTCCGCTGCGGCTGCGCGGCATGGTGGCGATGTTGTCTCGCGTCAAGCGTCAGGTCCGCACTCAGCTGGCTGCCTGACTGCTGTCTGACGTCGGAGACTCAGGGAACCGCGGTGCCGTACGCCTCGAGCTCGGACATGCCCATGAACTGGCAGCCTGCTGCGCCGCTGCTCCGGCACGTTACCGCGAAGACCCCGGGCACCTGCGGGCTGAGCATCGTGAACCGCACGAACCGGACGGCCGCGCCAGAGCCGGGCACCGGCGTGACCGGGTTCAGCCGGTGCTGGTCGGCGGCGCCGAAGGTACCTTGCGCGGCGAGCTGCC
>DATFPQ010000103.1:0-40202 GCA_035264765.1 Actinomycetales bacterium | reverse complement strand
CTGCTGGACCTCGTCGTCCCACCAGCCACCGTCGACGAGTGGTTCTTGTGCGGGCCGTTCGCGATGGTGCAGCAGGTCCGGCAGAGCCTGGAAGCACGCGGGGTGCCGAAGCGCACGGTGCACCTGGAGCTGTTCCACGTCGACGGCGAGGCGCCGCGGGTGGCCCGACACCGCCCGCTCGACGCGTCTGACGACGGGCAGGAGGTCACCGTGCGGCTCGACGGGCGCGCCTCGACGTTCCGCATGCCGGAGCAGGGTTCGGTGCTCGACGCGACCCTCGCCGTTCGACCGGACGCGCCGTTCGCCTGCAAGGGCGGTGTCTGCGGCACCTGCCGGGCTCGGGTGTTGCGCGGGCACGTCGAGATGGCTCGCAACTACGCCCTCGAACCGGCCGAGGTCGAGGCCGGGTTCGTCCTCGCCTGCCAGTCCGTACCGACCACCCCCGTGCTGGAGCTCGACTTCGACGCGTGACCCGAGGCGGGGCCGCCTTTGCGCGCGATAAGCCGGTTACTGCAGGAGTGCAGGCTCGGAATCACCGGCTTTTCGCGCGCAAAGAGGAGCAGGAGCGGTGGCCCCGCCCGGGCGCGCCGGCACGAGCAGCGGCCAACTACGGTCGGGACATGACCGACGAGGCCGCGTCCGGAGCCAGGGCGGCCGGCGCCAGGGAGCCGGATGCGGTGGCCGCAGGCAGGGAGCGCGACCCGGTGGCCGCGGGCAGGGAGCTCGACCCGGTAGCCGAGGCCTGGGCCGCTCGGCCCAGCACGACGCAGGACCTACCGTCCCGCGCGGACCTCGTCGTGGTGGGCGGGGGCCTGATGGGGACGGCGACGGCGTGGGCCGCCGCCCGCCGCGGCCTGTCCGTCATCCTGCTGGAGCAGTTCGAGCTGGGGCACTCGAAGGGCAGCTCGCACGGCAGCGCGCGGATCCTGCGGCGCGCGTACCTGGACCCGCTGTACGTCCGGTTGACCGGCGAGGCCATGCCGCTGTGGCGCGAGCTCGAGGCGGACAGCGGCCGCGACCTGCTCCGCATCACCGGCGGAATCGACCACGGACGTCGGCGCGACCCCGAGGGTATCGCCCGGGTGCTGGACGCAGCCGGCGTCGAGCACGAGCTGCTGGACGCGGGCTCAGCGGCTGCGCGCTGGCCCGGCATGGTCTTCGACGGGCCGGTCCTGTTCCACCCGCAGGCGGGCACGGTGGACGCCGCGCTCACCGTCCTGGCGGCCACCGAGGTCGCCGAGCGCCAGGGCGCCGTCGTTCTCGCCAACACCACCGTCCTGCGTCTCGACGTCACGGACGACGACGTTCGGGTGGTCACCGCGGCCGGCGCAGTCCGCGCGCGGCGCGTCGTCGTGGCGGCAGGAGCGTGGGCAGGCGAGCTGCTCGACGGCGTCGTGCCGATGCCGCGGCTCACCGTGTCACAGCAGCAAGTGTTTCACTTCCCGCACCGGGACGAGACGCCCAACTGGCCGGTGACCGTGCACGACCAGGACCTCGTCGCATACCACCTGCCCGGTGCCCGGGACGCCGGTCCACGCGGCGGCCGGAAGGTCGCCGAGCACATGGCGCCCAACGCCGAGACCACGGCGGATGGCCGCAGCGGCGTGGTCGACCCGGCCGCGCGGGCCAGGCTCGTCGCACACGTCCAGCGCTGGCTGCCGGGCCTCGCCCCTGAGCCCTACGCGGAGACCACCTGCCTGTACACCTCGACGTCGAACGAGGACTTCGTGCTCGACCGGGTCGGACCCGTCGTGGCCTGCTCGCCGTGCTCCGGGCACGGCGCGAAGTTCGCGCCGCTCATCGGCCGGATGGCGGTTGACCTGGCGACGGGGGACGCGGCCCCAGAGCCGCGGTTCCGCTTCAGGGCGCACGCCCAAGGGGCGGCCACCGACCGCTGACCCACCAACCCCTTGCTCCGCCGAAACCGCTCCGGCACAGCAGCGGAACGGCCTCAGTGGAGCAACCGCAGTAGCGACCGCTACCCCACCGGAAGGTATGTGTCCAGCAGCTCGTTCCGGAAGATCCCCTTGGGGTCGTACCGGCTGAGCAGCCGCCGGGCGTCGTCGAGACGCGGGTAGAGGCCGGCGACGACATCCGGCGGCGTGGTGAAGAGCTTGGCCCAGTGCGGCCGGGCGTCGAACGGCGCGAGCACGGACTCGATCGCGCCGAGGACCGGCGTCACCGCGGGCGTGTCCTGCACCCAGGTGAAGTGCAGGCCCACGCTGTCGCGCTGGTACGCCGGGCTCAGCCACATGTCGTCCGCCGCGATCGTCCGGAGCTCGCAGATCTGCAGCACGGGGGCGATCAGCGAGCGCACCGACGCGAGGGCGTCGAACGCCTCCGCGGCCACGGACTGCGGCACGAACCACTCGGACTGCAGCTCCTCCCCGCTGCTCGGCGTGAACTCCAGTCGGAAGTGCGGCAGCCGGGCGTTCCAGGGTCCCGGCACACCGCCCTGCTCGGTCGAGTGCGTCGGCGGCATCCCGGGGATCATGTGGCGCGGCCCGTCCGCCGCAGAGGCACCGAGCCACGAGGACCCCAGCGGCTCCTCGGCCACCCGCTGCTTCACCCACACCTGGTCGAAGACGTCGTCCTGCCAGGTCGTGAACGCGCTGACGCTGTAGCCCGCACCGAGGACGGCCATCGGGTCGGCCCGGAAGGACTCGAACGGCAGCCGGTCGTACACCGTCTGCCGGACGTCGTACGTCGGCTCGGCGTCCAGCGTCATGTGCGTGATGATGCCCGCCGCGCCAAGGGCGAGCACCGCACCCGGGAAGTCGGCGTCCCCCCGCCGCACCGTCACGAGCTCCCCCGAACCGGTCACCAGCTCGACCGAGGAGACGGCCGAGGCGAGGTTCGGGTTGGTGACGCCGGACCCGTGCGTGCCGGTCGAGCAGGCGCCGGCCACAGAGATGTGCGGCAGCGACCCGAGGTTGTGCAGGGCCAGCCCCTCGGCCTGCAAACGGGCACCGACCTCGCCGTACCGCGTGCCGCCGCTCACCCGCACCTGCCGGTTGTCCGTGTCGACCTCGATGGTTCGGGGCAGGTCGGCCACGGTCACCAGGTCGCCCGTGGTGTCCGCGATGCGGTTGAAGGAGTGCCCCGTCCCGAGGGCCCGGATCCGCCCGCTGCCGGCGACGACACGTTGGAGCTGCTCCACGCTCGTCGGTCCGTGCAGGCGCTCGGCGCTGAAGGTGATGTTGCGCGCCCAGTTGGTGATGGGGGTCGTCATGTCGGTCCTCTCCGGAGGTCAGCGCAGCCGGGCACGCAGGAACTCGAGGGCGGCCTCGTCATCGTCCGGACCGCCGCCCTCGTGGCCGTTGTACTGCCAGACCTGCAGCTCCTTGGGTCCGGCGTACTCGTGGAACGCCGCGAAGACGGTCGACGGCGGAACCACGTCGTCCATCAGCGCGGCGCTGAAGCGCGCGGGCACCTGCGCCCTACGGGCGAAGTTGACGCCGTCGAAGTAGGACAGCGTCCGGTGCACCGCCTCGCGGCGGTGCCGGTGGGTGGCGAGGTAGTCGACCACCTCACGGAACGGGTACGCGTCGGTGACCACCGTGGCGCGCGGAAAGTCGCAGAGGAAGGGGACGTGCGCCACCACGGCAGCGACGTCCGGCACGAGCGCCGCCACCGCGAGCGCGGTCGCCCCGCCCTGGCTCTGGCCGATGACCGCGACCCGCTCGGGGTCGACGACGTCGAGTCCCCGTGCCGCGTCGACGGCCCGGACCGCGTCGGTGAACAGCCGCCGGTAGTAGTAGGTCTGCGGGTCCTCGATGCCGCGGGTCATCACGCCCGGAACCTGCGGCCCGGCTGGTGCGTCGTCCGGAGTGTCGCCGCGGCTCCACACGGAGCCCTGCCCACGCGAGTCCATCTGCAGGTGCGCGAAGCCCGCCGACGCGATCAGCAGGTTCTCCAGCACGTGCCCGCGGCCGCCGCCATAGCCGACGTACTGGACGACGGTCGGGAGCCGGCCGGTACGGCCCGCCGGCACCCGCAGCCAGGCTCGCACCGGCTGGCCGCCGAAGCCGGGGAAGGTGACGTCGAAGGTGTCGATCGTGGCCAGCCCGGTGTCGACCGGGACCACGACGGATGCGTCGCCGAGGGAGCGCGACTCCTTCAGCGTGGCCGCCCAGAACTCGTCGAAGTCCGGCGGATCGACTTGGTCGGAGCGGTACGCGCGCAGCTCCTCCTCCGACAGGTCGGTGTAGACCACGTCGTGCCCTCTCAGCCCTGGCCGGGATCGGACCCGGCGTACGTCCAACCAGTCCGCGTCGGGCGACACCGTACTCGACGGGGCACGTCCCGCCTGCGCCAGGGAGGAGAAGACCTACAACCTTTCGCCAAAGCCTCGAAACCCCACGGCACTTGCGTCACCAGCAGAAGGCTGCGCGGGGCAGTCGAGGCCACGAGACCCGCACGACCGCTGCCGTAGGCTGGAACCCATGCCGGCAAGCGAAGGGGTCGACCGCGTGACGCTCGCGCAGGTCGCGAGCGAGGCCGGCGTCTCGCTGTCGACCGTTTCGAAAGTCCTCAACGGGCGCACCGACGTCTCCCCGGGGACGCGTCAGCGGGTCGAGGAGCTGCTCACGACGCACGGTTACCGACGCCGTGCCCCCGCGCCACCAGAGGCCCCGCTGATCGAGATCGTCTTCCACGAGCTGGAGAGCGCGTGGGCGATGGAGCTGATCCGGGGCGTCGAGAACGTGGCCCGCGAGGCCAAGGCCGGCCTGGTGCTGACGGAGAGCGGGACGCGCCACTCCCCCGGAGCCGAGTGGATCGACGGCGTGCTCCGCCGCCGGCCGCTCGGCGTGGTGCTGGTCTTCTCCAACGTCCCGGAGCAGTACCAGACCCAGCTGCGCTCGCGGGGCATCCCGTACGTCGTCATCGACCCCGCGGGTGACCCCGCACCCGACGTGCCGTCGGTCGGCTCCGCCAACTGGTCCGGCGGCGTGGCGGCCACGCAGCACCTCATCGACCGCGGGCACCGCCGGATCGGCGTCATCACCGGTCCCGGGGACATGATGTGCTCCGTCGCCCGGCTGGCCGGCTACCGCTCGGCCATGGCGATGGCGTCCCTCCCCGTCGACCCGGACCTGATCCGGTACGGCGACTTCCACGTCGAGGGAGGGTGCGAAAACGCGCTGAAGCTGCTGGCGCAGGAAGACCCGCCGACCGCCATCTTCGCCGGCAGCGACCTGCAGGCACTCGGCGTGTTCGAGGCCGCCCGGTCCACCGGGCTGCACGTGCCGGACGACCTCTCCGTCGTCGGGTACGACGACCTGCCGATCGCCCGGTGGTCCAGCCCGGCGCTCACCACGGTGCACCAGCCGTTGAAGGAGATGGCCGAGGAGGCCACCCGCCTGGTGCTGCGGCTGCGGGCGGGTGAGGCCACGCCGACGCGCATGGACCTCGGTGTCGACCTCGTCGTCCGGCAGAGCACCGCGCCACCTCGCCGCTGAGCGTAAGGCTCCTAGCCGCAACTGTTGTTAGACCGCCGCAGCGGGGTACACCTGCACTGGCAGCGGACGAGGAGGGGCTCGCATGGTGACGCTCAGCAGCAGCGGGCTGGACGCCGCGGCGGACCCTCGCGCTGTGGTGCAGGGCCCGGGCTACCGGTTCACGGTGCTGACCAGCCGGCTGCTGCGGATGGAGTGGGACGACCGAGACCGGTTCGTCGACCTGCCCACGCAGCTCGTGGTCAGCCGGGCGTTCCCCGTGCCGGAGTTCACCGTTCACGACACCGGCACCACCGTCGACATCTGGACCGACCACCTGCACCTGACCTACGTCAAGGGACGGTTCAGCCGGGCCGGCCTGTCGGTGTCCCTGCGCCGGCGCGCTCAGCCCGGGCACCGCACCACCTGGCACTACGACGACCCGCCGGACGACCGTGGCGGCTGGCACGGCAACCTCGGCGGCACTCTGCGGACGCTCGACGACGTCGACGGGGAGGCGGAGCTGGAGCCCGGGCTGCTGGCGCCGTACGGGTACGCGGTCATCTCCGACTCCGGCTCCGTGCAGCTGACCGAGGACGGCTGGTTCGCGCCCCGCGCCGACGACCCCGAACAGGCTGGGGAGGACCTCTACTTCTTCGGCTACGGCCGGGACTACCAGGCGGCCCTGCGGGACTACTTCCGGCTCACCGGGCCCAACCCGCTGCTCCCCCGCTGGGCGCTCGGCAACTGGTGGAGCCGCTACCACCGCTACACGGCGGACGAGTACCTCGCCCTGATGGACCGGTTCGCCGCCGAGCGCATCCCGTTCTCGGTCGCCGTCCTCGACATGGACTGGCACCTCGTCGACATCGACCCGGAGATCGGCAGCGGCTGGACCGGGTACACCTGGGACACCGGGCTGTTCCCGGACCCGCCGGCCTTCTTGCGGGCGCTGCACGAACGCCGGCTCGCCGTCGCACTGAACGTGCACCCGGCGGACGGCGTGCGTCGGCACGAGCAGGCGTACCCCGACGTGGCTCGCGACCTCGGGCTCGACCCCGCCACCGGCCTGGAGGTGGCCTTCGACATCACGTCGCGCGAGTTCACCGACTCCTACCTCAAGCGGCTGCACCACCCGCACGAGGAGGCGGGCGTCGACCTCTGGTGGCTGGACTGGCAGTCCGGCGGCGTCACGAGGGTCCCGGGGCTGGACCCGCTGTGGATGCTCAACCACGTCCACTACATCGACTCCGGTCGGGACGGCAGGCGGCCCCTGACCTTCTCGCGGTACGCCGGTCTCGGAAGCCACCGGTACCCGGTCGGCTTCTCCGGCGACACGATCGCGACCTGGGCGTCCCTGGCGTTCCAGCCGTACTTCACCGCGACCGCCGCCAACGTGGGGTACTTCTGGTGGAGCCACGACATCGGGGGACACCTCGGCGGCGCCAAGGACCCCGAGCTCGCCACCCGCTGGTACCAGCTCGGCACCTTTTCGCCGATCAACCGGCTGCACTCCTCGAACAGCCCGTTCAACTCCAAGGAACCGTGGCGGTTCGGCGTCGAGGCCGAGCGCATCATGGCCCGCTACCTGAGGCTGCGACACGAGCTGGTGCCGTACGTCTACAGCGCCTCCTGGGTGGCGCACACGGACGGCGTGGCGGTCGTCCGGCCGATGTACCACGACCACCCGCAGGCCGAGGACGCGTACGAGGTGCCGAACCAGTACATGTTCGGCCCGGACCTGCTGGTGGCGCCGATCACCTCGCCCGCGGACCGACAGACCCGGCTGGCGCAGGTGACGGCGTGGCTTCCGGACGGCGTGTGGTTCGACGTCTTCACCGGCAGGCGCTACGACGGCGGGCGGAGCCTCGTCCTGCACCGTCCGCTCGAGCTCGTCCCCGTGCTCGCCCGAGCCGGTTCCGTCGTCCCGCTGCTGGCGGACCCGATGACCGACCCGAGCGACAACCCTGACTCCCTGCTGCTGCAAGTCTTTCCCTCGGCATCCGGCCGTGCGGACCTCTACGAGGACGACGGCAAGGGCACTCCCACGGTGCAGCAGCGGCACCGGATCACGTTCGACGTCAGGTGGCACGGGGACGACGCCGTGCTGTCCATCCCGCCGCCCAAGGGCCCCGGCGTGCGGACGGAGCGCTCCCTCACCCTCGCGCTCGTCGGCGTGGCCTCGGTCCGGCAGGTGCGGGTGAGCGGCGGGGTGCGTCAGCGGGACGTCACGCACCGGACGACGACGCCCGCGGCGGTACGGGTGCAGCTCGGCCGGCTGGAGCTGGCGGGCGGCGTGGAGGTGACGCTGCGTGGCGTGCGGCTGAGCGGCGAGGACGTCCCAGCGACGGCGTTCGCGCTGCTCGACCGGGCCGAGATCGCGTACACCACCAAGGAGCGTGCTCTGGACGCCGTGACGACCCTGACCGGTCCGGCCTTGATCGCCGCGCTGCACGCCATCGACCTGCCCGGCAACCTGTTCGGCGCGCTGCTCGAGCTGGTGTCGGCCCGGCGCTGACCGGGCGTCCGACCCGCGGCCGGAATATGTCGCGGGGCGTCCCCGCGACGAACCTATTGGAGCTGGGGAACCCCGCGACAGCTTCCGGGACGGGCTCTGGCGGCCGCACCGCGCCGTTCGCTACGTTCGTAGCGGACGATCCGCAGCGGCTGAGGGAGGACGACGATGAACGACGTCGACGTGGTGGTCGTGGGCGCTGGGCCGACCGGGCTGGCGCTCGCGTGCGAGCTGCGCCTGGCCGGGGTCGGCTGCCGGGTGCTGGAGCGGCGCGCCGAGGAGCCGAACCTCACCCGGGCCTTCGCCGTCCACGCCCGCACCCTGGAGCTGCTCGACGCGCGCGGGCTGGCCGAGCAGGTGATCGCCCGCGGCATCCCGGTGCAGCAGGTGGCGCCGACGCCGGGAGCCGTCCTGGACCTGACCCAGGTCCGCTCCCGCTACCCGATGGTGCTGATGGTGCCGCAGAGCGGTACCGAGCACCTGCTGGAGGAGCGGGCCCGCCGGCTCGGCGCGTCCATCGACCGAGGCGCGGAGGTCGTCGGTCTCTCGCAGGACGACGACGGGGTCCGGCTGGAGGTCCGCGGCGCCGGCGGGTCCGAGGTCGTGCACGCGGCATACGTCGTCGGCGCCGACGGTGCGCACAGCGCGGTGCGCCGGCTGGTCGGTGTCGACTTCGTGGGCCGGCAGTACGAGACCCACATCCTGCTCGCCGACGTCCGGCTGAGCCGGCCTCCCGGCGAGACCCTGTTCGGCGCCACCAGCCAGGAGGGCCTGGTGCTGTTCGTGCCGTTCGGCGACGGTTGGTTCCGGGCCATCGCCTGGGACCGGTCACGCGAGCGGGTGCCGCTGGAGGAGCCGGTGACCCTGGAGGAGCTGCGCTCGGCCTTCCGTCGCATCGCGGGCGACGACTTCGGGATGGGAGAGCCCCGCTGGAGCACGCGGTTCCTCAGTGAGCGGCGGCAGGCCGGCAGTTACCGGGTGGGGCGGGTCTTCCTCGCGGGAGACGCCGCGCACGTGCACTCCCCCGTCGGCGGGCAGGGCATGAACACGGGCATCCAGGACGCCATGAACCTGGGCTGGAAGCTGGCGGCGACGGTGCAGGGATGGGCGCGACCGGGGCTGCTGGACACCTACCAGGAGGAGCGGCACCCGGTCGGCGCCCTGGTGCTGAGGATGACCGACGGGATGTACCGCCTGGTGATGTCGCGGTCCCGGCTGGGCGCGACCGGCCGCCGGCTGGCCATCCGCACCCTGCTCCGGGTGGCGCCGGCGCGACGTCGGCTGGCCGGGCTGCTGACCGGGATCGGGATCAGCTACCAGCGGCCGCCAGGTAGCCACCGCTGGACCGGGCGCCGGATGCCCGACGTCGTCGGCACCGACGGCCGCCGGCTCTACGAGGCGCTGCGCACGGGCCGGTTCGTGCTGGTCGACGCCACTGGTGGGGCGGTGTCGACCGACGGGCTCGACCACGTCGACCGGGTGCGCGTCGTCTCCAGACCCAAGGGACCCGCCGTCGTCCTGGTGCGCCCGGACGGGTACGTCGCCTGGGCGAGCGACTCGGCCGACGCCGGGGCGGTACGGGCCGCCGTGCGAGAGTGGTGCGGACCCGCCTTGGTGACCAGCTGACCTGCGGATGGGGCCCGATGCCACCGTTCAACGCCACCCGACGGGACCGGCTCGCGGACGCGGCCGTCGAGCTCCTCGCCCGGGAGGGGGCCAGGGGCCTGACGCACCGGAAGGTGGATGCCGAGGCGGCCGAACCGCCCGGCACCACCTCCCGGTACTTCCGCACACGCGACGCCCTGATGGGCGCGGTGGTCGAGCGCGTCCGCGCGCTGCATTTCGCCGACCTGGCGCGGGCACCTCGCGGCCCGGTCGACGTCGCGGCCATCGCCGACCATCTGGCCGCGATGGTGCAGACCGCCGTCACCACCAACCGCTCGCGGCACCTGGCGATCGCCGAGCTCTTTCTGGAGTCCACCCGGCGTCCGGCCCTGCACGCCGCGATGGCGGACCTGCGAACGGCGCAGACCCGGCTGATGTGTGACATCCACCTGGCCGCCGGCATCGAGCTCAGCGCCCGCCAGGCCACACTGCTGGTGACCGCGCTCACCGGCCTCGTCCAGATCGCGCTCACCACGCCGGAGGCCCTCGAGGTGCGGTCGCCGGACGACGTCCGGGATTGGGTGCGCACCACCGTGGAGCTGGTCCGCGCCGCGCCGCCGGACCGGCGCGTCGCCTAGCGCCGGACCGGCGCTAGGCGACTAGCGCCGGTCCGGCCGCGTGCCACCTCAGGACTCGGCGTACACCCCGCGCACGACGGAGACGAGCTGCTCCGGACTGGCGTGCTCGGCGACGTCCGCCTCGCTGACCACGCCGACCAGCCGGTGACCGTCGATGACCGGCAACCGCTTCACCTGGTGCTGCGCCATCGTGCGGACCAGCTCGGAGAGGTCGTCGTCCGCGCCGATGGTGACGGGCTTGCCCTGCGCCAGGTCGCCCGCACGAGTCCCCGCGGGGTCCTTGCCCTGCGCGATGACCTTCACCACGATGTCGCGGTCGGTGAGCATGCCCTTGAGCCGGTCGTCGGAGCCGCAGATGGGCAGTGCCCCAACGCCGAGCTGTTCCATCTTGCGGGCAGCGTCCTGGACGGTCTCGTCCTCCTGGACGCACTCGACCCCACCGGTCATGATGTCGCGTGCCGTGGTCGCCATGGTTTGGCCCTCACCTTTCGCTCAGCCAACGATGCGAGGCCCAGCCAACCCCTCCTTCCGGCGGGGCACAAGAGACTGCGCTCACTCGGCGTTGGACGAGGTGCTCCGCGTCGCGACCCGGCCCACGAGGTCGGCCGCCAGGTCGCGGATCTTGACGTTCCGGCCCTGGGACGCCCGGCGCAGGATGGCGAACGCGGTGTCCGCGTCGCACCTGTTCTGCGCCATCAGGATGCCCTTGGCCTGCTCGATGACCGCGCGGCTCACCATCGCCTGCTGCATGTGGTGCGCCAGCGACGCGGCGTCGATGTAGCCCATGGCGTTGACCACGGCTACTGCGACGTGGCCGGCCAGGTCGACGGCGGTCTCGACCGCAACGTCGTCGAAGGCGAACGGCAGCCGCGCGTAGCAGTTGATCGCGCCGACGACCTCGGTCTGCAGCGGCAGCGGTACCGACAGCGAGCTGAGCACCCCCCGCGGTACCACGGCCGCGGCGTAGTCCGGCCAGCGCCGCTCCACCCGCATGTCCTCCACCCGCAGCACCGTGCCCGTCACCCCGGCGTCGATGCAGGGTCCGTACCCACGCGCGTACTGCATCTCGTCCGCGTCAAGGGCCAGTTGACCGGTGTAGGTCGCGGTCCAGGGACGGTCGTCCCGCACCAGCGTGATGGACACCTCGTCAGCGCCCACCAGGGCGTCCTTCGCGATCTCGACGATCCGCTGCAGCACCCCCGACAGCTCGACGCCGCCCAGCCGAATGCCCAGCAGGGCTGTGAGTGTGGCCGGCGGAAGGGTGGACATGAAGCAGACGGTACACACGCCGAGCGGGAACCGGCAGTGGGGTGCTAGGCGACCTCGTGCACCCGGCCGGCCGCCGCGAGGAGGGACGTGATGGCCTCCGCCGCCACCGGGCGGGAGAACATGTACCCCTGGCCCAGCTCGCACCGCACGGTCCGCAGCTCGTCGAGCTGCTCGGCGGTCTCCACGCCCTCGGCCACGGTCGAGACCTGCAGGGTCCGGACCAGCTCGAGGATGCCGCGCGCCAGCGTGGCCCGGTCGGTGCCGAGGCCCAGGTCCGCGATGAAGCTGCGGTCGACCTTGATGACGTCGACCGGCAGCCGGTGCAGGTAAGCCAGCGAGCTGTAGCCGGTTCCGAAGTCGTCGATGGCCAGCCGGACGCCGAGCCGCTTGAGCCGACGGATCACCTGGAAGCCGGTGTCCGGCTCGGCCATGAGCGCGGTCTCGGTCAGCTCGAGGACCAGGTTTCCCGGCCGCATCCCCGTCTCCTCGAGGATCTCGCGGACGTTGTCGACCAGGCGGGGGTCCTGCAGCTGCCGCGGGGACAGGTTGACCGACATGCTCAGCCAGCCGTTGCCCTGGTCGTGCCACTCGCGCCCCTGCCGGCAGGCCTCACGGAGCACCCAGTGCCCGAGCGGCACGATCTGGCCGGTGTCCTCCGCGAACGGGATGAACTCCAGCGGCATGACCTCGCCGCGCTGCGGGTGGTGCCAGCGCACCAGGGCCTCGACACCGACGACGCGGCCGCTGTCGAGGTCGACCACCGGCTGGTAGGCCAGCCGGAGCTCGCCGCACGAGAGGGCTCGGTCGAGCTCCGCGGTGAGCTCCAGCCGCTGCAACGCGTTGGCGTGCATTCCGGGGTCGTAGATCTCCCAGCGTGACTTGCCCCGCCGCTTCGCGGCGTACATGGCGGCGTCGGCGTCGCGCTGCAGCTCCATGGCGGAGGCCGCCTTGCCGGGGGCGGGCACGACGATCCCGATGCTTGCGCTGGGGACGAGGTTGCGGTCTCCGATGCGGATCGGGCGGTGCAGGTCGGCGAGCAGCCGGTTCGCGACGTCGACGGCCTCGTCCGCACCCGAGAGGTTCTCCAGGAGGACGGCGAACTCGTCGCCGCCGAGCCGGGCCGCGGTGTCGCCCGCGCGCAGGCCACTGCCTAGCCGCCGGGCCACCGTCAGCAGCAGCTCGTCCCCGGCGTCGTGCCCGAGGCTGTCGTTGACGGTCTTGAAGTCATCGAGGTCGCAGTACAGGACGGCGAGCCGCCCGTTGGTGCGGCGCGACTGCGCGACCGCGTGCGAGACCCGGTCGCTGAACAGCGCCCGGTTGGCCAGCCCGGTCAGGGAGTCGTGGAAGGCCAGCCGGCGCAACCGTTGCTCCAGGACGGCCCGCTCGGTGATGTCGCGGGCGTTGAAGACCAGTCCGTCGACGTCGGGGTCTGAGAACAGGTCGGTCGCGACGACCTCCATGTGGTGCCAGCGGTCGTCGCTGTGGCGTAGCCGGACCTGCAGCCGGGCGGGGTACTGCGTGCCGGAGCCCAGCGTCTCTCGCAGCTGGGTCACCAGCGAGTGCCGGTCTTCGGGGTGCACGCGCCGCAACAGGTCCGCACCGGTGCAGCCGGCCAGGTCGCCGCCCAGCGCGGCCGCGGCCGCCGGGCTGGCGAAGGTCAGGGCACCGCGCTCGTCGACCACCAGGATGGAGTCGGCCGCATTGTGGACGAGTGAGCGGAACCGCCCCTCCCCCGCCGCCGTCAGCCGGACCAGCCGCTGGACGGTGAGTCCGAGGATGGGCCCGATGATCAGCCACATCACCGCGTCGTTGAGGTTCTCCGCGGGGTACATCGGGGCGCCGAGAAGAACCACCGGGGCCAGCAGGGCGGTGGCGCAGCCGGCGAGGACCACGAACAGGTGCGCACGCGACCCGTGCAGGGCCACCCAGAACACCGACAGGAGCAGCAGCAGGGACGACGCCGAGCCCGCGCCGCCGGTCGCCTGCCGGAGCACCACCACCACGAGGCAGTAGATGAGCGGCGGGGCGGTGAACGCCCACGAGGGCAGCCGTCGCCACGGCGCGAGCACCGTGCCGCCGATGACCAGCGCCGTGAGCGCGCCGGCGATCGCGATCAGCCACCAGGTCTGCGAGCTCGCACGCACCGCGGCCTGACCGAAACCGAGGCACGCGGGCACGGCGAACGGCACGACCCGCTGCTGGATCGCCCGCCGGTCGAACTCGAACTGCTCACGGTTGAGGGCCATGCAGCCTCCATCGGCCGCGGTTCCGCGCGCTTGATCGACGACAGGACAGGTGCGGCCGTTCGGGGACGCGGCCCGCGGCGGGTCAAGCCGCGAGGGCGCCGAGCCGATGGTCCTGGGGTGAGATCACGTGGAGACGAGACCACCGCCTGGCCGCGGCTGGCCGGTGCCGACGTCGAGGTGCCGCTGGTCACCGGCGGTCAGGTGCGGTACGCCAACTTCGACTACGCCGCGAGCACGCCGAGCCTGGTCAGGGTCAAGGACGCCGTCGACGCGTTGCTGCCGTGGTACTCAAGCGTGCACCGCGGCGCCGGCTTCCTGTCCCGGCTCGCCACGGACGCCTATGAGGGCGCCCGCGAGGCGGTCCGGTCGTTCACGAACGCCCGGGCCGACGACTGCGTGCTGTTCACCCGGAACACCACCGAGTCGGTGAACCTGCTGGCCAGCGCGCTGCCTGCCGGCACCACCGTGATCGCCTTCCGCACCGAGCACCACGCCAACCTGCTGCCCTGGCGCCGGCACGACGCCGAGCTGCTGCCCGTGCCCTGCTCGCCGGACGAGGCGCTGGAGCTGCTGGAGGGCGCGCTGCGCGCCGCGCCGACTGGCCCGCGGCTGGTCGCGGTGACCGGCGCGTCCAACGCGACAGGCGAGCTGTGGCCGTACGCCGACATCATCGCGCTGGCGCACCGGTACGGCGCACGGGTGCTGATGGACGGCGCGCAGCTGCTGCCGCACCGCGGCGTCGACGTCTCGGCTCTCGACCTGGACTACCTCGCCTTCTCCGGCCACAAGCTGTACGCGCCCTACGGCGCCGGCGTGCTGTTGGGCCGCGCGGACTGGCTGCGCTCCGGTGAGCCGTTCCTGGCCGGTGGCGGCGCCGTCCGCTACGTGACGGTCGACGACGTCCTGTGGGCGGACCTGCCGGACCGCCAGGAGGCGGGCTCGCCCAACGTGCTCGGCGCCGTGGCGCTCGGCGTGGCCTGTGACACGTTGGCCGAGCTCGGGATGGACCGGGTCGCGGAGCACGAGGCCACGCTGCTACGGCGGCTTCGGATCGGCCTGGCCGACGTCCCGGGCGTGCAGCAGTACAGCCTGTGGGCTCCGGACCACCCGCGGATCGGAGTGGCGACGTTCACCGTGCGGGGCCTGGAGTACGCCGAGGTCGCCGCGGCGCTGAGCGCCGAGTACGGCATCGGCGTCCGGCACGGCTGCTTCTGCGCCCACCCGCTCATGACCACGCTGCTCGGCATCAGCGACGAGGAGTCCGACCACATCCGGGCCGGCCTGCGCTCCGGCGCGGACGCCGCGGTCCCCGGGGCGGTCCGGGCGAGCATGGGCCTGGGCACCACGGCGTCGGACGTCGACCGGCTGGTGGCCGCGGTCGACTCGGTGGCCCGCGGCGGGCTGCGCTGGACCTACGCCTCGACGCCGGACGGCACGAGCACCTGGCCGCATCCGGACCCGCGTCCGCGTCCCGAGCTGCCGTTCAGAATGGCGGCACACTCCGCCGCGGGGCCGACCGCGGAGGCGGCCGACGCCCCGGTCCTCGCCGGGACCCTCGCCTGAGGCTGGAACCGCGGGGGCTGGTACCGCCGGGGGGTGGGTACCGCCTGATGCTGGTACCGGGGCGCGCCGCTGCCCGATGCGGGGGTGGAGGGGGCAGCGGCGCGACCCACCCCTTACATCGCTAGGGCTGCCCGTCGCGTTACACCACCGCGGCGTTGGACGACCGTGCCCGCCAGGTAGGCCCGGCTTCCGCGGCAGGTCTCGACGACACGGACTGGCCGACCCCCCGCGGGCGGAAGGCTCAGAGCGACATGCGGGGGGACCGCACGGCCACGACCGGCTCCACGGCGTTGGTCGCGAGCAGCGTCTCGGACGCGATGCCGGTCATCCAGTCCAGCTTGTCGAGCCGGTCGTCCGTCAGCACACGCTGCAGCACCTCGGCCTCGAGCAGCCGGCCTGGCGCGTAGCGCGACCAGGTGGTCAGGAAGCGACCCTCGAGGACGCCGTAGCGCCGGCCGTCCCGGATGCCCGCCACGTACGCCGCCGGCCGGCCCGAGATCCACAGCGTCGCGACCTCGAGCGAGCCGATGGCCAGCAGGTGCTGGATGCGGCCACGCCACAGCCGGTGTCCGGCAGCCGTGTCGAGCAGGCAGGGCAGCCCGTGCTCGCGGTCGCGGTCCCGGTAAGCCTCCTCCAGGTGAGGCAGCAGCTCGGCGACCTCGTCGGCGTCGTCGGTGAAGCGGACCCAGTGCTGGAGCCCGTCGGTCTCCATCCGGTTGCGCGCCTTGCGCAGCGTCTTGCGGGTGCCGTGCGAGAGGTACGCGGAGACGTCCGTACCGCGGTCACGCCGGACCATCGGCACGGGGTCGCAGGGCACGAGCTCGGCGCCGAAGCCTGCGGCCAGGGCCGCGGTGCACGCATCGTCCGGCAGCGGACCCAGGTCGAGTGCCCGGCGGGACGCCCGGCGGACGAGCCTGCCTGCCATGGCCCTGCCGAGCAGGTACGCGTCGGCCGGGTCGGCCGCCGCCACACCGGCGCGGTAACCGTCCCCACCGCCGGCCAGGACGACGTCACGTCGTCCGCCTGCCTGCCGGTCGAGCAGGACGGCGGCGGCTCGCAGGCCACCGTCCCCGTCCCGGAGAACCACGGCCCAGGGAAACGCCGTGGGGTCGGCCTCCATCCGCGCGCGGACCCAGGCGGCCCGGGCGGTCACGGGGAGCCGGCAGCGCTCGGCCAGCTCCTCGTACTGCGGCAGCAGCCGCTCGACGGCTGCGGCTCCCTCGAGGACGACGCCCGCCAGGCCGGCTGCGCGTGGCGGCGAGACCGCCAGGACGTCGCTCATGACGCGCACTTTCTGCTCATGCCGTCACCGGCGTGGGGATGGCGGCGACCGCGTCGACGGGGTCGGGCTCGGCGACCGTGTCCCGCCACAGCTCCAGCCAGGTCTCCAGCTCATCGGCTGGCAGGGCCTTGGCGTAGTACCAGCCCTGCTCGACATCACAGCCGGCATCGGCGAGCTTCTTCGAGGTCTCGGCATCCTCGACGCCCTCGGCCACGAGGCGCAGGCCGAGCGAGTGGGCCAGCATGATCGTGGAGCGGACGATGGCGAACGCGCGCTCGTCCTCGGTCACGCCTTGCAGGAACGTCTTGTCGAGCTTGAGGTCGTCGACCGGAAGCTCCTTGAGGTAGGCGAGGGAGGAGTAGCCGGTGCCGTAGTCGTCGACCGCCACGCGGATGCCGCGCTCGCGCAGGCCCGCCAGGATCAGCTGGGCCCGGGTGCTGTCGGCCATCAGGAAGTCCTCGGTGATCTCCAGCTCCAGCGCCCGGGGCGGCAGGCCGCGCTTCTGCAGCATCGCGGCCACCCGGGCGGGCAGCGCCTGGTCGACCAGCGAGGACGCCGACAGGTTGACGGCGACGGCCAGGTCGGTCCCCCGCTGCTGCCACACGGTGGCCTGGTCCAGCGCCTGCTCGAGGACGGCGGCGGTCAGGTCCTCCATCAGCCCGGCGTCCTCCACCAGAGGGAGGAACGCGCCGGGCTGGAGCAGCCCGCGGGTCGGGTGCTGCCAGCGCACGAGCGCCTCGACGCTGCGCACCTGCCGGCCGCGCGTCTCGACCTTTGGCTGGTAGTGGATGACGAGGCTGCGGTCGGCGATGGCCGCCCGCAGCAGCTCGGTGGTCTCCAGCCGGTTCTCCAGCAGGAAGTCGTCGAGCTCGGGCTGGTAGGTGAAGACCCCCACCCGGCGGGCCTTCGCCTGGTACATCGCGACGTCGGCCTGGCGCAACAGGGACGGGAGGTCCGCAGTGGCCGCCGGGAGCGAGGCGAGGCCGATGCTGACCCCGACGTGCACGGCGATGCCGTTCACGGTGATCGGGAGCGCGAGGACGTCCCGCACCTCCTCGGAGACGGTCCGGGCCCGCGCCAGGTCCGCCGAGGTCAGCAGCAGCGCGAACTCGTCCCCGCCGAGCCGCACGACCTGGTCGGCGCGGTCGGGCGCGAACGGCTTCAGCCGGGCGCCCACCTCGCGCAGCATCACGTCTCCCGCCTGGTGGCCGAGGCTGTCGTTGACCTCCTTGAACCGGTCCAGGTCGAGCAGCAGCAGGGCCACGCCCGCGGCCGGGTCGAGGCCGGCAATCCGTCGCGGCGCGTCCTCGTACAGCGCGCGCCGGTTCGCCAGGCCGGTGAGCTCGTCGGTCAGCGCGAGCTCGCGGCTGTGCGCGAGGGACGCGACCTCGCGGAAGGTGACCACCAGGCGCACCAGCGCGACCACGACCGTCGCCGTCGCCAG
The DNA here is from genome assembly GCA_035264765.1 of Actinomycetales bacterium. Classification (GTDB taxonomy): domain Bacteria; phylum Actinomycetota; class Actinomycetes; order Actinomycetales; family Angustibacteraceae; genus DATFPQ01. Next base: position 22,202 of record DATFPQ010000103.1, on the reverse strand, counting down.
GGCGAATGACGAAGGGTGCAGCCGGTAGCTGTGGTCGGTGACGAGCAGGCCCAGCGCCGCCGCCGTCGACACGAGGGGGATGGCGATCAGGGCCCAGGTCGGCAGCCACGGGCCGGTCGGCTTGTCCGCCCAGCCGGGGGTGACGGCCATGAGGATCACCGCGAGCACCCAGATGCCGTCGGTGAGGCCTCCGGAGACGTAGGTCCCGCGCGCCGTGGCGAACAGGTATGCCACGTCGGCAAGGACGAACAGCACCAGCCCCCCGGTGAGGAACCAGAGCCCGACGGGGGGCCGCCACCGGTACAGCGACAGCGTGACCGCCACCACGAGCAGCAGCACGAGGTCGAGCAGTGGGTAGGCGGTGGTCGTGGCCACGGCCGCCCAGCTGGACTGGTTGACCGAGATGATCGGCCGGATCACCGCGGCCGCCGCGAGGGCGCCCACCGCGAGCCCGCCGACCAGACCGTCCAGCCAGAGGCTCGCGGACAGCTTCTCGTCGCGGCGGCGCAGGAAGGAGGTGAGGGCGGCGAAGGCGAGCGGGTAGAAGCCGAGGAACAGCGCATCGGCCCCGGAGGGGAAGGGCTGGACCTCGAGCGGCCGCAGGAACACGGTCCAGAAGACGTTGCCGGACCCGTAGACCGCGAGCGCCGCGGCCAGCAGGTACCCCCCGAGCCGGCGGCCCTTGCTGCGGCGCACCCGGAGCAGGCAGATCACCGGAGCCATGCCGTACGCGAGGTTGTTGAGCAACCCGTCGAGCAGCAGGCTGTACCCGCGCTCCGGGCGGACGCCGGGGACCGTGGACAAGACGAACAGCGCGGGCGGCAGCAGCGCGATGCACAGCGCCACCCGATGCCATTCCAGCGCTCGACGTGGAGGGGCGGGCCGGGCCGTTCCGGTCATCGGAACCTCCTGTCGTGGCTGTCCGGTGCGCTGGTCGATGCTCTGTTCGGTGCCCTGCCGTTCGGCAGTTCCCTGGGCTGGTAGCAGCGCAACCGGAACTTCGGCACGAGGACGGCCAACCTGAAGCCTCGTCCGGGCCCCAAGCCCGGGCCTCACGCGGTCGCCCCGCCCAGGCCGATCAGCGCCGCCCCGACGAGCACGGAGCTGACCCCGATGCGCTGGACCCCGAGCAGGCGCTCGGCGTGGAACTGCCGCGCGAGCAGGACCGTGACCGCGGGGTAGAGGGAGGCCAGGACCGCGACCACGCTGACCAGGCCGGCCTGAGCGGCCAGTGCGTAGGAAGCGGTCGCCGCCAGGTCCAGCGTGCCGAGGGCCAGCAGGGCCGGCAGGTCCCGCACCGCCAGGCCGCGGCGGTCCCCCGGCCGCGCGACAAGGACCACCACGACGCAGGCCACGGCGGACAGCCGCATGCCGAGCAACGTTCCGGAGACCGACGTCGTGCTGCCCTTGGCCAGGGCGAAGATCTCGACCCCGAACAGCACGGCTGCAACCAGGGCCAGGAGCACCGACCGCTGCTGCACGGCGCCGCGCCCGCGTAGGTCCGGACCCGCTGACCCGACCACGCCGAGCACGGCGACGCCGACGCCCACCAGCTGGACCGGGCCGGGACGCTCCCCGCCCACCAGGGCGAGGACGACGGGCAACACCATGCCGCAGGACGCGATGGGCGCCACCACGCCCATCGTCCCGCTGGCCAGCGCCGTGTAGAGGGCCGCCATGCCCGCCGCCCAGGTCAGACCCGCCGCCACCGACCAGCCGACCCAGGAGCCGGCCCCGGCCAGCGCGTCCCCGGTTCCCGTGCCGGCGACGAACCCGACCAGGACCACGGCGGCGAGCGCCTGCGACACCGCCAGGACCTGGACCGGCCGCAGCCGTCGGCTGACACTGCCGCCGAGGAAGTCGGCGCCGCCCCACAGGGCGCTCGCGACGAGCGCGAGGGTCGCCGTCATGGCGCGGTCCGGGCGCGCGGGCGGAGGCAGGCGGTCACCACCGGGTCGTCGGCCGGTGGTCACCAGATCTTGAGCGGCGAGCGGTCGCCCCGGACCACGCCGTGGGCCCACCCGGGTCCGGCTGCACCGCAGTGCCGCCCGCGACCCGGGCGGGTGCCCGTCGCAGCCGTGAGCGGCTCACCGGGGGGATCCGCCGCCCCGACCACCTGCCGAGGCGTCCGGGGGGTCCACCGTCGGCCGGGCGGTGTGGACGCTACTCGCCGGCCTGGGCGAGTCGATACGGGACTACGACCAAAGGGCTAGTCCGCGACCACGTGAGACCGGAGGGTCGTGCCGGGCTCAGCGGTGCGCGGGCGTTTCAGTTGCCCCCGGCGGGACGGGGCCCGCGGCCAGACTGGACTGCAAGTTCCGAATTGGTGCGATATTCGCGGCGGTCGCCGGAGCGACCCGAAGGCGTTTGACGTTTTGTTGATGCGGCTCCTTGAGGCTTTACGCTCGCAGGTCGTAATCCCGGGGCTTAGCACCCCCTCCATCCAGGAGCCGCATTTCCATGACTCTGAGTCGCCGTGACGCATTCAAGCTGGGCGGGTTGTCCCTTCTCGGGGCGGCCGCCTTGACCACACCACTGGGCCGCGGGGCCCAGGCGAAGTCGGCCAGCCGGCTCTCGTCGTCCAACTTTCCCAAGCGGTATGGGGTGGAGATCACCAAGACGCCCGCTCTGCAGCCCACGATGGTCAACGGCGTGGCCCACTACGACCTCACCATGTCGCGCAACCCGTATGCGCAGGTGCTGACCGCGAACCTGAAGACCCCGGTGTTCGGCTACGACGGCGTCTTCCCCGGCCCACGCGTCGAGCTGCACCGCGGCACCCCGGCGGTAATGCGGCTGCGCAACCACCTGCCCGCGGTCGGGCCGTTCGGGTCCGCGGCGAAGACCTCGACCCACCTGCACGGGTCGGCCTCGCTGCCGGAGTACGACGGCTACGCCAACGACACCACGGCGGTCGGACAGTACAAGGACTACCACTACCCCAACTTCCAGCCGGCCCGGACGCTCTGGTACCACGACCACGGCGTGCACTGGACGGCGCAGCAGGCCTACGGCGGCCTGGCGGCGATGTACCTGCTGCACGACAAGGAAGAGCAGGAGCTGCTCCCCAAGGGTGACTTCGACATCCCGCTGATGATCAACGACGCCATCTTCGGCGCCGACGGCCAGCTGCTCTACGAGGACAACTCGCACTCGGGCCTGTGGGGCGACGTGATCCTGGTCAACGGCCGGCCCTGGCCGGTGATGAAGGTGCAGCGCCGCACCTACCGCTTCCGGATCCTCAACTGCTCGATCGCGCGGTCCTTCAACTGGCGGCTCAGCAACGGGATGCCGCTGCAGGTCGTCGCCACGGACGGCGGCCTGATGCCCAAGGGCGTCGCCGTGACCTCGATGCGGCACGCCGGCGCGGAGCGCTATGAGGTCGTCATCGACTTCTCCAAGGTCCCGACGTCGACCACCCGGATCGAGCTGCTCAACGGCTCGAACAAGAACAACGTCGACTACGACTACACGAACAAGGTCATGGCGTTCGACCTGCTCCCGGGGCCGGTGACCAAGACCCGCGCCAGCTACGACAACCCGGACGTGCGGGAGCCGGACCCGACCTGGAACCGCAGCTACGACGGCTTCCCGCTGGTCGACAGCGAGGTCATGTCGCTGCCGACGTCCGGGGCCTACAAGCGCCGCCACTTCCGGCTCAAGCGCAGCGACACCACCCAGCAGTTCATGATCGACGACACCACCTGGGAGGACGTCGTCGACAGCGAGTACAGCGAGGTGCTGGCCGACCCGGACCTGGGGGACGTGGAGATCTGGGAGCTCGAGAACAGCTCGGGCGGGTGGTTCCACCCGGTCCACATCCACCTTGTCGACTTCCGGATCATCAAACGGGTCGGCGGGGCCGGCCGGGTGTATCCGCACGAGCAGGGCCCCAAGGACGTCGTCTACGTCGGCGAGGGCGAGACAGTACACCTGCTGGTCAAGTTCAACCCCCCGGGCGGGGACCCGGACTTCAAGGGTGGCCGCTACATGGTGCACTGCCACAACCTGCCGCACGAGGACCACGACATGATGGGGCAGTTCTCCGTCGGGGAATGCGACCTGGACGGCTGGGACCCCCACCACCCCATTACCGCCGCGCCACCGGTAAAGGACGACGCGTACTAGGGCTGAGCGGGAGGAGCCCATCGGCGTCCCTTTTGCCGCAGCCTCCCGACATTCCCTGGGTTTTCCCAAGGACGAGGTCATAGCGTCGACGGCTCCGGCTCAACGCCGAGCTGGGGCCGCGCGGGCGGCCGACGTCGAAGGGGCGCACATGGAGCTGTCGGTCACGGCCGAGTACGGCGGCGGAATGGCCGTCGTCGAGGTCGAAGGAGCACTGGACGCGTTCACCGCGCCCTTTTTCGGCGACTACCTCGACCTGGTGCGGGGTGCCGCCGGGCCGCGGCTGGTGCTGCGGCTCGGCGGCCTGTCCTTCGTGGACTGCGCGGGCCTGCGGACGCTGCTGGCCGCCCGCGCAGAGGCCGTGTCGGGCGGCGGCTGGCTGCGGCTGGAGGCCGTCCCGGCGGGCGCGCGACGGGTGATGGCGCTCACCGGGACGCAGGTGCTGCTGCAGGACGACGTCGGCGCGGCCCGGCTGCACGGCGCCGAGCCGGCGGCGGGGCGTTAGCCGGAGGCAGCGCGTCGACGCCCCGCCGGGCAACTTCCCGAAACGGCTCCTCGGGGTGCATCGTGACCCGCTCAGGTGTCGCGACGACGGAGGAAACACGGATGGTTGAGCTGCGGGCTGGTCTGGTCGGTGCGGGTGGGGTTGCCGAACGGCACGCCCAGACGCTGGCGCGGCTCGACGGTGTGCGGCTGGTGGCCGTGACCGACGTCGACGCGGCCCGGGCCGAGGACCTGGCGCAACGCCACGACGCCCAGCCCTGCCCGGACGTGGACGCCCTGCTCGACACCCACGGGCTGGACGCCGTGTGGGTGTGCGTGCCGCCGTTCGCGCACGGACCCACCGAACGGGCGGTGCTCGAGGCGGGACTCCCCCTGTTCGTCGAGAAGCCGTTGTCTGTGGACCTGGCGACGGCCGAGGAGCTCGCCGCACTCGTGGCCCGCAGCGGCGTGGTGACCGGCACGGGGTACCACTGGCGGTGCATGCCGGGCGTGGAGCGGGCGGCAGAGGTGCTCGAGGGCACGGCGGTCCGGCTGGCCCACGCCAGCTGGCTGGACAAGGTGCCGCCGGTGGGTTGGTGGCTGCGGCGCGACCTGTCCGGGGGGCAGGTCCTGGAGCAGGCGACGCACCTCCTGGACTGTCTGCGGCTGCTGGTCGGCGAGCCGGTCCGCGTGAGCGCTTCTCCGGCGTCGACGCCCGGCCGGGACCCCGCGCTCGTGGACCAGGCGACCGCGGCGACTCTGGTCTTCGACACCGGGGCGGTGGCCACCCTCACGGCCACCTCGCTGCTGGACCGCAAGCATGCGGCGTGCCTGCAGCTGGTGGGCGATGGCGTGCTGGTCGAGGTCGGCGAGACCGAGACCGTCCTCGACCGGCGCGGTGAGGTAGAGCGCGTGCCCGACGCAGGGGTCTCCAAGGAACGCGTGGACGCCGAGTTCTGCGCCGCCGTCCGGGCCGGCGACCCCGCTGCGGTCCGTGTGCCCTACGCGGAGGCGCTGCGCACCCACCGGGTCGGCTGCGCCCTCGTCGAGTCGGCAGCCACCGGCAGACCGGTCGACCTCGACACCGGCGGTCCGGTCGACCTGGACGCGACTCCGCGATGACGGCTGACGCCGGCCGCCGCACCGTGGAGGTACTGCAGGTGACCTCCCCCGGAACGGTCTCGTGGGTGCCGGTGGACGACGGGCCGCTGGGCGACGGCAGGGTGCGGCTGGACACCGTCACCTCCGGGGTCTCGGCGGGCACCGAGCTCAGCTTCCTCAAGGGGACCAACCCGGCGCTGAACCGCACCTGGGACGCCGAGCTGGGGCTGTTCGCGCCCGGCGAGCAGCCCGCCTCCTACCCGGTGCGCAAGCTCGGCTACATGCAGGTCGGCCGAGTCGTCGCGAGCGCGGACCCCGACGTCGCCGTGGGCCGGCTGGTCGCGGCGACCTATGGGCACGCGACGGGGCACGACCTGGACCCGCTCACCGAGCGCCTGGTCGTCCTGCCGGAGTGGCTGGATCCGGTCCTGGGCATCTACGTGGCGCACATGGGACCCATCTGCGCCAACGGGCTGCTGCACGCCGCGGCGGACCTGTACGGCGGCTGCGTGAGCGACCTCGGCGACGGTGTCCGTGGCCGCCGCGTCCTGGTGACCGGCGCGGGCGTGGTCGGGCTGGTGACGGCCCTGTTCGCCCAGCACCTGGGAGCCGGGGAGGTCGTGGTCTCCGACCCGACGCCGGCCCGGCTGGCCGCGGCGGCCGGGCTGGGGCTGGGCACGGTCGACGCGGCCGCGGTGGACGTCGGGTCGTGGGCCAAGCGGCGCTGGCGGCACGGCGCCGGCGACCGCGGGGCGGACGTGGTCTTCCAGTGCCGGGGCCAGGTCGCCGCCCTGCAGGAGTCGCTGCGCGCACTACGCCCGCAGGGCAGCGTGGTCGACCTGGCCTTCTACCCCGGCGGCGCGGAGGCCTTACGCCTCGGGGAGGAGTTCCACCACAACGGCCTGCGGATCGTCAGTGCGCAGATCGGCCGGGTACCCCGGGGGCTGCAGCACCTCTGGGACCGCGAGCGGCTCTCGGCCGCCACCGTGGACCTGCTGGCGGCCCGCGGCGACGACGTGCGAGCGCACCTGGTCTCGGACCTGGTGCCGCTGCGTGACGCACCTGCCCTGTTCGCCGACCTGGCCGCCAGGCGGCGACAGGTGCTCCAAGCGGTGCTCACGGCCTGATCCTCCGCCTCACCGCTGCGCCGGGACGGCAGCCGCACCGGGCGTGCGTGCCAGGGCGAGGACCCGCCGGTACAGCTGCAGGTAGCTTTGGGCCATCGCCTCCGGGGTCCACGCCGCCACGGACTCCCGGCAAGCCGCGGCGTCCAGGCGCTGTGCCCGGCTCAGGCCGGCCGCCAGGCCCTCCTCGTCGTCCGCCAGCACCCCCGTGACGCCGTCGCGGACCAGTGAGGGCAGCACGCCCAGGGGCGTCCCGACCACCGGGATCCCCCGCGCGAGGGCCTCGACGACCACGGTGGCCCCCGGCTCGGCCCAGCGGATCGGCGTCAGGAGCGCCGCCGCGCCCTGCAGCCAGCGCTCCTTGACGGTTCCGGACACACCCCCGACCCAGCGGACCAGGTCGCCGTCGACGTGCGGCTCGACCTCCTCCCGCCAGAAGGCGACGTCCGGATCGGCGTGCAGCGGGTCCAGCGGGTCGGCCAGGCGGCGCCTGAGCTCGTCGGGGTCTTCGACGCCCGCGACCGGTCCCGCCAGGACGAGCGGCGAGCCTGCCCGGCGGCACACCCGGACGGCGACGTCCTGCCCCTTGTCGCGCGTGATCCGCGCCAACACGAGCGCGTAGCCGCCGCGCTCCGCCGCGGGCAGCAGCGCAGGAGGCGGCGGCACCGCGAGCGGCACAGCCCCCAGCACCTGCCGGCGCAGCTGGGCCGGTGCCCGCTCGACCTGGGAGGTGGAGACCCCGGCGAAGAAGACCCGGCCGCCGCCGTCGAAGCTCTCGTAGAACTCCGCGTGCTTGCGCATGTCCCAGTGCAGGGTCTGCAGGACCGGCGGTGCGGCGTTGCCCATGGCCGCCAGCACCGCCGGCCCCACCACCTCCAGATGGTCGTGCACCAGGTCGATCGACCGGTCGGCGCGCAGCGCCGCGACGACGTGCGCCATGTGGGCGTGCGCGATGCCCGAGCTCTGGTTGTACGGCGCGGTGATCCGTTCCAGCCGGCCGGTCGGGAGCGTGCGGACGTACCCGTCGGCCTCCAGCGTGCTCGCCCCAACGGTCGCCAGCACCACCCGGACGCCGAGGCGGCGCAGCTCCGGGACGAGCGTGGCGACGACGTTCTCGATCCCGCCGTAGCCGCCCGGCGGGACGGGCAGCCACGGTCCGGCGTTCACCAGGACGGTGAGAGGAGTGCCGGCGCCCGATGCGTTCACAGCCGCACCGGCCTGGCCTGGTACTCGGCCAGCTCGCCCATCGGCGGCCGGTCGGTCACGGACACATCACTGACCAGCGCGTCGTAGCGGTCGTCGACGCGCTGGAACTGGGTGAGCAGCGGGCTCGGCAGCCCGGTGAACACCGCCTTGTCGTGGGTCTGCAGCCGTTGCAGCACCGTGAGCATCACCTGTGCGGCCATCCGGCCGAGGGCGGCGTCGTCCTGGTTGCGGTGAACGCGCCGGCCGAGGTCGACCTGGGCCATCGCGTCCAGCCCGGCCAGCTCCAGCAGGTCGATCAGCAGGCCGATCTCGACGCCGTAGCCGGAGGCGAAGGGCACCCTCTCGAGCAGCTGACGCCGCGCGGCGTACTCCCCCGCCAGCGGCTGGACGAAGCCGGCGAGCAGCGGCCAGTGCACGTTCAGCAGCGGACGGGCGACCAGCTCGGTCACCCGGCCGCCACCGGCGGGCAGCACCCGGTCGGTCAGCCCGAGCGGGCGGTCGTAGACCGCCTTGACGAACCCGACCTTCGGGTCGGTGAGCAGCGGTCCGAGCAGCCCCACCACGAACTGCGCGTCGAACTCGCGTAGGTCGGCGTCCACGAAGACCACCACGTCGCCGTGGGTGGCGTACAGCGCCTTCCAGAGCGCCTCACCCTTACCGGGCACGTCACCGTAGGACGCAAGCACGTCGCGCTGGGACACGACCCGAGCTCCCGCGGCCCCGGCGACCGCGGCCGTTCCGTCGACGGACCAGGAGTCGATGACGACGACCTCGTCGACCAGGGGCACCTCCTCGACCAGCTCACGCCGGATCGTCCGCACGATGGCCCCGACGGTCTCCGCCTCGTTGCGCGCCGGGAGCACGACGTCCACGCGGGACGCCCCCTTGGACCGAGCCAGGTCGTGCCGGTCCCAGATGCCCCCGATGCTGCTGCGCGCCGTCAGCCACTGCTCCACGCGTGCATCCACGTCGACCTCCTAGGGTCTGTCGGGCCGGTTCGCCGTCGACGCCCCCGCGTGGCCCCAATGGCCCCGAGAACGACGTCGCACTGCGTAACCTGCTCTTGGTCACGCCGATTGCAAGGGACAGGATGAACACTCGTCAACCACTTCCGCGTGTCCTGGCACACCGTGGGGCATCCGAAACCGCTCCTGAGCACACCATCGCGGCATACCGGGCAGCCCTGGACGGCGGCGCCGACGGGCTGGAGTGCGACGTCCGGCTGACCAGGGACGGCGTGCCCGTCTGCATCCACGACCGCAGGGTGAACCGGACGTCGAACGGCAAGGGCGTGGTGTCGACCCTGCAGCTCGCCGACCTCGCGGAGCTCGACTTCTCGGTCCGGACCGCCCGCCGCCGGATCGCGCCGCGGCCGGTGCCGCCGACCGTGGACGTCGACTGTGATGGAGCCGGCGTGCTCACGCTGGAGCGGCTGCTCGGCGTCGTTCTCGAGCACGGTTCGGACGTCGAGCTCGCCATCGAGACCAAGCACCCCACCCGGCACGGGCCGTCGGTCGAGCGTCGGGTCGTCGACCTGCTGCGCCGCCACGGGCTGCACCGGGCTCCCGCTCCGGGGCGTCCGACCGTCCGCCTGATGAGCTTCTCGGCGCTGGCGCTGAAGCGGGTCCAGCTCCTGGCTCCCGAGCTGCCGACCGTCTATCTGGCGAACCGGCTGACGTCGCAGCTCGCGGGCGGGCGCCTGCCCGCCGGCGCCGACACGGTGGGGCCGAGCATCGGGGCGCTGCGCCACAGCCCGCGCTACGTCCAGCGCGTGCACCGGCGAGGGCGGCAGGTCTACGTGTGGACGGTCAACACGGCCGAGGACGTCGAGCTCTGCCGCCGTGCGGGCGTGGACGCGATCATCACCGACCGGCCGCGGGCGGTCCGAGCACTGCTCGACCAGGGTGGCCCGATGGCGGCCGAGGGCTGAACGGCCTCGACGTCCCAGGGACGCGTGCCAAGCTCACGCGTGCGAGCCGGGCTCGTGGTCGCGTCGCTGCGAGGCTCCACCCGAAAAGGCCGAGCCACCAATGGCAGAGTACCCCCGTTCAAGGCTGCTCAAACCTTTCCGGTCGGCGACGTTGCCGGCCGCGCGCAGCGTGACTCTTCGTGAGCGAAGGCAAGTATTGCTTTCTCTCCTTATGCAGTTCAAACGAATCGGACTTTCTCTCCCACAACTATGGTAATCGGTACGAACCCGGGTGTAGCGTCTGCCGCGGACTTCGGAGGTGGTCGCTTATGAACCCCGACGCACCGCGCACCCCGCGCCCTGGCTCCAAAGGGGGCGCTGCAGAACGGCTGCAGTCCGCCCGAGTGGGACGACGACGCTTCCTGGAGATGGGGGTTGCCGCCGCCGGCGCCGCCGCTGCTGCGGGGGCCCTCGCAGAGGACGCCGTCGCAGGACACATCCCTCCGCCTCCCTCCGCTGACCGGCCGCCCAACGCGCACGGCCTGATCAGCTATGAGGAGACGCGGCTGGCGTTCCGCAACCACGGCATGCACCTTGAGCTGCTGGACCAGCCGATCACGCCGTTGGCCTCGCACTACCAACTGATTCACTTCGACATCCCGACGCTGCGGTCGGACGGTTTCCAGGTCACGGTGCAGGGCCGTGTGCGCAAACCGTTGACGCTGAGCCTGGCCAACCTGAAGCGGCGGCAGGTGGTGCACCAGGCCGTCGTGATGGAGTGCGCGGGTACCGGCCGGTCGTACGCTCACCCTCGGTCGATCTACGTTCCCTGGTTCAACGAGGACATCGGTGTCTTCCGGTACACTGGCACGCCGCTGGCCCCGATCCTGCGTGAGGCCGGCCTGCTGGGCGACGCCACGGAGGTCGTGTTCACCGGCCATGACGCGGGGTGGGATCTGGGCATTCGGCACCACTTCGAGCGGGCGCTGCCCGTCGACGAGGCGATGCTGGATGGGGTGATCCTGGCCTGGGAGGCGAACGGGCAGCCGCTGCTGCCGGCGCACGGCTTCCCGCTGCGGCTGATCGTCCCGACGTGGTACGGGATGGCAAGCGTGAAGTGGCTGAAGGCGATCACGGTGATCGACCACCCGTTCCAGGGTGTGCAGCAGACCCAGGTCTACCGGATGACGTTCTCCGCCAGCGATCAGGGGCGGCCGATCCAGAAGAAGCTGGTGCGCTCGTCCATCAAGCCTCCCGGTGAGCCTGAGCTGCTCAGCCGGCACCGGTTCGTTCGGGCTGGCAAGGTGACGATCAGGGGGATGGCCTGGACCGGCACGGGGACCATCACCCGCGTGCAGGTGAGCACCGACAACCTGCGGACGTTCCGGGACGCGGTGCTAGGCCCTCCCGTGGACCGGTTCGCGTGGAGACCATTCAGCTTCGAGTGGAACGCCACGAACGGCGAGCACGTCATCGGCTCGCGCGCGACCGACTCCGAGGGCCACGTGCAACCGTTGCGCCCCTTGTGGAACATCCAAGGCATGGAACAGCACGCCGTCGAGCGCGTCGGCGTGCGCGTCTTCTGAAGCTTTAGGCGCGCGCAGTCACTACCAGGAGGTGCGCATGTCCGTACAGTCGGCTCGAGCCCGGCCGGACCGCCGCCCGTTCACGGTCGCCGTGGTGACGACCGCCGGGTTGCTGCTGATCGGGGGCGTTGTCGGGCTGTCCTCTCGAGGGCTGCCGGGCAAGGACGCCGCACCCGCCAACGCGACCCGCGCGGTCGAGCGCCAGCCGGCGGCCGCGCCGGCAGGGGCCGCCGCGGCGGCCCGCAACAACGGGCGGAGTGTGGACTTCAGCACCTACTACGGCGGACGGCTGTGGGACGAGGCCACGGACACCGAGGTCGACGCGGCCGGGAACACCTACGTGGCCGGGTTCACGCTCTCGTCGCGGTTCGTGGTCGGTCCGCCGGCTCGGCGCCCCTTCGGCGGGTTGGTGGACGGCTTCGTGGCCAAGTTCGCACCGGACGGGCAGAGGGTCCTGTGGACCACCTTCCTGGGCGGCGTCGACATCGACATCATCAACAGCATCGCGCTGGACAAGTCCGGCAACGCCTACGTGACCGGGATGACCGGCTCGGAGAACTTCCCGACAACCGGCGGAGTGATGCAGCCGGCGATCCGGGCCGAGGACTGCCAGGGAGAGCCCTGCCACGACGCCTTCGTGACCAAGTTCAGCCCCAACGGACAGATCGTCTACAGCACCTTCCTCGGCGGCAGGTTCAATGACGAGGGTGTCGGCATCGCGGTCGACAGCAACAACAGGGCCTACGTCAGCGGCAACACCGACTCGATCGACTTCCCGACGGCGAACCCGTTCCAGGCCAAGCCCCGAGGCATCCCCTGCTCAGGCGACCTGCCGTGCCCCTACGACGTCTTCGTCGCCAAGGTCGGGCAGAACGGACGGGGGCTGTTCTACGGCACCTACCTCGGCGGCAAGGAGAGAGACACCGCCGGAGGCATCGCGGTCGGCTCCGACGGAAGCGCGTACGTCACGGGCACGACCCGCTCCGCGGACTTCCCGACCTCGGCAGCTCGCTCGCCGGCCATCCACGGGCGCGCCTGCGGACCACCTCCGAACGTGCCCTGCGCGGACGCCTTCGTCACCAAGTTGACCCCGGCAGGAAACCGCCTGTCCTACAGCACCTATCTCGGTGGTGTGAAGCCGGAGACCGGCAGCGGCATCGCGGTAGGCACCGACGGCACCGCGGTCGTGACCGGAAGCACGCAGTCCCGTGACTTCCCGACGCGGCAAGCACTGCAGGGACGCCTCGACAACGCCTCGTGCACCGAGCTGCAGCCGCAGGAGCAGTGCGACGACGGCTTCGTCACCAAGTTCACCCCATCCGGCCGCGACTTCGTCTACAGCACCTACTTCGGTGGCAAGGCCGAGGACCAGGGGCTTGCTGTGGCGGTTGGCAGCAACGGCACCGCCTACGTCGGCGGACGCACCGACTCCCGTAACTTCCGGGTGCGCGACGCGGTCCAGCCCAACTTCGGCGGCTACATCGACGGGTTCGCTTCCGCCATCACCTCGACCGGACAGCTGAACTGGAGCACCTTCGTCGGCGGCAAGGAAGCCGACCGGGTCGAGGGGATCTCGGTGAACCCCAGCGGTCGAGTCCGCGTCGCCGGCCGGACGCTGTCGCCGAACTTCCCCATCCGGCGACCGGTCCAGTCCGCCTTGGTGGACAAGGACTACGACGCGTTCGTCATGGGCCTGAGGTGAAGCACCGGGGCTGACAATCGTCGGCACACAGAACTACCCGGGACCGACCCGAAAGGGCCGGTCCCGGTATGTGCATCAGCGACCGGTTAGGTGTATCAGCGACAACTGCCGCGTCCGTCAGACCAGCTCTTCGAGCGTCTGCCGGGCCCCCTTGCGGTGCAACGAGTCCAGCGCCGCGCGGTAGGCGGTGACGAACCGCTCGTCGTCCACCAGGTCGCCGAACAGGTCGCGGCGGGACACGAACGCCAACGGGTCCGCGCGCTGGCTGCGGGCCAGCGGTACCAGCTCGTCCTTCAACCGGTCCACCACCTCGATCGGCCGGCCCTCCTCGTCCACGCCCTCGGCGTAGCGTGCCCAGCTGGCCACGATGGCCGCGGACCGCCGGATCTCCCGGCCTGAGGCGAGGTTGTGGCGGATCACCGGAAGCAGCCACTTGGGGATCCGGTCCGAGCTCTCGGCGCACAGGCGGGCCACGGTGTCGCGCACCTGCGGGTTGGAGAACCGCTCGATCAGGTTGTGCTTGTACTGGTCCAGGTCGATGCCGGGCACCGGCTCCAGCGTCGGCGTCGCCTCCTCGTCCATGTAGCCGAGCAGGAAGCGGGCGAACAGGGCGTCCTGGCAGACGTCGTGCACGAGCCGGTAGCCGGACAGGTAGCCGAAGTAGCACAGTCCCTGGTGGCTCGCGTTCAGCAGCCGCAGCTTCATCAGCTCGTACGGTTCGACGTCCTCCACCAGCTGCACGCCGACGTCCTCCAGCGGAGGCCGATCAGCGAAGTCGTCCTCCAGCACCCACTGCGTGAATGGCTCGCACACCACGGGCCACTGGTCGTCGACTCCGAACCGCCGGCTCAGCTCGGCCCGGTCCTCATCGGTCGTCACGGGCGTGATCCGGTCCACCATGCAGCTCGGGAAGCGCACCTCCTGCTCGACCCAGGCTCCGAGCTTGGGATCCCGCAACCGGGCGAAGGTGGCGATGCTGCGCCGGGCCACCTCACCGTTGCCCTGGATATTGTCACATGACAAGACCGCGAACGGTGCGATGCCGCGGTCCCGCCGGCGCCGTAGCGCCTCGGTGATGAGGCCGAACGTGGTCCGGGGAACAGATCCGGGCTGCAGGTCTGCAGCGACGGCCGCGGACGCCTGGTCGAACTCGCCGGTGACGGCGTGAATGTTGTACCCACCCTCGGTGACCGTGAGCGAGACGATGCGGGTGCGTTCGTCGGCCATCCGCTCGACCACGGCCTCCGGGTCGTCGGGGGCGAACAGGTAGTCGACGATGGAACCGATCACCCGCGGCTCGAATGTCCCGTCCGGGTGCTTGACGACCAGGGTGTAGAGCCCGTCCTGGGCATCCATCACGTCCTTCATCCGCCGGTCCGACGGCAGCACGCCCACTCCGCAGATGCCCCAGTCCAGGGCCTGCCCCCGCTCCATCAGCCGGTCGACGTACATCGCCTGGTGAGCCCGGTGGAACCCCCCGACCCCGAAGTGCACGATCCCGGTGCTGATCCGACCGCGGTCGTATCCGGGCACGGGCACCGACTCGGGCAACGACCCGATGGTCTCGGCACTGAGCTGCGTCATGGGCGGGCTCCCCTGGTCAATGGGCGGGACGGACGACGGGCTTGACGGTAGTGGGGTCGCGCCGGGCCGCGGTGAGCGCCTGCTCCACCTCCTCCAGGCCGAAGTGGCCGGTCACCAGGAGGTCCAGGTTGACCCGGCCGGACGCCGCCAGCGCGATCGCGGTGGGCCAGGTGTTGGCGTACCGGAAGGCGCCGGTTAGCACGAGCTCGTGGTCCTGCACGTACGGCAGCGGCAGCACCAGCTCGTCGCTGCCCATGCCGACCAGGACGACGCGGCCGGCGCGCGCGACCGTGCGGATGGCGTCCCTCGTGGCGCCCGGGTGCCCAGAGCACTCCAGCAGGACGTCCGGTTCGATCTCCGCCTCGCCGACCGGAGTCTCGGACACGTCCAGAGCCCGCATCCCCAGTCGCTCGGCCAGAGCCAGCCGGGAGGCGTTGATGTCAGTGACGACGACCTCGGTTGCGCCGTAGGCGAGGGCGGCCTGCGCACAGACCAGCCCGATCGGGCCGGCTCCGGTCACGAGTACGCGTGCGCCCGGACCGACTCCCCCGCGCCGGCAGGCCCACACGCCCACCGACAGCGGCTCCAAGAGCCCCGCGGCATCGTCGCTCACCGTGTCCGGAACCGCGTACACGAACGCCGCCGGGTGCACGACGTACTCACTGAACGCGCCGTCGTACGGGGGCGTTGCGAAGAACTCGACGGACGGACAAAGGTTGTAGCGGCCCGCGAGGCACTGCTCGCAGGACCGGCAGGGCACGCCCGGCTCGAGCGAGACCCGCTCACCCAGGGCCAGCGACTCCACGCCCGGCCCCAGACCAGCCACCACGCCGCCCGCCTCGTGCCCGAGCACCAGCGGCTGGTCGACGACGTACGGGCCGATCCGGCCGTGCTCGTAGTAGTGGACGTCGGAGCCGCACACCCCGACCGAGCCGATGCGCACCAGCACCTCACCGGGCCCCGGCTCGGGCACCGGCCGCTCCTCCACCGCGACGTCACCGACCCCGCGCAGGATGCTTACCCGCATCGAGTGGCCCACGTCTTCGCCTCTCCCGTTACTTGACGGCACGAGCTACTTCACTGCGCCGAGGGACAGCCCCTGCACGAGCTTGTCCTGAGCGGCGAAACCGGCGATCAGCACGGGCAGCGACACCACGAGCGAGGCCGCGCAGACCTTGGCCAGGAACAGGCCTTGGCTCGTGACGAACCCCGTGAGGAAGACCGGCGCGGTCTGGGCCCTGGTGGCGGTGAGGACCCGGGCGAACAGCAGCTCGTTCCAGCTGAAGATGAAGCAGATCAACGAGGTCGCCGCGATGCCGGGCATCACGACCGGGGCGACGACCTGGCGCAGGATCCGAGGCAGGTTCGCGCCGTCCATCGCGGCCGCCTCCAGCATCTCGACGGGCACCTCGGCCAGGAACGAGCGCATCATCCAGACCGCGATCGGCAGGTTCATCGCCGTGTAGAAGACCGCCAGCAGCCAGATGTTGTCGAGCAGGTGCACCTGCTTGGCGAACAGGTAGACCGGCAGCAGGCCGGCGACGACGGGCAGCATCTTCGTCGACAGAAAGAAGAACAGCACGTCCGTCCACTTCACCACCGGGCGGATGGACAGCGCGTACGCGGCCGGGAAGGCCAGCAGCAGCACCAGCACCGTGGACACCAGGCTGGCGGTCAGCGAGTTGGCCAGCGGGGGCCAGGGCGACGCGCCGCTGGAGGCTCCGAAGAACTCGCGATAGCCCTGCAGGGTCAGCGGGGCCGCCAGCGACGGCGGGTTCGTCGCGGCGTCCGCCTCGCTGTGGAAGGAGGTCAGCACCATCCACAGGATCGGCGTGGCGAACAGCAGCCCCACCACCCACGCGATGACGGCGAACACTGCGGTGCCGCGTGGCTTGCGGTCCGGACGCGGCTTGCCGGTCGCGGTACGGGTGGCCGGAACTGGGCCGACGTCGGTGACCGAGCTCATCGCCCGCCCTCCTCTCGGAACAGGGTTGACACGGTTCGCAGGGCGAAGGTGGCGATGGCGATGGTGCCGGCGACGACCACTACGCCGGCCGCCGACGCGCGTCCGTAGTCCTGGGCGTTGTAGAAGGTCTGGTAGATCGTGAACGGCAGGTTCGCCGTGCCCAGGCCGCCGGAGGTGATGACGAACACCGCGTCGAAGGTCTGCACGACGTAGATGGACCCCAGCAGGCCGCCTAGCTCCAGGTACTGCCGCAGGTGCGGGAAGGTCATGTAGCGGAAGATCTGCCAGGCGGTGGCGCCGTCGATGCGGGCCGCCTCGATGACGTCGAGCGGTCGGCCCTGCAGACCGGCCAGCAGGATCAGCATCATGAACGGCGTCCACTGCCAGATCAAGGCCATCTCGATCGAGACCAGCGGTGCCAGACTGATCCAGTCCGGCTGCGGCGGGTTGCTCATGCCGAACAGGTTCCAGACGGCGGTGATCACGCCGTTGAACAGCCCGTACTCCGGGTTGAACAGCGCGTGCTTCCAGACCAGCGCGGCTGCGACCGGGACGACCAGGAACGGGGCGATCATCATCGTCCGCACCACTGCCCGGCCGCGGAACTTCTGGTCCAGCAGCAGCGCGATCAGCATGCCCAGCACCAGGCTGACGATGACCACGGTCGCGGTCAGCACGATGGTCACCCACACCGAGTGCCTCATGGCCTCGTCGGTGAAGACCCGGACGAAGTTGCTGAGCCCGGCGAAGCCCCGCTCGTCGGGGTAGTACGCGTTCCAGTTCATGAACGAGATGACCAGAGTCACCACGAACGGCAGCTGGGTCAGGATGATCGTGAAGACCAGCGCCGGCAGCAGGGGGATGCGCCGGGACCGGGCATCGGATTTGCGCTGAGCCTCCTGTTCCCGCGCCGTCTGTGCCCGACCGGGACGTGCGCTGGAGTCCACCGCAACGCTCATGACTCGTCCTCCTGGGTCGTCGGGACGGGCCCTCGGCCCGCCGCTGAGCTGGTTCGGACGAATACCGCGTTCATCACTCCGCCCTGGCGCGGTAGCGCTCCGCGACGTCGTCGGCCAACTTTTGCCCGCGTTCAAGCGCATCGCCGACGGTGATCTTGCCGGCGATCGCCGAGCTGATGTCCTGGGACACCTCGGTTCCAAGGCCCGGGAACTCGGGGATGCCGACGAACTGGATGCCGGGCGCCGGACGCGGCTGCACGCCGGGATCCAGGGGGTCGGCGCTCTCGATCGCCTGCCGGGTCGGCTCACCGAAGGCGGCGGCCTCCTTCTGGTACTCCGGGATCTCGTAGGTTGAAGCGCGCTTGCCCGCGGGCACCCGTGACCACCCGAGCTTGGTCCCGACCAGCTTCTCGTAGTCCTTGCCCGAGGCCCAGGAGATGAACTTCCAGGCGTTGTCCTTCTTGGCGCTGGCCTGCTCGATGCTCCAGGACCAGGCGTACAGCCAGCCCGAGCTCTTGGTCTTCACGACCGGCGCGGGCGCGTAGCCGATCTTGCCCTTGACCGGGGAGTCTGCCGCCTCCAGCGAGCCCGCCGCCGACGTGGCGTCGTACCACATCGCCGCGTTGCCCTGGATCAGGTTGTTCAGGCACTCGGTGAACCCGGCCTGCGGCGCGCCGTTCTCGCCGTGCTTACGAACCAGGTCGACGTAGAACGACGTGGCATCGCGGAATCCCGTCCCGCCCACCTCGGCCTGCCAGTCCTTGGTGAACCAGGTGCCGCCGAAGGTGTTCACCACGGTGGTCAGCGGCGCGAAGACCTGGCCCCACCCGGGCTGCCCGCGCAGGCAGATCCCGGCCATGCCCGGCTGGGCGCCGTCGACCCGGGCGGCGATGTCGGCGACCTGCTGCCAGGTCGGCTTCGCCGGCATCGTGATGCCCTTGGCGGCCAGCACGTCCTTGCGGTACATCAGGAACGAGGACTCGCCGTAGAACGGCTCGCCGTAGATCTTGCCGTCGTCGCCGGACAGCGACTCGGTCATCGGCCCGAGGATGTCCGGCTGGTCGAACCCGGAGTCCTTCGCCAGGTACGGGTCCAGCGGCGCGATCCACTTGCTCCGGGCGTAGATCGGGATCTCGAAGTTGCTCAGGCTCGCCACGTCGTACTGCCCGGCCTGGCTGGAGAACTCCTGGCTGATCTTGTCGCGGACGTCGTTCTCCGGGAGCACCGTGTAGTTCACCGTGATGCCGGTCTGCTTGGTAAAGTTGTCCGCGGTTAGTTGCTGCAGATCCACCATCTGCGGGTTGTTCACCATCAGCACGCTGATGCTGTCGGCGCCTCCACCGCCGCCGCCGGCGCCCCAGCCGGCGCACCCGCCGAGCAGAGCGACGACGAGCGGCACGACGAGCACCCGGCTCCGAGCGGGCTTGCGAGCTTCCACGGGCCACCTCCGTACGGATGTCGCAAGGTCACGCGCCATGAACGCCGCGGCGCTCATCTGAGCACCGGCGTTCTCATGCGGCAGTTTTCTCGCAGACCTGCCCGCGCGTCAATGCTTTCTGTCACAATGGGCGCCGGTTCGCTCAGATGAGCGGGAGGTGTCCCATGTCCACCCCGGAGACCGCCCAGGGGCCGGCGGAGCTGGTCCTGACGGCGTCGGTCGCCCGCCGGTACTACATCGACGGGCGTTCCAAGGTGGAGATCGCCCAGGAGTTCCGGCTGAGCCGGTTCAAGGTCGCGCGGCTGCTGGACTCCGCGCGCGCCACCGGTCTGGTCCGCATCGACATCGGCTACCCCGGCTCGATCGACGTCGGTCTGTCCGGGCGACTGCAGGAGGAGCTCGGCCTGCAACACGCCATTGTCGTGGACACCGTGGACGAGCACCCGGCGTCGCTGCGGTCGCAGGTCGGGCGGGCCGCCGCCGAGCTGCTCAGCGAGATCGTCGCGGCCGACGACGTCCTGGGACTGGGCTGGGCCCGCTCGCTGATGGCGATGCGCGGGTCCCTCACCTCCCTGGCGCCGTGCTCGGTCGTGCAGCTGACCGGGGCCCTGAGCCGGCCGGACGTCGACGACAGCTCGATCGAGCTGGTCCGGGACGTCGCCCGTATCGCCGGCGGTCCAGCGTCGTACTTCTACGCCCCGATGATCGTGCCCGACGCAACCACGGCCGCCGCCCTGCGCCGCCAGCCGGAGCTGGCCCGGGCCATGGAGCGGTTCGCGTCCGTGACGAAGGCCGTCGTCGGCGTCGGTGGCTGGGACCCGCCCGCGTCGACGGTCCATGACGCCCTCTCCCCGGCGGAGCGCAAGGCGCTGCGCCGCCTGGGCGTGCTGGCCGATGTCTCCGGCGTGTTCCTCGACGAGGAGGGCACCGCGGTCGAGGCGCCGCTCACCCAGCGGATCATCGGCATCCGCGCCGCGCAGCTGCACCGGGTGCCGGAGGTCATCGCCATCGCCTACGGGCCGGAGAAGGCGCCGGCCACGCGGGCGGCCATCCGCGGCGGTTACGTGACCGGCCTGGTCACGCACTCCAGCTTCGCCCGCGCGTTGCTGCCGAACGGGTGAGGTCCGGATGAAGCACGTGCCCGACGGGAGGCGTCCCGGCGACCTGCACGTCCGGCCGGCAGAGGTCGAGCTGGCGGGCGGGACGTCCAACCACGGTCTGGTGGTCCGGGTGGGCGACACCGTGCGCCGTCCGCAGAGCCCGGCCAGCCCGGCCATTCATGCGCTCCTTCGATACCTGGAACGGGTCGGCTTCGACGGCGCACCGCGGCTGCTCGGCACCGATGACGAGGGCCGGGAGGTCCTGAGCTTCGTGCCCGGCGCGGCAGCGACCTTCCCGTACCCACCGTGGGCGTTGACCGACGCCGCATTGGGCTCGGTGGCGGATCTCCTGCGCCGGTACCACGAGGCGGTGCGGAGCTTCGACCCCGCGCGCTTTCGCTGGGGCAGCTGCGTGCCGGCTGCCTTCCGCACCGGCCTGGTGAGCCACAACGACCCCAACCTCGACAACGTGGTGTTCCAAGACGGCGAGGCGGTGGCACTCATCGACTTCGACCTGGCCAGCCCCGGGTCGGCCGTGTGGGACGTCGCCCTCGCCGCGCGCCTGTGGGTCCCGCTGCGCGATCCACGGGACGTCGACGCCCAGCTCGCGGAGCGGATGCACGATCGGTTGCGCCTGTTCGTGGAGGCGTACGGGCTGCCCGAGCCGGAGCGGCGGCGGGTGGCCTCTGCGGTGATGCAGACGCACGGCTGGTGCTACGACATCGTCCACGCGGGTGCCTCTCGGGGGCAGCCCGGCTACGTCGGGTACTGGACGGCGTGGGCCCGCGCTCGCGACCTGCGGGGGCGGCAATGGCTCGCCGCCAACCTGCAGCGCCTCGACGCCAGCCTGGCGCGCTGAGCCGTACGGCTGAGCGCTGCTGACCGATGGCACTAAGCCGTAGGTCTGTCGACGGGGCACCGCCGGCAGAAGTGCCGCGGACCGGATCGGCTCTGGCTCGTGCCCGGAACAGAGAATGTTCACCCGCGCGCTAGACCCATAGGGTTCCAATCCACGATGGCGGCGCAGTTGCGCCACCGCCGCGACAGGTTACTGCCGCCGGGCTGGCGGAGAACCGCGATGGGCGGGGTACAGCCTGCTGTCCCGCTGACACCTTTCTGCCGTCGCAGAGCCGCGTTCGCCGGTCCGCGCCGGCCGCGGCACTACCACCATCGCCCGATGGTGACGGCCCGCCCTGGCCCCGCAGTCTTGTCGTGTCGAAGTCGCCGCAGCCCGCGGCGACCCTCATTCCATCTGGTCCAGAAGGGGCACTGCCATGACCATCTCCCGTACCTTCCGCCCGACCCAGCCCGGCACGACCGCAGTTCGTCGCGGTGCCGTCGCCCTCGCTGCCACCGTCGTCGCCGCCGCCGCCCTGGCCTCGTCGGTGCCCGCCTACGCCGCCGGTGGCAACGGCGGTAAGCGTGCCGTCAAGTCCAGCAACGTGTGCGCCGTCACGGGGCTTATCAAGGTCAAGGCCAAGCCGGACACCGGCGGCGTTCTCGAAGTGGGCGGCGAGCTTGACAGCAACGTCGACGGCCAGGTCTGGTCCTTGAACGTGCTCGACAACGAGGTGTCCGTCTGGACCGGCGAGGGCACCACGGCCGCCCCGAGCGGGGCGTTCGGTGCAGCCGCGCGGATCCCGAACCTCCCGGGGCAGGACGTCGTCACCTTCGTGGCCACGATGGGCACGACGGAGTGCTCGGCAACCGTCACGCTTTGACCACAGGGCGCGGGTGAGTGATACCCGGGTCCGCGCCAGCTCCCCGGTGCGGACCCGGGTACACCCGCGAGGATGGATTGGCCAGGTTCACAGTTGACAACTCCACATGGTGATCCTCGATCTATTGCTGTGCGGCGATATGTGATACGTCGACAAAGAGTCGGCGCCCGAACCGGCCGGTCACGGGGGCCGATCCCG
>DATFPQ010000102.1:0-9470 GCA_035264765.1 Actinomycetales bacterium | reverse complement strand
TCGACTTGCATGTGTTAAGCACGCCGCCAGCGTTCGTCCTGAGCCAGGATCAAACTCTCCGTAGATGTCTCAAAACGCCCTCCCCCACTGGCGAGGAAGAGCACACCACCGAAGAGACCAACCCCCCACAACAACCAGGGGCCGGAAACAGCAGACCCAGCACACCCCCACACAAAGAGGGAACGCACCAGACCCACCAAAAACGGGGTAAAACTAATGGCATCGATTTTTGGCACGCTGTTGAGTTCTCAAGGATCAGGCGCGCACCGAACCCAAGCCTTCCGGCTCTCGTTCGGGGCGACTGTGTGCTGCTGTCTCACTGTACCCGGCCCGCGTCGAGGAGCCCAGCACGGTCAGGTCAACGCCCGCCCGGTCTGGATCTGTCCTGCTGTGGAGGCCGAGGTCCTACTCTAGCAGGCCCTGTGGGCCGGTCGCCCGCACCGAGTGGCGCGATGGACCCCCGGGACGGAGCCCGGTGCTGCGAGGAGGCCAGTCCCGCGGGACCAGCCACCGTGCGGTGTCTGTTCCTCCCTGGCGGGCTGACGTCGACTACGTTAGGGGGCCGCCGTCGGGACAGTCAAATCCGCCCAGTGACCGTTCAGGCACCGTCCGCCACACCGGCCGCGAGCGCCTTGCGGCCGCGCCGAAGCACCACGTACCGCCCGTGCAGCAGCTGGTCGGCGGCGAGGACGGCGTCGACGTCGTCCACCTTGGTGTTGTTGATGTAGGCCCCGCCCTCGCTGATGGTCCGTCGGGCACCGCTGCGGCTGGGCGCGAGGCCGGCCGCGACGAACGCCTCGACGACGGGGGTCCCCACCCCCACCGTGGCACGGGCCAGCTCGGCGGTCGCGTCGCGCAGGGTCTGCTCGTCCAGCTCGGTGAGCGCTCCCCGCCCGAACAGCGCCTGGCTGGCCGCGATGGCCTGCTCCGTCGCCCGCTCCCCGTGCACCAGGGTGGTGACGTCGGCCGCGAGCACGCGCTGCCCCTCCCGGGCCTGCGGCCGCTCCCGCGTCGCCTGCTCGAGCGCCTCGATCTCCTCGCGGCTGCGGAAGGTGAACACGCGCAGCAGCCGCCCCACCTGGGAGTCCTCGGCATTGAGCCAGAACTGGTAGAAGGCGTACGGCGACATCATCTCCGCGTCCAGCCAGACCGTGCCGCCCCCCTCGGTCTTCCCGTACTTGGTGCCGTCCGACTTGGTGATCAGCGTCGTCGTGAGCGCGTGGACGGAGACCTGCTCGACCCGGTGGATGAGGTCGACGCCGGCGGTGAGGTTGCCCCACTGGTCGCTGCCGCCGAGCTGCAGCACGCACCCGTACTTGCGGTACAGCTCGAGGAAGTCCATCCCCTGGAGGATCTGGTAGCTGAACTCGGTGTAGCTGATGCCGTCCTGGCTGTCGAGGCGGGCGCTCACCGCCTCTTTGGCGAGCATGCGGTTCACCCGGAAGTGCTTGCCGATGTCGCGGAGGAAGTCCAGGGCGGACAGCGGGGCCGTCCAGTCGAGGTTGTTGACCACCTCGACCGGGTTGGGACCGTCCGGCCGGAGGAAGCGGGACACCTGCTCGCGCAAGGTCTCCACCCAGGATGCGACCGTCTCGGGGCTGTTGAGCGTGCGTTCGGCGGTCGGCTTCGGGTCACCGATCAGGCCGGTGGAGCCCCCGACCAGGGCGATCGGCCGGTGCCCGGCGTTCTGGAGCCGCCGCATGGTGATCAGCTGAACCAGGTTGCCCATGTGCAGGCTCGGCGCCGTGGGGTCGAACCCGCAGTAGTAGGTGACCGGTCCGGCGGCGAGCGCCTCGCGCAGCGCGGCCTCGTCGGTGGCCTGTGCCACCAGACCGCGCCAGTGCAGCTCGTCCAGGATGTCGGTCACGCCGGGCCCCTCCGCCGGTGCGGGCGTCCGTCGCCCGCGTTCGAGGACAAGCCTGCCCGATGGCGCCGGGCCACGCCGGGGCGGTACGCCGAGACGGACCGCTCGCCGTCCAGCCAGAACCGCCACGGGAACAGCTCGCCGTCGCCGCCGGCTCCACTGACGCCCACCCGAGGGCCGGTCTGCAGACGGCCTGCCGTCCCGTTACCGTTCAGCAGGCGCACCGGCGCGTCGGACCGCGACCCGCCGAGGACCGCGCCGTCCAGACTCCCGTCGATCCCCAGTGCCTGGGCCAGCCGCGCCGGGCCGCGGGCCAGGTCGCGGTCGACCCGCGCGGCCGGGCGCCGCGAGCGGGCGAGCTCGAGCCCCTCCACCACCTCCCCGGCGCGCAGCAGCACCGCGGACGCGGATCCCGCTGTGCCGCACACCAGGTTCACGCACCAGTGCATGCCGTACGAGAAGTAGACGTAGAGCCGGCCCGGCGGCCCGAACATGACCTCGGTGCGCGGCGTGCGACCGCCGTACGCGTGCGATCCGGGATCGGACTCGCCGGCGTACGCCTCGACCTCGGTGAGCCGCACCGCGACGGTGCCGTCCTCGCTGCGGTGCTCCACCACCCGGCCGAGCAGCGCCGGCGCCACCTCCAGGACGGGGGCGGACAGCATGGCCGCCGGGTCGTCGGGCAGAGCGCTCACCCGGACATGGTGCCGGGCACCGGGCGGCTCAGCGACGGCGGGATATCTTCGAGCCGAGCCAGACCAGGGGGTCGTACCGCCGGTCGACGACCCGCTCCTTGAGCGGGATCAGGGCGTTGTCGGTGATCTTGATGTGTTCCGGGCAGACCTCGGTGCAGCACTTGGTGATGTTGCACAGGCCCAACCCGAAGCGGTCCTTGGCGTCGTCCTTGCGGTCCAGGGTGTCGAGCGGGTGCATGTCGAGCTCCGCGATCCGCATGAGGTAACGGGGCCCGGCGAAGGCCGTCTTGTTCTCCTCGTGGTCACGGACGACGTGGCAGGTGTCCTGGCACAGGAAGCACTCGATGCACTTGCGGAACTCCTGCGAGCGCTCGACGTCGACCTGCTGCATCCGGTACTCCCCGGGCTGCAGGTCGGCGGGCGGGGCAAAGGCCGGGACCTCCCGCGCCTTGGCGTAGTTGAACGACACATCCGTGACCAGGTCGCGCAGCACCGGGAAGGCGCGCAGCGGCGTGATCGTCACCACGTCGGTCTCCGCGAAGATGCTCATCCTCGTCATGCAGAGCAGCCGCGGACGGCCGTTCACCTCCGCGCTGCAGGACCCGCACTTGCCGGCCTTGCAGTTCCAGCGCACCGCGAGGTCGGGAGCCTGGGTCGCCTGCAGCCGGTGGACGACGTCGAGCACGACCTCGCCCTCGTTGACCTCGACGTCGTAGTCGGCCAGCGCGCCGCCCTCGTCGTCCCCGCGCCAGACCCGGAACCGTCCCTTGTAGGTCATGACGCCCCTCGCTGCTTGCCCGGTCCGGTCCCGTCCAGCCCCTCGAGCTCCTCGGCGGTCAGGTACTTCGCCAGCTCGTCCCGCTCGAACAGTGCCGCCAGGTCCGCGCGGAGGGCGGGCACCGGCTGGCGGGTCAGCTCGACGCCGCTGCCGTCCCGCAGCCGGCAGACCAGGTTGACGCCGCGCCAGCTCGGGTCCATGCCGGGGTAGTCCTCGCGGGTGTGCCCGCCGCGGCTCTCGGTGCGCTCGAGCGCGGCCCGGGCGACGCACTCGCAGACGTCAACCATGTTCCGCAGGTCGAGCGCCAGGTGCCAGCCGGGGTTGAACTGCCGATGACCCTCGACGACGACCCGCGCCGCGCGTTCGCGCAGCTCGGCCAGCCGCTCCACCGCCTGCTTGACCTCGGCTTCCCGCCGGATGATGCCCACCAGGTCGTTCATCGACTGCTGCAGCTCCTGGTGCAGCGCGTACGGGTTCTCCGTGCGGTGGACGGTCTCGTCGCCGAAGGGCGCCACCGCCGCCCGCGCCGCCGCCTCGACGTGCTCTTCGCGGACCTCCGGCAAGGACGCGCCGAGGCCCTCCAGGTAGGCCGCGGCACCGGCGCCCGCCCGGCGTCCGAACACGAGCAGGTCGGACAGGGAGTTGCCGCCGAGCCGGTTCGAGCCATGCATGCCCCCGGCCACCTCGCCCGCCGCGAACAGCCCCGGCACGCGCGCCGCCGCGGTGTCGGGGTCGACCTCGACACCACCCATGACGTAGTGGCAGGTGGGACCCACCTCCATCGGCTCGGCCGTGATGTCGACGTCGGCGAGCTCCTTGAACTGGTGGTGCATTGACGGCAGCCGGCGGATGATCTCCTCGGCGGGCAGCCGGCTCGACACGTCGAGGAAGACGCCGCCGTGCGGCGAACCGCGCCCGGCCTTGACCTCGCTGTTGATGGCCCGGGCCACCTCGTCGCGCGGCAGCAGCTCGGGCGGGCGCTTGTGGTTCTCCGGGTCGGTGTACCAGCCGTCGGCCTCGTCCTCGCTCGTCGCGTACTGGCTGCGGAAGACGTCGGGGACATAGTCGAACATGAACCGTCGGCCGTCCTTGTCGCGCAGCACTCCCCCGTCACCGCGGACCGACTCCGTGACGAGGATCCCCTTGACCGACGGCGGCCAGACCATGCCGGTCGGGTGGAACTGGACGAACTCCATGTTGATCAGGGTCGCTCCGGCGCGCAGGGCCAGGGCATGCCCGTCACCGGTGTACTCCCACGAGTTGGACGTCACCTTGAAAGACTTGCCGATGCCCCCGGTTGCGAGGATGACGGCGGGCGCCTGGAGCAGGACGAACCGGCCGGACTCGCGCCAGTAGCCGAAGGCACCGCTGATCCGGCCGGCGTCGCGGAGAAGTTCGGTGATGGTCAGCTCGGGGAACACGCGCAGCCGCGCCTCGGCGTCCCCGTGCAGCCGCTCGTCCTCCTGCTGCAGCGACACGATCTTCTGCTGCAGCGTCCGGATCAGCTCCAGGCCCGTGCGGTCGCCGACGTGGGCGAGGCGCGCGTACTCGTGGCCGCCGAAGTTGCGCTGGCTGATCCGGCCGTCAGCCGTCCGGTCGAAGAGGGCTCCATAGGTCTCGAGCTCCCAGACCCGTTGCGGCGCCTCGAGCGCGTGGAGCTCGGCCATCCGCGGGTTGTTGAGGAACTTGCCGCCGCGCATGGTGTCGCGGAAGTGCACCTGCCAGGAGTCCTTGGCGTTGGAGTTGCCCATGGCGGCGGCGATGCCACCCTCCGCCATGACGGTGTGCGCCTTGCCGAACAGGGACTTGCAGACGATCGCGGTGCGCAGGCCGTGCTCGCGCGCCTCGATCGCGGCGCGCAGTCCCGCACCCCCCGCACCGACGACGACGACGTCGTAGGCATGACGCTCGAGCTCGGCCACCGGTCCCTCTCAGTCGATGAAGCGCAGGTCGGTGAGGACGCCGGCGGACACCAGCGCCACGTACAGGTCTGCAACAACAAGTGAGGCCAGCGTGGTCCAGGCCAGCCCCATGTGGTGCCGGTTCAGCCGCGACACCTCCTGCCACAGGCGGTAGCGCACCGGGTGCCGGGAGAAGTGGTTGATCCGTCCGGCGGTGATGTGGCGGCAGGAGTGGCAGGAGAGCGTGTAGCCCCAGAGCAGCACGACGTTGCCGAGGAGCACGAGGTTGCCCAGGCCGAAGCCGAACCCCCCGGTCCCCCCGTGGAAGGCGACGATGGCGTCGTAGGTGTTGATGAGTGAGATCAGCACCGCCACGTAGAAGAAGTACCGGTGCGCGTTCTGCAGCAGCAGCGGGAACCGAGTCTCACCGGAGTAGCGGCGGTGTGGCTCGGCCACGGCGCAGGCGGGGGGCGACAGCCAGAACGAGCGGTAGTACGCCTTGCGGTAGTAGTAGCAGGTGAGCCGGAAGCCCAGCAGGAACGGGAGCGTGAGGATGGCCAGCGGCACCAGCGGCGGGAAGTCCCCGAACGGTGTCCCGAAGTGGCTCGAGCCCGGTTCGCAGGACGTCGACAGGCAGGGGGACGCGAACGGCGTCAGGTAGTGGTAGTCCGCCACCCAGTAGTACTTCTGGCTCGCGGTGCGCACCAGACCGTAGAGGAGCCAGGCCGTCAGGCCGAGGGCCGTGAGCGCGGGCTGCGCCCACCAGCGGTCACCGCGGAGCGTGCGCTGCGGGATGCGGGCACGACCAGGCGCACCGACCCCGGCGTCGAACGCATCGGTCGCGCGGGTCTCGGCCGCCACGTCAGCGCCCGCTCAATGCGCCCGACCCGGCGCCCCGAGCCCCTCGTCCTCGGCGTCGGCCCAGAACGAGGGGTCGTAGTCCCCGTCCGGGATGTAGACCTTCTCTGCGGTCGGCGTGGGCTCGGACGCGCCGATCTGTCGGGCCAGCAGGCCGAGGTCGGACGCCACCCGCGCCACGTCGTCCTTGAGCCGTTGGACGTCGACCGTCTCGCCGAGGTGGGTCTGCAGGCAGAGGACGCTACTGCGCAGGGCGGCCAGGTCGCGCGAGCACGCGGCCAGGTCGTCGGTGACGGTCATGCCGGACCCCAATCGCGAAGGAACCCGCCGATCGCGGGTGCGCTAGCTGCAGTCTGTCCCGCGGCACGAGCGCCGTAAAGACCCCGCGCCGTGCTCCACGGGGGCCGCCGGCAGCAGCGCTTGCACCGGCTCTGGGGGAGCAACGCGGCCCTGGTGGAGCAGCTGGGGGCTCAGGCGAAGGGTGGCGCCGACGTCCACGCTCGCGCGTCGGCCACCGCGCCGCGCGCGGCCAGCAGCTGCTCGGCGACCCGCGCCGGGGCGGTGCCCCCGACGGCGTCCCGGGACGCGAGCGACCCCTCGACGGTGAGCACCTCGCGAACGGCGGGCGTCAGCTCGGGGGCGATGGCCACGAGGTCGTCGTCGGAGAGATCCCACAGCTCGATGCCGCGCCGCTCGCACTCGCGGACGCAGGCGCCGGCCACCTCATGCGCCACGCGGAACGGCACGCCCCTGCGGACCAGCCACTCGGCGACGTCAGTGGCGAGCGCGAAGCCCTGCGGCGCGAGCTCGGCCATCCGGTCGGTGTGGAACCGCAGGGTCGCCACCATGCCGCTGACCGCGGGCAGCAGCACCTCCAGGGTGTCGACCGCGTCGAACACCGGTTCCTTGTCCTCCTGCAAGTCACGATTGTATGCGAGCGGCAGGCCCTTGAGCGTCGTCAGCAGGCCGGTGAGGTCACCGACCAGCCGCCCGGCCTTGCCACGCGCCAGCTCCGCGACGTCCGGGTTCTTCTTCTGCGGCATGATGCTCGACCCGGTGGAGTACGCGTCGTCAAGCGTGACGAAGGAGAACTCCTTGGTGGCCCAGAGGACCACCTCCTCGGCCAGCCGGGAGACGTCGACCCCGACCATCGCGGTGACGAACGAGAACTCGGCCACGACGTCGCGCGAAGCGGTGCCGTCGATCGAGTTCTCGACCGGGCGGTCGAAGCCGAGCTCGCGAGCGACCGCGGCGGGGTCCAGGCCGAGCGACGATCCGGCCAGGGCCCCCGAGCCGTACGGCGACGCGGCCGCCCGCTCGTCCCAGTCGAGCAGCCGGCCGACGTCGCGCAGCAACGGCCAGGCGTGCGCGAGCAGGTGGTGCGCCAGGAGCACGGGCTGCGCGTGCTGCAGGTGCGTGCGCCCTGGCATGGCGGCGCCCTGGTTCCCGTCGGCCTGCGCGATCAGCGCCTCGACCACGTCGAGCACCAGCCCGCCGACCACGCGGGCGTGCTCGCGCAGGTACATCCGCACCAGCGTGGCGATCTGGTCGTTGCGCGAGCGCCCGGCCCGCAGCCGGCCACCGAGGTTCGCGCCCGCACGCTCGATCAGCCCGCGCTCCAGCGCGCTGTGCACGTCCTCGTCGTCCGGGCTCGGCCCGAACGCACCCGACGCGACATCCGTGTCGAGGGAGTCCAGCGCCGCCAGCATGCCCGCGAGCGCGTCGTCGTCCAGCAGCCCGGCCGCGTGCAGCACGCGCGCGTGCGCGCGCGACCCGGCGATGTCCAGCCGGGCCAGGCGCCAGTCGAAGTGGGTGCTGCGGGACAGCTCGGCGAGGGCGTCGGCGGGGCCGCCGGCGAACCGGCCGCCCCAGAGCGCACCGGCTCTGGTTCCCGCGTCCGCGGCCATCAGTCGGTACCCGTCTCCATGGCGGCGGCGTCCAGCGCCTCGGACTCGCGGACGGCCGGGTTGGCGGCGATCCGCTCGGCGCCTCCGACCTCGATCCCGCTGAACAGCTCGCCGCGGTCCTCCAGCAACCGGCTGTACTGGGCGTACTGCTCGAGCTTGGCCCGGCTGTCCGCGATGTCGAGGTTGCGCATGGTGAGCTGGCCGATCCGGTCGACCGGGCCGAACGCGGCGTTCGCCGTGCGCTCCATCGACAGCTTGTCGGGGTGGTAGGAGAACGCCGGACCCTCGGTGCGCAGGATCGAGTAGTCCTCGCCCCGGCGCAGCCGCAGCGTCACCTCGCCGGTGACGAGGCCGGCCACCCAACGCTGCAGCGACTCGCGCAGCATCAGCGCCTGCGGGTCGAACCAGCGGCCCTCGTACAGCAACCGGCCGAGCCGGCGTCCCTCGGCGTGGTAGTTGGCGATGGTGTCCTCGTTGTGGACGGCGTTGAGCAAGCGCTCGTAGGCGATCCAGAGCAGGGCCATGCCAGGGGCCTCGTAGACACCGCGGGACTTCGCCTCGATGATCCGGTTCTCGATCTGGTCCGACATGCCGATGCCGTGCCGGCCGCCGATGGCGTTGACCTCGTGCACCAGCGCGACGGGGTCGGTGACGTCCCGCCCGTTCACCGCGATCGGACGGCCGGCCTCGAACCGGATCGACACGTCCTCGGGGTCGACGGCCACGGTCGTGTCCCAGAACTTCACGCCCATGATCGGCTCGACCGACTCCAGGGACACGTCCAGCTGCTCCAGGGTCTTCGCCTCGTGGGTGGCGCCCCAGATGTTCGCGTCGGTGGAGTACGCCTTCTCCTGGCTGTCCCGGTAGGGCAGCCCGCGCTCGGTCAGCCACTGGCTCATCTCGGCGCGGCCGCCGAGCTCCTCGACGAACTCCGCGTCCAGCCAGGGCTTGTAGATGCGCAGTGCCGGGTTGGCCAGCAGGCCGTACCGGTAGAACCGCTCGATGTCGTTGCCCTTGAACGTCGACCCGTCGCCCCAGATGTCCACGCCATCCTCGTGCATGGCGCGCACCAGCATGGTGCCGGTCACCGCCCGGCCGAGCGGGGTGGTGTTGAAGTAGGCGCGCCCGGCCGAGCGAATGTGGAAGGCGCCGCAGGCCAGCGCGGCGAGGCCCTCCTCGACCAGGAGGGTCCGGCAGTCGACCGCGCGGGACAGCTCGGCGCCGTACTGCAGGGCACGCGTCGGCACGCCCTGCACGTCCGGCTCGTCGTACTGGCCGATGTCCGCGGTGTACGTGCACGGCACGGCCCCCTTCTCGCGCATCCACGCCACGGCCACGGACGTGTCGAGACCGCCGGAGAAGGCGATGCCGATCCGCTCTCCGACGGGAAGGGAGGTCAGAACCTTGCTCACCGTGTAGTCCTCCGGGGGATCTCGGTCTGCGTGCGGGTGGGGGCCTGGGTGTGGG
>DATFPQ010000101.1:0-2209 GCA_035264765.1 Actinomycetales bacterium | reverse complement strand
CGGCGCCGCCCCCCGACCCACCGCCGAGGACGGCCCGGACCGCCGGCCCCCGGCCACCCGCCGGGCGCACGCGTTCGGTGAGGTGCTGCGGCTGGCCGCGGCCGCCGACCCGCGCAAGTCCGGCGGGCTGAACCCGAACCTGATCATCACCATTCCCCACGACAGCCTCCGCGACGCCCTAAGCCTCGATCCACCGATCGGCCGGGACCTGACACGTAGTTGATTTTTGTCTTGTGACCGACGGCCGCGGGCGTGGCTGAACCCCGACCTGGGTGTCGGCTTGTCCGGGTCCTTGGGTCGGGGCCAGTGCGGCCGGGGGTCAGGAGGTGGTCGTGCGTGGTGGCCCGCAGGTCTGGCTGAACAGCTGGGTCCACGCGTGTTGCCAGGGCCAGTTTCCGGGCAGGTGCAGTGTGAGCCGCCGGGCGGAGGACGCCACACGCGCCGGGACGGCGATCAGCGTGCGGCGGATGGTGCTGGTGGTGGCCTTGGTGAGCGCGCCGCCGGCGAGGCTGGCGGCGGCGCGGGTGAGGTTGAACGCCATGACCGCGCAGACCAGCCAGGCGCTGTTCGCGGTGAACTTGCCGGACGGCAGGTGCGCCAGCGCGGCGTTTTTCAGGTCGGCGTTGACCTGCTCGATGATCGCGTGGGCGCGGTGAGTCTTGTCCGCGGCCACGGTGTCCAGGTTCGTGGGGTCGCTGGTCGTAAAGAACGCATGGAACCGCCACAGCTCGAACAGCGACGCCTGATCGGGGTTCGCCGGGGCGTTGAGGTCCGGGATGCGTCGCACGACCAGCCGTCCGGCGACCTGCTCGGCACGCCTGCGCGAGGCGAACGCGGTGAAGGGAACCTCGGCGACCTCGGCGCGGGAGATCCACCGCCGGGCCTGTTCGTCGTAGACGGCGTCGGTGTACTCGATCGCCGTCCAGGCCTGGTCCGGGATCGTCGCTATCGCGGCCCTGACCTTGGGGTCCATCCGGACGGTTACCGAGACCCGGGCACCGGCGCGCACCGCCGCCGTGACGGTCGGGGCGCCGTAGAACGCCGAGTCGGCCCGCAGCAGCACCTGCCCGGTCGCCGTGTCCTGGCCCGTGGCCGTGGCCGCGCGCAGCGACCGCACGGTCTTGAGCGCGTCGGCGACCAGCCGCTTCGCCCCGCGCGGGGAGGCGCACGAGCCCTTCCGCAGCCGCTGCGCGACGACCACCGGCGCCGCCTGCGCGGTGCTCGCGGTCGCCAGCAGCATGTTCAGCCCGCGCACCCCGGAGTACCCGAAGCCCGCGCCCTGCTTGGCGTACCCGTGCACCTGCACGATTGAGTCGTCGACATCGACCAGCACCGTCCCGGCCAGCCCGGGCAGCACCGGGGCGCGAGCGGCCAGCCCGCCCAGAAACCGGGTGGCGACCGCGTCGAGCTGGCGGACGTGGCCGAAGGTGAACGCCCGCAGGAACGACCCCAGCGTCGACGGGGCGTAGAGGCGGTCGAACACCCGGCCCATCGCGCCGTGCCGCAGCAGCGCCAGGTCATCGATGCTGTCGGCGCCGGCGACCATCCCGGCGACCAGCGCGGACACCTTCCCGCCGGCGTTCGCCCCCTTGTCCGTCGGCACGCTCAGCAGGTCGCCGGCCAGCGCGTCCAGCCCGGCGTCGGCGGCAAGCCGCATCACCGGGACGAGCCCGGACGCCGACACCAAATTCGGCTCGTCGAAGCTCGCCGCACCCACCGGCCCAGTGTGAGACAGTCGCATCCGCGAGATGCCCTTTCGTCGGCGGTCAGATCAGGACCTCAGCAATCCCGATCCTGCTGCCACGCAAGGGCATCTCCGCGTTACGCCACGCTCACCAAGCCAAGATCATCGGTGGATCGAGGCTAAGGGGGCTGCGTCGTACGCCTCGAGGACGCTTTGGGAGATCCGGCCGCGCTCTGCCACCTTGTGACCGTTGGCCCTGGCCCACTCCTTGATCGCCCTCGTCTCCTCGGGCTTCCGCTTCGCCGAGGAAGACCCGGCCCGGCGCTGGGTCGGTACGTTGGGCGAACCGGCGGGACGGCCTCGGCCACCGCTGACGCGCCGCGCGTTCGCAACGTAGAACTGCACCGCATCACGCAGCTGCTTGGCGTTCTGGCTCGTCAGGTCAATCTCGTACGTCGCGCCGTCCAGGCCGAACGTGACCGTCTCGCCCTGGTTGTCCGCGATCTGCGTTCCGTCGATGTCGTC
>DATFPQ010000100.1:0-2147 GCA_035264765.1 Actinomycetales bacterium | reverse complement strand
TGGATCACCGCGCCTTGGTGGGTCTTGTAAGGCGTCTTGTCGTTGCTGAACCGGACATCGCGGTACGGCCGGAAGATCTTCGCCGTCCCGAACTCCGGCGCGAGCTCGTCGAGCAGGGCGGTGAGCGGGGCCTTGACGAAGGTGTCGTAGTCGGACTTGTGGCTCGTCCAGTACGTCTTCGAGTTGTCGACCTCCAGGCCCTCGTAGAAGACCAGACCCTCGTCCGGAAAGCCCTCGAAGCTCACGTCGTCCCCTCTGCGGTCATGTTTTCCGGTCCCAGCAGTGCGTGCCAGCGGACCTCGCGCAACGGCACGTCGCCGGTGTCCAGGGTGCGGGCCCAGCCGTCCGGCGCCCAGCCGGCCGACTCGTAGAAGCCGGTCGACACCTGGTCGTCCTCGAGCAGCCAGACCTGCAGGCGCGCGGCGCCGGAGCTCTCGGCCAGGTCGGCGACCGCGGACAGCAGTCGGCTGCCGTGGCCGCGGCGTCCCCACCGGGGCTCGACCAGCAGCGTCGAGACCTCCGTGGTCGCGCCGGCCGGGTCCTGGCGCTCGTCGGCGGTCAGCTCCGCCGGCCCGAAGGCCGCGAACCCGACGAGGGTGTTCTTCTCCAACGCCACCAGGACGCCGTGCCCCGGAGTCGGGGGTGCGGTGATCGCGGCGTGCCAGGTGCGCGTCGCGGCGTCCTCGTCCCAGTCGTCAAGGACGGCCGCCGGCAGGACCGAGCGGTAGGCCGTGCGCCAGGTGACGACCTGGATCCGGGCGATCCCCGCGGCGTCGTCGGGCAGTGCCGGTCGGACGGACGCGTCGGCCGTGCCCGAGGCGCGGGGGAACGGCGACGCGGAAGTCATTCCGGCAGCCTAGGTCGGCGCGGGGAGGCCCCGGTCGGCCCCTCCGACGGCGGGTGGTGCAATCCATGTGTGACCCGTACCGCGCCTCGACTCCAGCCCGCCTCCGGGGCGCCGGAGCGCCCCGTCACCGCCGGCGTCCTGGTCGCCCTCGGCACCGTCTATCTCGTCTGGGGCTCGACCTACCTGGCGATCAAGTACGTCGTCGGCAGCATCCCGCCGTTCCTGGCGATGGGCGGCCGCTTCCTGCTGGCCGGGTCGATCCTGACGGTGGTCCTCCTCGTCTCGCGCGGGCGTCCGGCCTTCCGGATGACGGGCACCCAGCTCGTCACCGCGGCCGTGTGTGGCCTCTTCCTGCTGGTGGGCGGCAACGGGCTGGTCGCGGTGGCGGAACAGGACGTCGACTCCAGCATGGCCGCGCTGCTCATCGCCGGGACGCCGCTGTGGGTGGTCCTGCTGCGCGCCCTGCTGCGGGATCGGCCGTCGGCCGCCACCGTGGGCGGTCTGCTCGTCGGACTGGTGGGGGTAGCCGTCCTCCTGCTGCCAGGAGTGCAGGGCGCGGCCGCGCTCGGGCCGCTCCTGCTGGTCTGTCTCTCCTCGATCCTGTGGTCCTGCGGCACCGTGCTGGCCACCCGCAGGCCGATGCCTGTCGACCCCTTCGTCACGACCGTCGTCGAGATGGCGGTCGGCGGGACGGCGATGGTCGTCCTGGGCTCGCTCGGCGGCGAATGGGGCCGGCTGGACCTCGGTGCTGCGCGGCCGTCGGCCTGGATCGCGTTCGGCTACCTGGTCGTGGTCGGCAGCGTGGTCGGCTACAGCGCCTACGTCTGGCTGCTCGCCCGCGCGCCGCTGTCGCTCGCGACCACCTACGCGTACGTGAACCCCGCTGTCGCGGTCGTGCTGGGATCGCTGTTCCTGGCCGAGCCGCTCACCGCGAACGTGCTCGTGGGAGGCGCCGTCATCATCGCCGCCGTCGCCTTCGTCATCACCGCCGAGTCGCGGGGACGGCGGTCTCCGGTGCCGACCGTGCGCGAGGGCGCTTCGCCCATCGAGCCCGCCTGACCTGGGGAGTGTCGTACCCGCCAGGCAGGATCGGGTCCGTGAGCGCCCCGGACGTCGAGCGACTGCCGGCCGCCCTTGCCCGGCGCGTCGCGCTGGCTGCGCAGGGCTTCGCCGAGCCCCGACCCTCGGGCGCGGTGGGCACGCGACAGCTGCGGAGGCTCACCGAGCGGCTGGCCGTCGTCCAGATCGACTCGGTGAACGTCCTCTCCCGCTCGCACTACCTGCCCGCCTTCAGTCGGCT
>DATFPQ010000099.1:0-8382 GCA_035264765.1 Actinomycetales bacterium | reverse complement strand
CGCCCATGCCGCCCATGCCGCCCATGCCAAGGCCGCCCATTCGGCTGCCACCGAAGGCCCGCTCGAGGGTGCCGGGCTGGCGCAGCTCCGCGCGGGTGGCCATCCGGGCGAGCGAGCGCGGATCGTCCTGCGTCGAGCGCTCGGACGGCGGCAGGTCGCGGCCGAGCTCGGCGAGCACCTGGCGGCGCTGCTCGGGCGTCAGCTGGGCGAACGCCTCGGCGTGCGCCTGCTCGATGGTCTCCGGCGGCGCGGTGCGCAGCAGGTAGCGGTAGCGGGCGACGGCCCGGTCGTCGGCGTCGCCCTGTGCGCCCCGGTCGGTGTCGGGCCGGGCGGTCCGGTAGCCCTGCTCGTACTCGGGCGGGTATCCCTGCTGGGAGTCCTGCCGGTAGACCTGCCGATAGCCCTGATGCCGAGCCGGGCGCTCCGGGCGTCCGAGAAGCCTGTCGAGGAAACCCATGACGGTCCAATCCGTGCGTCGTTGCTCGAGGGACGAGCGGGACTCCCCCCAGGTTCCCCTGCGAGAACCGGCACTGCACACCGACCGACGGCGGGGGACAGGAGCAAACTGGACGGGTGGAGGGGCCGGATGCGTTCGGGCGCGTCGACGCCGCGCTGCGGGCGGTGCCACGCCGGCTGTTCCTGCCGGCGGCGCAGCGGGACTACGCCGACCTCGACCAGCCGCTGCCCATCGGCCACGGCCAGACCAACTCGCAGCCGTCCACCGTGCGCCGGATGCTGGAGCTGCTCGACGTGCGACCTGGCCAGCATGTGCTCGACGTCGGCTGCGGCTCCGGCTGGACGACCGCTCTGCTGGACTGGCTGACCGGACCGGACGGCTCGGTCGTCGGCGTGGAGCTGGAGGAGGAGCTGGCGGAGTGGGGCCGGTCCAACCTGGTGAGCGCCGGCCGGGGCGACGTCGTGGTCCGCACCGCCCGGCCGGGGGTGCTGGGCTGGCCGGAGGACGCCCCGTACGACCGGATCCTGGTCTCGGCCCAGGCCGCTGAGCTGCCCGGCGAGCTCTGCGGGCAGCTCGGCGAGCCGGGGGTCATGGTCGTCCCGGTGGCGGGCCGGATGCTCGTCGTCCGCCGGACGCCGGGGGCCGAGCCCACCGTGGAGGCCACCGGCCACTACCGGTTCGTGCCGCTGCGGTGAGCGCGCCCGGCCTGCGGCTGTTCGTGGCCCTGGACGCCCCAGCCGTGGTCGTCCAGGACCTGGCCGAGGCGGTGCAGGGGGTGAGCAGGGACCGGCCGTGGCTGCGCTGGGTGCCCGCCGAGCGATGGCACCTGACCTTGGCGTTCCTCGGCCAGGTCGATGCCGGTCGCGTCGACCCGTTGTGCGTCCGGCTCGCCCGCGCGGCCTCCCGGCACCAACCCATGACGCTGCAGCTCGCGGGGGCCGGACGCTTCGGCAGCCGGGTCCTGTGGATCGGTCTGCGCGGTGCCGTGGCGGACGTCGGGCGGCTGGCCGACTCGGTGGCCGCCGGCAGCCGCCGGGTCGGCATCCCGGTCGAGGACCGGCCCTACCGACCGCACCTGACGGTGGCCCGTGGTCGCGACCCCAGGACGGACCTGCGACCCGCGGTGGCCGCGCTCACGGACTACGCCGGGCCGACCTGGACGGCGGCCGAGGTGCACCTGGTCCGCTCGCACCTCGGCGCCGCCGTCCGCTACGAGCGGCTGGCCACCTTTCCGCTCGGTCCATCGGTCACGGCGCCGACGGCGGAGCCGGCGGGGACCACGGAGCCACCGGCTGCTCCGAGGGCATGAGGACCCAGAGCAACGGGTAGACCAGGATCTGGCTGCCGGGGACGATCATCAGGATGAGCAGGAACAGCAGCCGGGCCGGCCAGGGGTTGATGCCGAAGCGGCGGCCGAGACCGGCGCAGACGCCACCGAGCACGCGGTCGCGCGGCCTGACCAGGCCCTGCTGGCGGAATCGGTCGTGGATCTCGTTCACTAGAGGTGCTCCTCGGATAGGGAGTGGTGCGACAAGGTCCAGAGTGGGCCGCCGGGGGCGTCGCGCGCATCGGGGAATGCCCCCGAGCTTCCCCGAGGGCAAGGCCGGTACGGTCAGGGATCCGGTCTCGCGTGGGTGACCCTACGGCCGACGCGGAGAAGGAGGACCACCATGGCGCCTGCGCGTCCGGCGGCCACGTCCAGCCACTTGTTCACAGAACCGCTCGGTGCGAGCGACGATGCGGTCCTTGCCACGGGCGCCGTCGAGGCGGCCTTCCTGCAGAGCGCGGTCGGGCAGAGCGTCGTGACGATGGACGGGCGCTTCCTGCGCGCCAACCCGGCGCTGTGCGCGCTGCTCGGGCGGTCCGCCGAGGACCTGGTCGGCACCACCTGGGAGGCCATCTCGCATCCGGACGACGTCGAGATGTGCCGGCGCGAGCTGGAGCTGTTGGCTGAGGCACCGACTCGTGAGCGCAGCACGGTCAAGCGATACCTGCGTCCGGACGGCGGTGTGGTCCGCGCTCTGGTCACCAGCTCGCTGGTCGAAGTGGACGGGCGCAGGTGCTACGTCGGGCGGGTGCGGGAGGTGCGGTCGCTGCACCAGGATCAGGACGCGCTCAGGGCGGAGCGCGCCGTGGCAGCCGACCTGCAGCAGGGGCAGGCGGCCCTGCTCGAGGCGGTGGTCCGAGGGCAGCCGCTTGCGGTCACCCTCGGGGACGTGGCGCGGCTGGCGGAGCTGGCCCTGGACGGTGCGGTCGCGGCCGTGCACCTGATGGACGAGGCACGCGCGGCCCTCGACTTCGTGGCCGGGCCGGGCATGCCCCTGGAGATGATCCGGGCCGGTCAGCGCCTCGCCCTGGGGAGCGCGGGAGGCGTGTGCGGCAGCGCCGCCGCGGAGGGCCGGCTGGTGGTCGCCGAGGTGCCGGCGGACCCCCGCACCGTCCCCTTCCGGGCGCTCGCCGCGCGGATGGGGGTCCGCAGCGCGTGGTGTCAGCCGCTGCAGGACCGGGACGGCGCCGTCCTGGGGGTTCTGTCCTGCTACGTCTCACGCAGCGGCGGCCCGGACGCCCTCGAGCAGCGCCGCCTGGAGCTGGTGGCCGGGCTGGCGACGGTCGCCGTCGAGCGGCACCAGATAGACCGGGCGCTGCGGCGCCAGGCGCGTGAGGACCCGCTGACCGGCCTGGGGAACCGCACGCTGCTGCTGGAGCACACGGAACGGGCGCTGGCCGGCGTCGCCGCCGGGCGGCAGGTCGCGCTGCTGTTCTGCGACGTCGACCGGCTCAAGCCGGTCAACGACACGCTCGGCCATGCCAGCGGTGACGAGCTGCTCGTCACGGTCGGCCGCCGGCTGCGGTCGGCCGCTCCGGAAAACGCCACCGTCGCGCGGCTGAGCGGTGACGAGTTCGTGGTCCTGCTCGCGGACGTGGCCGGCACCGAGCAGGCGATGGAGGTCGGCAACGCCCTGGTGCGGGCGATGTCGGCGCCGCTGCGGGTCGGTGGCACCGAGCTGCGCATCTCGATCAGCGTGGGAGTCGCCGTGGCCACGCCGGCCGCGCCGGTGGTCCCGCACGCGCTCGACCTGTTGCGCGACGCGGACATGGCGATGTACCGCGCCAAGTCGCGCGGGCGGGCGCGGGTGGAGGTCTTCGACCGCGACCTGCACACGCTCAGCAGCCGCACCTGGCACCTGGAGCGCGACCTGCGCGCCGCCGTGGCGGCCGGCGCACTGGAGGTGCACTACCAGCCGCAGCTGCGCGTGGACGACGGCGCGCTGCACGGTGTAGAGGCACTGGTGCGCTGGACGCTGCCGAACGGGGAGCGCGTCCCGCCGGCCGAGTTCATCCCGGTCGCCGAGGACGCCGGCCTGATCGTCGACCTGGGTGCCCAGGTGCTGCGGGTGGCCTGCCGGGACGCCGCCACCGCGACCGCCGACGACACGATCGTCTCGGTGAACATCTCGGCCCGCCAGCTGCTCGACCCGGCACTGCCCCGGGTGGTCGCGTCGGCCCTGGACGAGGCCGGCCTGCCGGGGGAGCGGTTGTGCCTGGAGATCACCGAGAGCGTCCTGATGGAGGACGCCCCGGGGCTGCTGGACCGGCTGAGCCGGCTCCGCCAGCTGGGTGTCGGCATCTCGATCGACGACCTGGGCACCGGCTACTCCAGCCTGCTGTACCTCAAGCGGCTCCCGGTGACCCAGCTCAAGATCGACACCTCGTTCGTGAGTGGGGTGGGTGAGGACCCTGAGGACGACGCGATCGTCGCGGCCATCGTCGGGCTCGGCTCGGCGCTCGACATCGACGTCGTGGCCGAGGGCGTCGAGACGGCCACCCAGCTGGCGCGACTGCGCGAGCTCGGCTGCCCGCTGGCTCAGGGGTACCTGCTCGGACGGCCCGTCCCGGTGGAGCAGCTCGGCGGCGCCTGACGGCGAGCCGATTCGCATCGTCGCGATCAGCCCTTCGCCGAGCGGTAGCGTCGCGGTCAGCCTTCGCCGATCGGCAGCGTCGCCGTCAGCCTTCGCCGATCGGCAGCGCCGCGCGCACGTCGCCGAGGCCACGCGCCACGAGCAGCCGTCCGGCGTCCGGCAGCTGGCGCCAGGCGCCGGCGGCGGAGTCCCAGCTGCGCCACAGCCGCCGGTCTGCCACGACCTCGACGTCGACCTGCTGGCCGGGCGTCGCCGCGACGGCACGCCAGCCCACCAGCCGGATCGGCTCGCTCTCGTCGTCCGGCTCGAAGTAGACCTGAACCACCTCTCGGCTGGGCCGGGAGCCGGTGTTGGTGACCGTGACCCGGACGGCGGGCGCGCCGGCGCCCTCGGTGACCGTCGCGTCGGCGTACTCCCAGGTGGAGTAGCCCAAACCGTGTCCGAGCCAGAACGCGGGCGCTGGTGCGATGCCGGCGTGGTGGCCGCGATACCCGATGAAGGTGCCCTCGGTGTAGGGCAGGTCGCCGTCGACCGGCGTCACCGACCAGGCCGGCGCGGCGCCGTCGTCCACCGGAAAGGTGGTGACCAGCCGCCCCGCGGGCTCGATCTCGCCGACCAGCGCGGCCGCGATGGCGTGGCCGGCCTCCTGCCCGGGCAGCCCCGCCCAGAGGATGGCGTCCACCTCGTCCCGCCACGGCATGAGCACCGG
Organism: Actinomycetales bacterium; assembly: GCA_035264765.1. Classification (GTDB taxonomy): domain Bacteria; phylum Actinomycetota; class Actinomycetes; order Actinomycetales; family Angustibacteraceae; genus DATFPQ01. The sequence goes on along the minus strand of DATFPQ010000099.1, from coordinate 3,296 downwards.
TGTGGCGGCGTTGACGACGACCACGGTGCGCCGCGCGACGGCGGCGACGGCGCTGACCAGCCGGTCCTGGGCACCGGGGAGCCGCAGCGTGGACTTGTCGACAGCCTCGGTCTCCTGCTCCTCGGTCAGGCCGACGACCACCACCGCGACGTCCGCCTCGGCCGCCGCGCGCACGCCCTCGGCGATGACGTCGTCCTCCGGCCGGGGAGCCGGCCGGGCGATCAGTCCGAACAGGCCGGCGGCTCCCAGGCCGCTGCCCTCGTCCGTGGCCTGGAGCACCACCTCCGCCTCGACCTCTGCCGGATCCGAGAGCTCGACCCGCACGGTGCGGGCGGGGGGCGCGAGCATCTCCTCGCCGAACCCGGTGCCCGCCACCGCCAGGCCGAACCGCTCGGTCCGGTCGCCGACCCGCAGGGTCCACGACCCGGCACCCAGGGCGCCCAGCTCGACCGGCCCGTCGGCGTCCACCCGCGCGCGGAACCGCACGGTGTGCGGCGTGCCCTCGAAGTCGTCGTCGAAGCCCACCACCGTCGTGGCCGTGGTCGGGAAGCGCTCCTCGAGAACGTCCCCCGCGGCGTCCAGAATCGTGATCCGGACGCCGGGCCGGCCGCTCTCGGGGTCGCTGACGAACCCGGCCCGGGCGGGCACCGGCCGGGTACGGACCTCCACGCCGTCGGTGACGGTGACGCGGTCGTCTCCGAGCAGCGCCCGCAGCCCGTCGGCGACGCTGACCTGGTACGGCGCGTTGACCTGCGCCGACCCACCGCCCATCCCGATGGTGTCGACCGCGTGCCGGCCGACCAGCGCCACCGTGGTGTCGCGGCGCAGGGGAAGCGACTCGCCGCCGTTGGTCAGCACCGTCATGGCTGTCGCGGCCAGCCGGGTGAGCTGCTCCTTGCGCTCCGGGCTGTCCGGCGCGGGCAGGTCGGTGGGGTAGTCCCGGAGCGTGCCCAGTGCGCCCACCCGGTCGGCCAGCCGGAGCAGCCGGCGCAGGTGGTCGTCGACGACGGACTCGGCGACCTCGCCGGCCTCGACCGCGCGCACCAGGTTCTCGCCCCACGGACCTCCCGGGCCGGGCATCACCAGGTCGAGGCCGCCGTTGGCGGCCGGCCCGGCGCTCTTGGTCGCGAACCAGTCCGACATCACCAGGCCGGTGTAGCCCCACTCACCCTTCAGGATCTCGTTGACCACGTGGTGGTGCTCGGTGGCCGGCACCCCGTTGACGTCGTTGTAGGCCGACATCACCGACCAGGCGTCCGCCTCCTCGACCGCGATCTCGAAGGGCAGCAGGTACAGCTCACGCAGCGTGGCCTCGTCGACGACGCTGTTCATCGTGTTGCGGGCGGTCTCGGACTCGTTGGCCACCAGGTGCTTCAGGCAGGCGCCGACGCCGCTTCGTTGCATCCCCCGTACGTACGCGGCCGCCAGCTTGCCGGTGAGCAGCGGGTCCTCGGAGTAGGCCTCGAACAGCCGGCCTCCGAGCGTGGACCGGTGCAGGTTGATGGTCGGCCCGAGGACCACGTGGATCTGCTGGGCGAGGGCCTCCTCGGCCAGCAGCCGGCCGACCTCCTCGGTCGTGTCCTCGCTCCAGGACGAGGCCAGGAGCGTGGCGTTGGGGAACAGCGCCACGGTGCGGCCGCCGGAGAACTTCAGTCCCCGCACTCCGGTCGGACCGTCGGAGAGCCGCAGCTCACCCAGCCCGATGGAGTCCTCGGGCGCAAGCGTGAACGTCGTCGCCCCGGTCAGCAGCCGGACCTTGGTCGGCAGGTTGAGCCGATCGATGAGGTCCTGGTACTCGCTCGCGGTGGCCTGCTGGGCCGTTGTCGTCATTCCTTCACCTTTCCGACGGGCAGGATGGCCGGGCGCCCACGGACGTCAGGGCTGCCGCGGCCAGGTGTAGCAGCGGGGAACTCTTGGGGGGATCACCGAGCAGCAAGGCTCCCACGAACGGCGGGAGGAGCCGCGGGCCTGGTGTCGTCGCTGTTGCGGACGCCGCTGGCATGTCGCTGCCTGTGTCACTGACTCCTTAGGTTGCGCGTGTAAGTAACCTAGAGCGAGACTTCGACCGTTGGCAAGAACTGCTGCGTGAAGGGGTGCAGAGATGCTGGACGGACGATCACGCCGCGTCACGAGTGCGGACGTCGCCCGGGCGGCCGGTCTGTCCCGGGCCACGGTCAGCTACGTGCTGAACGACACCCCGGGCCAGAAGATCCCGCAAGCCACGCGGCAGCGGGTGCTCGATGCGGCGGCGCAGCTGGGGTACGCACCCTCGGCCGCGGCGCGGGCGCTGCGCAGCGGGCGGTCCGACATCGTGCTGTGCCTGCTGCCGGACTGGCCGATCGGGGCGACCGTGGGTGCGTTCCTGGAGCACCTCTCTGCAGCGTTGGCGGCCGAGGGCCTGACCTTCGTCGCGCACCCGCGAGCCCGGGTGTCGCGGCCGGTGAGCGAGGTCTGGCGCACGATCACGCCCGCCGCGGTCCTGGCCTTTGAGGAGTTCGAGGACGACGAGGCGCGGGCCATGCGTGCCGCCGGCACCGAGGTCTCCGTCGCGCTGCTCGGCGGGTCGCGGCGGCGCCCCGGGGAGTTCGGCATCCCGCAGCAGCGGGTCGGCCGGCTCCAGGCGGAGCACCTCGCGGCGAAGGCGCACCGGCGGCTGGGCTTCGCAGCGCCCGACGACCCACGGGTGCGGGCCTTCGCCGAGCCGCGGCTGGACGGCGTCCGGCACGCATGCGCCGAGCTCGGGCTGCCTGAGCCGGACGTGCGCACGGTGCCCCTCGACCCGGCCGGGGCCGCTGAGGCGGTGCGGTCGTGGCGCGCTCTCGACCCGGTGGTCACCGGCGTCTGCGCCTACAACGACGACGTGGCGCTCGCCGTGCTGGCGGGCCTGCGGGTGTGCGGCCTGCGGGCGCCCGACGACCTGGCGGTCGTGGGCGTGGACGACGTGCCGACCGCCGCGTTGGCGGACCCGCCGCTCACCACGGTGACCACCGACATGCGGGTGGTCGCCGAGAGCGTGGCGCAGGGCATCGTCCGGGCGCTCGCCGGCGAGCCGGCGCCGCGGCGTCCGGGCTCGGACATCGTCCAGCTGGTGGTCCGCGAGTCGGCCTGATCGGCCCGGACCGGCGTCGGGCCCGCGGCTCAGCGCCTCAGCGCCCGGCGACGGGTGGGCCCCGTCGCCGGGCTGAGTGTCGCCGGGCTGAGTGTCGCCGGGCTGGGTCGGGTCAGGCCAGCTTGGCCTTCTGGTAGGAGCGCACCGCGTTCGTCAGGAGCGTGGCGGCCTCCTTCTTCGTCGCCGC
>DATFPQ010000098.1:0-13729 GCA_035264765.1 Actinomycetales bacterium | reverse complement strand
GGCATCTCGATGGGTCACGAGGGCATGCACTACTCGCTGGTCTCCCGCGAGGTGATCGCCGACAGCGTCGAGACCGTGATGCAGGCCGAGCGGCTGGACGGCTCGGTGCTGCTCGCCGGCTGCGACAAGTCCCTGCCCGGGATGCTGATGGCGGCCGCCCGCCTGGACCTGGCGAGCGTCTTCCTCTACGCCGGCTCGATCCTGCCGGGCATCGCCAAGCTCAGCGACGGCACCGAGCGCGAGGTGACGATCATCGACGCGTTCGAGGCGGTGGGCGCCTGCGCCCGTGGGCTGATCCCGCGCGAGGACGTCGACGCGATCGAGCGCGCCATCTGCCCCGGCGAGGGCGCCTGCGGTGGCATGTACACGGCGAACACCATGGCGAGCGCGGCTGAGGCCCTGGGCATGTCGCTCCCGGGCAGCGCCGCGCCGCCGGCCACGGACCGCCGGCGGGACGGGTTCGCCCGCCGGTCCGGGCAGGCCGCGGTCGAGCTGCTGCGGCAGGGCATCACCGCCCGGCAGATCTTGACCCGCGAGGCGTTCGAGAACGCGGTGGCCGTCGTCATGGCGTTCGGCGGGTCCACGAACGCGGTCCTGCACCTGCTCGCGATCGCGCACGAGGCCGACGTGGAGCTGACCCTGGAGGACTTCCGGCGGATCGGCGCGAAGGTGCCGCACCTGGCCGACGTCAAGCCGTTCGGCCGGTACGTCATGAAGGACGTCGACCACGTCGGCGGCGTCCCGGTGGTGATGCGGGCCCTGCTGGACGCCGGCCTGCTGCACGGGGACGTTCTGACGGTGACCGGGCGCACGATGGCGGAGAACCTCGCCCAGCTGTCGCCGCCGGACGTCGACGGCAAGGTCCTGCGGGCCATGTCCGAGCCGATCCACCGCACCGGAGGCCTGACGATCCTGCAGGGGTCGCTGGCGCCGGAGGGGGCGGTGGTGAAGTCGGCGGGCTTCGACGAGTCGGTCTTCGAGGGCACGGCAAGGGTCTTCGATGGTGAGCGGGCCGCGATGGACGCGGTCGAGGACGGCACGCTCGGCCCCGGCGACGTCTGCGTGATCCGCTACGAGGGGCCCAAGGGTGGCCCGGGCATGCGGGAGATGCTCGCGGTGACCGGCGCGATCAAGGGCGCCGGCCTGGGCAAGGACGTGCTGCTGCTCACCGACGGGCGGTTCTCCGGCGGCACGACCGGGCTGTGCGTGGGGCACGTGGCGCCGGAGGCGGTGGACGGCGGCCCGATCGCGTTCGTCCGCGACGGCGACCGGATCCGGCTGGACGTCGCGAACGGCCGACTTGACCTGCTGGTCGAGGAGGAAGAGCTGGCGACGCGGCGGGCCGGCTGGACGGCGCCGCCGCCCAAGCACACCCGCGGGGTGCTCGCCAAGTACGCGCGGCTGGTGGGCTCGGCCGCCGGGGGAGCGGTCTGCGACTGAGTGGTCCGCCATCGGGGTGAACTGCGGGGCGTCCCAGTTCATGGACCTGCGTCCCGGATGGCGAGACGACGGAAGGTGTCGGTTGACACCCGAAGGGGCGGGGAGCACGGTGGGCGCATGCGCTCGCTCCTCGTAGTCCGGCGGCGCGCGGTCTGAGCCGAGACCGCGCGCGACCCCTCGATGTGCCCGACCGGGCCGAGGGGTTTTTTCGTCTCCGGGCCGTGTTCGCTGGGCACAGTTGGCCGGGCACAGTTCTCCGGGCGCTGTTCTCCGGGGACTGTTCTCCGGGACTGGAGCCGGGGATCGGCACCGGCAGGCGACGGACCATCGGGGCAGCAGCACACAGCAGCGCAGCTCAGACAACAGCAGGAAGGGGCATGGCGTGGGTGCGACCACTGTGACGCCGTCCGACGTGGCCGGGGCGGTCAGCCGGGCGACCGCGAATCGGGCCAAGACGACGATGACCGGGGCGCAGAGCCTCGTCCGCTCGCTCGAGCAGGTCGGCGTCGACGTCGTATTCGGCATCCCCGGCGGCGCGATCCTCCCGGCGTACGACCCACTGCTGGACTCCGAGAAGGTTCGGCACATCCTGGTGCGGCACGAGCAGGGCGCGGGGCACGCGGCCCAGGGCTACGCCGCCGCGACCGGTCGGGTGGGCGTGTGCATGGCGACGTCCGGGCCGGGTGCGACGAACCTGGTGACGCCGATCGCCGACGCGTACATGGACTCGGTGCCGATGGTGGCGATCACCGGCCAGGTGGCGTCCACGTCCATCGGCACCGACGCCTTCCAGGAGGCGGACATCCGGGGCATCACGATGCCGATCACCAAGCACAACTACCTGGTGACCGACGCCGCGCAGATCCCGCGCGCCATCGCCGAGGCCTTCCACATCGCCGGGACGGGGCGTCCCGGCCCGGTGCTCGTCGACATCAGTAAGGACGCGCTGCAGGCCACGACGGAGTTCGTCTGGCCGGACAAGGTCGAGCTGGCCGGCTACCACCCGGTGACCAAGCCGCACGGCAAGCAGGTCAGGGAGGCGGCCCGGCTGATCCTGGAGTCCCGGCGGCCGGTGCTCTACATCGGCGGCGGTGTGATCCGCGCCCAGGCCAGCGAGGAGCTGCGCCAGCTGGTCGACCTCAGCAACATCCCGTCCGTCACCACCCTGATGGCACGCGGCGCACTGCCCGACAGCCACCCGGCCAACCTCGGGATGCCCGGCATGCACGGCACGGTGGCGGCGGTCACCGCGCTGCAGCGCTCCGACCTGATCGTGAGCCTCGGGGCGCGCTTCGACGACCGGGTTACCGGCCAGCTGTCGACGTTCGCACCGCACGCCAAGATCGTGCACGCGGACATCGACCCCGCGGAGATCGGCAAGAACCGGACCGCGGACGTCCCGATCGTCGGCGACGCCCGCGAGGTGATCCGCGAGCTCGTCGCCGTACTCGAGAGCGAGCGCTCGGCCGGCCACACCGGCGACTACGCGGCCTGGTGGCGCGAGGTGGACGAGTGGCGGCGGACCTACCCGCTCGGGTACGACGAGCCGGAGGACGGCTCCCTGTCGCCGCAGCAGGTGATCGCCCGGCTCGGCCAGATCAGCGGGCCGGACACGATCTTCGCCTCCGGCGTGGGCCAGCACCAGATGTGGGCCGCGCAGTTCATCGACTACGAGCGGCCGAACACCTGGATCAACTCCGGTGGCCTGGGGACGATGGGCTACGCGGTTCCGGCCGCGATGGGGGCCAAGGCCGGCCTGCCGGACCGCACGGTCTGGGCCATCGACGGCGACGGCTGCTTCCAGATGACCAACCAGGAGCTCGCCACCTGCGTGATCAACGAGATCCCGATCAAGGTGGCGGTCATCAACAACTCCAGCCTCGGCATGGTGCGGCAGTGGCAGACGCTGTTCTACGGCGAGCGCTACAGCAACACCGACCTGCACACCGGGGCGGCCCGGCGGATTCCGGACTTCGTGAAGATGGCGGACGCGTACGGCTGCGTCGGGCTGCGCTGCGAGCGGCCGGAGGACCTGGACGCCACCATCGAGGCGGCGATGGCCGTGACCGACCGCCCGGTGGTCGTGGACTTCGTCGTCCACCGCGACGCGATGGTCTGGCCGATGGTCGCCGCGGGCCTGTCCAACGACGAGATCCAGTTCGCGCGCGGCATGAGCCCCACGTGGGACCGGGAGGACTGAGCCGGTGTCCAAGCACACGCTCTCCGTCCTGGTGGAGGACAAGCCCGGCGTCCTCGCTCGCATCGCCGGGCTGTTCTCCCGCCGCGGCTTCAACATCGACTCGCTCGCGGTGGGCCCCACCGAACACCACGACATCTCCCGGATGACCGTGGTCGTCGACGTCGAGGACCTGCCGCTCGAGCAGGTGACCAAGCAGCTGAACAAGCTGGTCGAGGTGCTCAAGGTGGTCGAGCTCGAGCCCCAGGCGTCCGTGCAGCGCGAGCTGATGCTCGTCAAGGTGCGGGCCGACCTGCAGACCCGCTCCCACGTCCTGGAGACCGTGCAGCTGTTCCGGGCGAAGGTGGTCGACGTCTCACCGGACGCCGTCACGATCGAGGCCACCGGCAACGTCGACAAGCTCGCGGCGCTGCTGCGCGTGCTGGAGCCGTTCGGCATCCGCGAGATCGTGCAGTCCGGGATGGTCGCTGTCGCCCGCGGCCCCCGCAGCATGGCCGACCGGGCGCTGCGCTCGGCCTGAACCACCTTTCCGTTACGTACGACGACACATTCCCTCGAAGGAGAGCCCAACCGTGGCCGAGATGTACTACGACTCCGACGCCGACCTGTCCGCCCTGTCCGACCGGAAGGTCGCGGTCATCGGCTACGGCAGCCAGGGCCACGCCCACGCCCTCAATCTCCGCGACTCGGGCGTCGACGTCCGGGTCGGCCTGCCCGAGGGCAGCCGCAGCCGCGCCAAGGCCGAGGCGGAGGGCCTGCGGGTCGTTCCGCCCGCCGAGGCGGCCGCCGAGGCCGACGTCATCGTCATCCTGACGCCGGACCACGTCCAGCGGCACGTGTACGCGGAGGCGATCCAGCCGAACCTGCAGGACGGCGACGCGCTGGTCTTCGGGCACGGCTTCAACATCCGGTTCGGCTACATCACCGCCCCCGAGGGCGTCGACGTCGTGATGATCGCCCCGAAGGGGCCGGGTCACCTGGTCCGCCGCGAGTTCTCCGACGGCCGCGGCGTCCCGGTGCTCGTCGCGGTGGAGAAGGACGCGTCCGGCAAGGCCTGGCCGCTCACCCTGGCCTACGCGAAGGCGCTCGGCGGGCTGCGGGCCGGCGGCATCAAGACCACCTTCACCGAGGAGACCGAGACCGACCTGTTCGGCGAGCAGGCCGTGCTTTGCGGCGGCATGTCCCGGCTGGTGCAGCAGGGCTTCGAGGTGCTGACCGAGGCCGGGTACCAACCTGAGGTCGCGTACTTCGAGTGTCTGCACGAGCTCAAGCTCATCGTCGACCTGATGTACGAGGGCGGCATCGCCAAGCAGCGCTGGAGCGTCTCGGACACCGCCGAGTACGGCGACTACGTCTCCGGGCCGCGGGTGATCGACGACTCCGTGAAGGCCCGGATGCAGGACGTCCTGGCCGACATCAAGGACGGCACCTTCGCCCGCCGGTTCATCGAGGACCAGGACGCCGGTGCGCCGGAGTTCAAGCGGCTGCGCGCCGAGGGTGAGCAGCACCCGATCGAGGCCACCGGCCGCGAGCTGCGGGGCCTGATGGCGTGGGTGAAGTCCTCGAGCGACGACTACACCGAGGGCACGGCCGCGCGCTGACGTCGGCTTTCTCGTTGTTCGGTGCTCGGACCGCGGCCACTGAGCTCGGCGTTGGCACGGATCTCGGCGTTGGCACAAAGCTCGGCGTTGGGACGGAGCTCGGCGTTGGCCGGGATCTCGGCGTTGCCGTGGCCGGTACCTGGACGTCCGAGTAGCCTCAGCAACCGGAGCACGGAGCCGGCGATCGTCCCCCGGGTTCCGGGCGCCAGGCACGCAGCGCGGTGACCCCGCGGTGGTCGTGGACTGGGCGCCGTGCCGCCCACCTGTGGCGGCGTCCCGACGTACCGGACGAAGGATCGCCATGACCGAGGCAGAGCTGTACGCCCGTCGTGCCCTGCAGGAGTCGATGGACCTGCGGGACCAGGGCCACAGCGACGACTGAGTCGTCGACCACCGAGCTTGCCTACTGAGCTCTGCACGCCCCTGGGGCGGTCCCGGCCGTGGCCGGGGCCGCCCCTCGTGCGTCCGCCCGTTGCGCGTTCGCCTCGTGAGACCGGGGGACCGCTATGTGGGACGGCGGCCTAGGCTGGCGGCATGGCCCAGAACGCACAGACCACCGCTGCGACCAGCCCCGCACCCTCGTCGTTCTCGCTCGCCGTGATCCCCGGCGACGGCATCGGCACCGAGGTGGTGGCCGAGGGCCTGAAGGTGCTGGAGGCTGCCGCGGCCCGCGAGGGGGCGAAGTTCTCGCTCACCGAGTACGACCTCGGCGCGCGGCGCTGGCACGCCACCGGCGAGACCCTTCCGAACTCGGTGCTGGACGAGATCCGAGGGCACGACGCGATCCTGCTCGGGGCTGTCGGCGACCCAGGTGTGCCGAGCGGAGTGCTGGAGCGGGGTCTGCTGTTGCGGCTGCGGTTCGAGCTGGACCACTACGTCAACCTTCGCCCGGCCAAGATCTACCCCGGCGTCCGCACGCCGCTCGCCGACCCCGGCGAGGTCGACTTCGTCGTCGTCCGGGAGGGCACCGAGGGGCCATACACCGGCAACGGTGGCGCGCTGCGCGTCGGGACGCCGCACGAGGTGGCAACCGAGGTGAGCGTGAACACCGCCTTCGGGGTCGAGCGCGTCGTCCGTGACGCGTTCGCCCGCGCTCAGGCTCGGCCGCGGCGCAAGCTCACCCTCGTGCACAAGCACAACGTCCTGTCGTACGCCGGCCACCTGTGGCGGCGCACCGTCGAGGCCGTCGGGCGGGACTTCCCCGAGGTCACGACCGACTACCTGCACGTCGACGCGGCGACCATCTTCCTGGTCACGGACCCGTCGCGGTTCGACGTCGTGGTCACCGACAACCTGTTCGGCGACATCATCACCGACCTCGCGGCCGCGGTGGCCGGCGGCATCGGGCTGGCCGCCAGCGGCAACATCAACCCGGACCGGTCGGTCCCCAGCATGTTCGAGCCCGTGCACGGCTCCGCGCCGGACATCGCCGGCCGGGGCCTGGCCGACCCGACGGCGACCGTGCTGTCGGTGGGGCTGCTGCTGCAGCACCTGGGCCTGGCTGAGGCCGCGCGCCGCGTGGACGACGCCGTGGCAGCCGATCTCGCGGCACGCGGGGGGGCGGCGTCGCGCTCCACCAGCGAGGTCGGGGACGCTCTGGCCGCGGCCGTGGCCGGCTGATCGCTGCGGTACCTTCGCACCATGGCCCTCGACTTCGTCATCAAGCGCAACGACGAGCCGCTGCCGGCCGAGCAGCGGGCGCAGATCCTGGCGACGCCGGGCTTCGGCAAGTCGTTCACCGACCACATGGTCACGGTCACCTGGACGGCGTCCGACGGCTGGCACGACGCGCAGGTCCGTCCGTACGGGCCGCTGCAGCTGGACCCCTCGTCGGCGGTCCTGCACTACGCGCAGGAGATCTTCGAGGGACTCAAGGCGTACCGGCACGCCGACGGGTCGGTCTGGGCGTTCCGGCCGGACCAGAACGCGGCACGGTTCCAGCGCTCGGCTCGGCGGCTGGCCCTGCCCGAGCTGGCGACCGAGGACTTCGTGGAGTCGGTGCGGGCGCTGGTCGACGTCGACGTCGAGTGGGTCCCCTCACCGGAGGGCGGCGGCGAGACCAGCCTCTACCTGCGGCCGTTCATGTATGCGTCCGAGGCGTTCCTCGGCGTGCGTCCCGCGGCCGAGGTGACCTACTGCGTGATCGCCTCGCCCGCCGGGCCGTACTTCTCCGGCGGGGTCAAGCCGGTGTCGATCTGGCTGTCCACGAACTACACGCGGGCCGCGCCGGGCGGGACGGGTGCGGCCAAGTGCGGCGGGAACTACGCGGCCAGCCTCGCGGCGCAGGTCGAGGCGAGCGCGAACGGCTGCGACCAGGTGTGCTTCCTGGATGCGGTCGAGCACCGCTGGGTCGAGGAGCTGGGAGGCATGAACCTCTACTTCGTCCTCGACGACGGCAGCGTCGTGACGCCGGAGTTGACCGGCACGATCCTCGAGGGCGTCACCCGAGACTCGGTGCTGGAGCTGCTGCGGGACGAGGGCCACGAGGTGGTGGAGCGCCGGGTGGGCATCGAAGAGTGGCGCGACGGTGCGGCGTCGGGACGGATCCGCGAGGTCTTCGCGTGCGGCACCGCGGCCGTCATCACGCCGCTCGGGCGGCTGGTGTCGCCGGACGGTGAGGTTGTGATGGCAGACGGCGGGACGGGGCCGGTCACCGCCGGGGTGCGGTCGCGGCTGCTGGACCTGCAGTACGGCCGGGTCGAGGACCCGCACCGCTGGATGCACCGCTTGGTCTGAGCCGGGCCGGCTGAGGTCGTCGCTCGGGCGCTGGTGGCGTCTTCGGAGCTGCCCATTGACGCCGGGAGGGCGCGGGAGCAGGATCGCGTCCCCTAGCGCCCGGGACCGCTCGTGGCCCGGCGCCCGACGTCAGGGGCTGCCATGGCCACCACGGACCGCGCGCACCACGGGGACTCCGGCGACGACGACAGCCGGATGCTGGCCGAGCTGGGCTACAAGCAGGAGCTGCACCGCGGGCTGAGCGGGTTCTCCAACTTCGCCGTCTCCTTCTCGATCATCTCGGTCCTGGCCGGGTGCATCACGTCGTACCTCATCGCGATGAACGCCGGTGGGCCGGTGGCCATCACCATCGGCTGGCCGCTCGTCGGCCTGTTCGTCCTCTGCGTGGCCCTGTCGATGGGGGAGATCTGCTCGGTGTACCCCACCGCCGGCGGGCTGTACTTCTGGGCCGGTCGCCTCGCACGGCGCAACCGAGAGGCCTGGGCCTGGTACGTCGGCTGGTTCAACTTCCTGGGTGAGATCGCGGTGACCGCGGCCATCGACTACGGCGCCGCCGTCACCTGGATGGCGCTGCTGAACCTTGTCTTCGGGATTGAGGTCACCCCGACCGTCACGTTCATCGCGTTCCTGGTGATCATCGGGCTGCACGGTGCGCTGAACACCTACGACGTCAACCTGGTCAAGCTGTTGTCCGGTTTCAGCGCCTGGTGGCACCTGGTCGGGGTCGCTGTCATCGTCGCCGTGCTCGTCGTCGTCCCGGACCGGCACCAGTCGCTCTCGTGGACGTTCACCCACTTCGAGAACCACACCGGGTGGACCGCACCGGTCTACGTCTTCCTGATCGGGCTGCTGATGGCGCAGTACACCTACACGGGATACGACGCCTCGGCGCACGTCGCGGAGGAGACCAGGAACGCCAGCCGCGACGCGCCGCGCGGGCTGGTCAGCAGCGTGTGGGTGTCGATCCTCGCCGGGTGGGTGCTGCTGGTGGCGGTCACCGCGGCGATCCAGGACTACGAGGGCGCACGGAACAGCGACACCGGGCTGCCGCCCGCGCAGATCTTCATCGACGCGGCCGGGCGGCACACCGGTGAGTTCCTGCTGTTGATCTGCGCCGTGGCCCAGTTCTTCTGCGGCATGGCCTCGGTCACCGCGAACTCGCGGATGTCGTACGCCTTCAGCCGCGACGGCGCGCTGCCGGGCTCACGGCTGTGGGCCAAGGTGAACCCGCGCACGGGCACCCCGACGAACTCCATCTGGCTGTGCGTCGGGTGCTCGGTGGTGCTCGCGCTGCCGGCCCTGAAGAGCGTGGTCGCGTACCTGGCGGTGACGTCCATCGCGGTCATCGGGCTCTACATCGCGTACGTGGTCCCGGTGTTCCTGCGTCGCCGCAACCCCGACTTCCGCCAGGGCGCGTGGAACCTGGGCCGGTGGAGCGCGCTCATCGGCTGGATCGCCGTCGTCTGGGTGGGCTTCATCGTCGTGCTGTTCATGCTGCCGCCGGCGTCCCCGGTGACCGTCGGGACGTTCAACTACGCGCCCGTGGCGGTCGGCGTGGTGCTGGTCTTCGCGACGGTGATGTGGTTCGCCCGAGGACGCAAGCACTTCATGAGAGACGTCCCAGAGGGCCACGGCACCAAGGCCGCGGCCGAGATCTTCGACTCGTGATCCGTTGCGACGGCGTCGGCGTCTTCGTCGTCCCTCGACCGCTTTGGGACCTCTGTGCCGTCGCGGCCACGTGCGACCTGACGACGGGCCAGGACGGCGACGGGGCAACGGTGTCCATGGAAGCCAACTGCGACGCCACGTCCGCGCTGCTGCGCGGCCCGCTCGGATAGGACGCGACATGACCGACAGCACACCTCCGCTCACCATCGACCAGCTGCGCCACCTGGTGGACCAGGACCAGGTCGACACCGTGGTTGTGGCCTTCACCGACATGCAGGGGCGGCTGCAGGGCAAGCGGATCCACGCGCCGTTCTTCTTGTCCGAGGTGCTGCAGCACGGCACGGAGGGCTGCAACTACCTGCTCGCCGTCGACGTCGACATGAACACCGTCGAGGGTTACGCGATGAGCTCGTGGCAGAGCGGCTACGGCGACATGCAGATGGACCTGGATCTGTCGACGCTGCGGCTGACGCCGTGGCTGCCGGGGACCGCGATGGTGCAGTGCGACCTGGCCTGGCTCGACGGCCGGGGCGACGTGCGACCGTCTCCGCGTCAGGTCCTGAAGGCACAGGCTGCGCGCGCCGCGGAGCTCGGCTTCGTCGCCTACGCGGGAACCGAGCTGGAGTTCCTGGTGTTCGACGAGCCGTACGAGGTGGCCTGGGACAGGGGCTACCGGGGGTTGCGTCCCGGCAACCAGTACAACGTGGACTACTCGATCCTTGGAACGACGCGGGTGGAGCCGCTGTTGCGCGACATCCGACGCGGCATGCATGGCGCCGGCTTGACGGTCGAGTCGGCCAAGGGGGAGTGCAACCTGGGTCAGCACGAGATCGCCTTCCGGTTCGACGAGGTCGTGCGCACCGCCGACCAGCACAGCGTCTACAAGAACGGCGCGAAGGAGATCGCCGCGCTGCAGGGCAAAGCGGTCTCGTTCATGGCGAAGTACGACGAACGAGAAGGCAACTCATGCCACATCCACATGAGCCTGCGTGGGTCGGACGGCGCGGTGGTGTTCGACCGCGGGGACGGCCCGACCGAGGTGTTCGAGCGGTTCGTGGCCGGCGTGCTGGCGACGCTGCCGGAACTGACGCTGCTGTACGCCCCGAACATCAACTCCTACAAGCGCTTCGTCCCCGGGTCGTTCGCGCCCACGGCCGTCGCGTGGGGGCGGGACAACCGAACGTGCTCCCTGCGGGTCGTCGGGCACGGGCCCGGGCTGCGGGTCGAGAACCGGCTGCCCGGAGGGGACGTCAACCCCTACCTCGCGGAGGCGGCGATGCTCGCCGGCGGACTGCGCGGCATCGAGGAGCGGCTGGAGCTCGAGCCGGCGTTCGAGGGCAACGCGTACACCTCGGACAAGCCGCGCGTGCCGACGACGCTGCGCATGGCAAGGGACCTGTTCGACGGCTCCACCTTCGCCCGTGAGACCTTCGGGGACGACGTCGTCGACCACTACGTGAACGCGGCCGACGTCGAGCTGGCCGCTTTCGAGGCGGCGGTGACGGACTGGGAGCGGTTCCGAGGGTTCGAGAGGCTGTGACGCACGGGTGAGCACGATGTCGACCGAGGGCGCGACGTACGACGTCCTCGACCCCGCGACCGAGGAGGTGGTGCGGACCGTCCCGCAATGCGGCGTCGAGGAGACCGACGCCGCCATCCAGCGGGCGGCCGCGGCGCAGGTCGGCTGGGCGGCACTGGCGCCAGCCGACCGAGGTCGGCTGCTGCTCCGGCTCGCCGACGTGGTCGACGCGCATCTTGAAGAGCTCGCGGCGCTGGAGGTGCGCGGTGCCGGCCACACCATCGGCAACGCGCGCTGGGAGGCGCGGAACGTACGGGACGTCCTGACGTACTACGCCGCGGCGCCGGAACGGCTGTTCGGCCGCCAGATCCCGGTCGCCGGTGGGCTGGACGTCACCTTTAAGGAGCCGCTCGGCGTCGTCGGCGTGATCGTGCCGTGGAACTTCCCGATGCCGATCGCGGCCTGGGGGTTCGCGCCCGCGCTGGCCGCGGGCAACGCCGTGGTGCTCAAGCCGGCCGAGCTCACGCCGCTGACGGCGGTGCGGATCGGTGAGCTGGCGCTGGAGGCGGGGCTGCCGGAGGGGCTGCTCGCGGTGCTTCCCGGCCGAGGGAGCGTGGTCGGGCAGCGCTTCGTGACGCACCCGCTGGTCCGCAAGATCTGCTTCACCGGTTCGACGCAGGTTGGGCAGCAGATCATGCGCGGGGCGGCGGACCAGGTGAAGCGCGTGACGCTCGAGCTGGGCGGCAAGAGCGCCAACATCGTGTTTGCGGACGCCGACATCGAACGCGCGGCAGCGAGCGCGCCGTCCGCCGTCTTCGACAACGCCGGACAGGACTGCTGCGCACGCAGCCGGATCCTCGTGCAGCGCAGCGTGCACGACCGGTTCCTCGAGCTTCTGGAGCAGGCGGTGCAGCGGGTCCGCGTCGTGAACCCGGCCGAAGAGGACGCCGACATGGGGCCGCTGATCAGCGCGGGGCAGCGCAGCACGGTGCGGTCCTTTGTGGAGGATGCGGAGGCTCCTGTTGACGTCCTGTTCCGGGGGACCGCGCCGTCCGGCAGGGGTTTCTGGTACCCGCCGACCGTGGTGCGCCCGACGTCCGTGCAGGACCGGGTCTGGCGCGAGGAGGTGTTCGGGCCGGTCGTGGCGGTGCTGCCCTTCGACGACGAGGCCGACGCTATCGCCAAGGCCAACGACACGTCGTACGGCCTCTCCGGGTCCATCTGGACGCGTGACGTGGGGAGAGCGCTGCGGGTGTCCCGAGGCGTGCAGGCCGGGAACCTGTCCGTGAACTCGAACTCCTCGGTTCGTTACGCCACTCCGTTCGGGGGCTTCAAGCAGTCGGGGCTCGGGCGCGAGCTCGGGCCGGACGCGCTGGATGCGTTCACCGAGGTGAAGAACGTCTTCCTCGCGACTCAGGAGTGAGTCGCGAGTTCGTCGAACGTCGGCGCACTTGTGGGTCGTACTGGGCCCGTGGCGCAACGGTGAGGAGCGGGAGTGGCAGGCAGGCTGGACGGACGGGTGGCGGTGGTCACCGGCGGGTGCAGCGGGATCGGGTTGGCGACGGTACGGCGGTTCGGCGCCGAGGGTGCCAGGGTGGTCGTCGCCGACGTCGACGACGAGCGCGGGCCTTCGGTCGCTGAGCAGGTGGACGGGCTGTTCGTGCACTGCGACGTCACCGACCCGGGCCAGGTGGAGGCGCTGTTCCGGCTGGCCAACGAGACCTACGGCAGCGTCGACGTCGCCTTCAACAACGCCGGGATCTCCCCGCCCGACGACGACTCCATCCTGGACACGGGGCTGGACGCCTGGCGACGCGTGCAAGAGGTCAACCTCACGAGCGTGTACCTGTGCTGCAAGGCGGTGCTGCCCTACATGCTGGAGCAGGGACGCGGGTCCATCATCAACACGGCGTCCTTCGTGGCCGTGATGGGCGCGGCTACGTCGCAGATCTCCTACACGGCCAGTAAGGGCGGTGTGCTGGCGATGTCCCGGGAGCTCGGCGTGCAGTTCGCCCGGCAGGGGGTGCGCGTGAACGCACTGTGCCCCGGGCCGGTGAACACGCCACTGCTCCAGGAGCTGTTCGCGAGCGACCCCGAGCGGGCGGCCCGGCGAATGGTGCACATCCCGCTCGGCCGGTTCGCCGAGCCGGAGGAGATCGCCGCCGCGGTGCTGTTCCTAGCCGGCGACGACTCCAGCTTCATCACGGCGTCGCAGTTCCTGGTGGACGGCGGGATCAGCGGCGCCTACGTGACGCCGCTGTGAACCTGGGTCTGAGGGCGGCCCTCCGGTGACCCGCCCGACCGTGGCGGTCACCTGCTACCTGGAGCCGGCGTCGTGGGGGGTCTGGCAGCAGGTGCCGGCGGTGCTGGTCCCGGCGGCCTACGTCTCGGCCCTGCAGGCCGCGGGCGCGCGCGCGGTGCTGCTGCCGCCGGAGCGGCAGCTCTCGGAGGAGGAGGCGCTGGCGGTGGTGTCCGGCGTGGACGGGCTCGTGGTGGCGGGCGGGGCCGACGTGGGACCGGGTCAGTACGGCGCCTCGCCGCACCCGCTCACGCAGCGCCCGCGGGACG
>DATFPQ010000097.1:0-17593 GCA_035264765.1 Actinomycetales bacterium | reverse complement strand
GCGTCGGTGAGGAGGCGGAGCAGCTGGTCGACGCGGGTTCCGGGCACGGACTTGGCGCGCGCGATGGCGTGCACCTGACGCAGGTCGTGCCGGCCGTCGAGCGCCGCGATCACCGCGTCGTCGCCGGCACGCAGCCCGGTGAGCACGGCGCCGTGCGCCGGGGACAGCCCAAGCTGGAGGGTGCTCTGGTCGCGCCAGAGCCGGCGCAGCCCGGGACGCAGCTGCAGTCTGGGCACCCTCACCTCACCGGCTGGACGAGGTACCGAGCGTGCCAGGTGGCGCGCCGCGCCCGCCGACGTCGTCCACAGCGGCCGAGCACGGGAGCGCAGGGGTCAAGGTCGCTCGCCGACGTCGTCCACAGCGGCCGAGAAGCCAGAGCGGGGCCGAGACCGAGCGACGATGTCGGATCGCTGGGAACGGCGCAGGGGACGCCCCGCCGCAGCGGAACGTCCCCTGGAGCCGGACCCGAGGTCCGGCGGGTGCGCGGCTCAGGCCTTGCCGAGGATCCGGTTCAGGTTGGTGCCGCAGACCGGGCACTTGCCCTTGGCCATGCGCCGGCCGTTGGTCTCGACGACGTTGCCGGTCGCCTCCCGCTTCTCCTTGCACTTCACGCAGTAGAACTCGCCGGAGTACGTCTCGTCGGCCATGGTGCTCTCCTCGTCTCGGTGGTCTGCTCGACGGCGGCTCGGTGCCGCGGCGTCGCCAGGCGGGCGCCTGCCGATCGCACCGAGCGCTCGGGCAGGTGCCCTTGTGCTCGCCAAGCGCCGCAACCATAGTCCACGCCGTGCTCAGCGCACGGTACGGCGGGCACCCGCCGGCCGTCTCACTCACACGCCGTAGCCGGTGATCGCGAGCAGTCCGGCGGCCTCGCGGACCTGCGTCCCGGCCCGAAGGGACGTTTCGTTTCCCGGAGCCGGGCCCCTGAGCGAGACCCCCGGGCCGCGCGCGGAGGACCGGCGCCTTCCCCGGCCGCCGGTCCGCCGGGTTATCCCGGGGGCCTCGTTGGCTCCACGCTAGGGCGCTGCTTTCCCGAGGGTCAACGTTGCCGTCACCCGCTGTCCACAATCCTGTGGACAGCGCTGTGGACGGCGTGTGGACCGCCCCTGACGCCGCTGTGCGCGGCCCGGGGGACAGCCTGTGGGCGGCCAGAGGCGCAGCGACACGGGGCGCAGCCGACCTGCGACGACGTTCCACGCAGCCTGTGGACGGCAGGTTGTGGGTCGTTCGTCCGAACCGTGGACGGTGGAAACCGCCTCCGCCGCACGGATTCCAGCAGGTAACGTGCCAACGTGTCCGCCGACGTCGACGCCACCGGGCCCTCGCGGGATTCGGGGGGTGGTGCCCGGGTCGAGGTGCGCCGCAGCCGCCGCCGCCGCCGCACGGTCAGCGCGTACCGGGACGGCGACCGCACCGTCGTGCTCATCCCCGCCCGGTTCACCCGCGCGGAGGAGGACGAGTGGGTGGCGACCATGCTCGCGCGCCTGGCTCGCCAGGACCGGCGCCGTCGCCCGAGCGACGGCGCGCTGGCGCGGCGGGCCGGTGAGCTCTCCACGCGCTACCTCGGCGGCTGCGCCCGGCCCCGGTCGGTGACCTGGGTCGACAACCAGACCTCGCGTTGGGGGTCCTGCACGCCGTCCGACGGAAGCATCCGGATCAGCTCCCGAGTCCGGGGGATGCCGTCGTGGGTGCTCGACTACGTCCTCCTGCACGAGTTGGCGCACCTGCTGGAACCACGGCACGGCCCCGCCTTCTGGGCCCTGCTGGAGTCCTACCCGCGCACCGAGCGCGCCCGCGGCTACCTCGAGGGCATCTCGGCCGCGGCGGGGCTGGACCGGGGGGAGGGGGACGACGGGCTGGGGAACGACGCCGCGCACGAGGGTCTCGCCGACGACGAGCTCCCCACAGACGAGGACGCAGACGAGGACGCGGAAGAGTAGGCGGACGAGGACCTGACTACGGGAATCCCGACGAGGGCGGCGTCGATGAGAACGGAAGCACCCAGCGCCGCGCCAACGGTGGCCGCGCGCGGCCGGCCGCACGCAGGCCGAGGTTCCAGGCGACGTGCCGCACCACGGCGGCGCCGGCGTCAGACCGCCCGGCGGACTCGCCATTCTGGGTCAGGTGCCGCACCGAGTGGCGCCGGCGTCAGACCGCCCGGCGCACGGCATCCACAACTGCGCCGAGCCGCGCCGGCAGGTCCGGCACGACCCCGGCGGGAAGCGCGTCCACCGGCCACCAGGCGACCTCCAGGCTCTCGGCGCTGACCGACGGCCGCTCGTCCTCGGGCGCGACGGCGGCGAAGGCCACGTCCAGGTGCTCCCGGCAGCGGCCGAAGGCATCAGACAGCACGTGGCGGTGTAGGTCGACCGGCGCCGGACGCCCGGCCGGCAGCAGCCGCAGCCCGCGCAGGCCGGACTCCTCGCGACCCTCGCGCAGTGCGGCAGCCGCCAGGCCGGCGTCGCCCGGCTCGAGGTGGCCCCCGAGCTGCACCCAGAACCCGCCCTTGCGGTGCAGCGTCAGCAGCACGCGCTCGGCGCCGGCGTCCAGCACGAAGCAGCTCGCGGTCAGGTGCGCGGGCGGTCCCTCGCGGCTGGTGCCGTCCGAGTGCCGCGCCAGGTGATTCAGGTAGTCCCGGCGCAGCGCCTCCTGGTGCGACGTCGGAGCCCGCCACGCGTTAAGCGTGGCGACGGCGTCCGCGTGCTGGCGGGGGGCGGGATCCGCGAGCCTCACCCGTCCTGCGGACGGGATCCGCCGCCGTCCTCTCCCGGTTCCTCGTCCCGAGAGGGCCGAGGATCGCCGTCCGACAGCAGCGCCTCGATGGCGGCGTCGACCTCGGCGCTGCTGGCGTCCGCGTCGGCCCGGCGCTCGGAGAAGCCCATCGGGTCGTCCAGGTCCAGGGGGTTGGGCAGCAGATCGGGGTGCGCCCAGACGGCGTCACGACCGTCGAGGCCCCGTGCCTGCTCGATCACCGTCCACAGGGTGGCGGCGTCGCGCACGCGGCGCGGGCGCAGCTCCAGGCCGACCAGCGCCGCGAACGTCGCCTCCGCCGGGCCACCACTGGCGCGACGGCGACGCACGGTCTCGCGCAGCGCATCGGCGTGTGGCAGCGGGCCGGTAGCCGACGCCACGACGACGTCGACCCAGCCCTCGACCAGCGCCAGCGCGGTCTCCAGCCGCTGCAGAGCCGCCTGCTGCGCCGGCGTGTCGTGCGGCTCGAACAGCCCGCTCGACAGCGCCTGCTGCATCGAGGCCGGGTCGGTCGGGTCGGCCTCGCGCACCGCCTGCTCGATCAGGCCCGCGTCGATGGTGATGCCGCGCGCGTAGTCCTCGACCGCACCGAGCAGGTAGGGGCCGAGCCACGGCACGTGCACGAATAGCCGGGACCGCGCGGCCTCGCGCAGCGCCAGGTACAGCCGGACCTCGTCCGCCGGCACGTCCAGACCGTCGCCGAACGCCGCCACGTTCGACGGAAGGAGCGCCAGCGCCGCGTTCTCCACGAGCGGCAGCCCGATGTCCGTGCCGCTCACCACCTCACCGGCCAGACCGGCCACCGCCTGACCGACCTGCAGGCCGAACACCGACCCGCCGACCTGGCGCATCATCTGCTCGGCCTGGCCGAGCATCGGGAGCCCGGCCAGCTCGGGCGGGGTCTGCTCGCTGACGGCCCGGCTCATGGCGGCGGCGACGCTCTCTGCGACCGGCTCGACCAGCCGCTGCCAGACCGGCCAGGTGCCCTCGACCCACTCGGCGCGGCTCCACGCCAGCGCGTTGGCGCCGGCGGCCGGCAGGGTCGTGCGCTCGCTCAGCCACACGTCGGCCAGGCGCAGCGCCTCACCGACGGCGCGCCGCTCGGCGGCGCCGATGCTGGAGTCGCCGGCCTCGGAGACCGTCTGCCGCGCGACGTCGTGGGCCAGCTGCCAGTTGACCGGTCCGCCGCTGCTCGGCGTCGACAGCATCCGCTGGACCTGCGCGACCATGGCCGACAGCTGAGCGGGGTCCACGCTGCCCGCGCCCGCGGCCTCCAGGGCCCGGGCCAGCTGGGCCGGGTCGCCGGACCCCATCAGCTGGCCCATCAGCTGGGCCAGCGGGTCCGTGGGCTCGCCGGACCCGGCGCCTCCGAACGGCTGCTGGCCACCGTCCTCGCCGCGCTCGTCCGGGTCGTCGTCCGCGGGGCCGAAGCCCATCGGTCGGTTCGCCATCGCCCGTCTCCTCCTGCCCGCCGTTGCCGGCCGCGTGTGTCGCCGCTCGTGTCCCGCCCGCCGGTCGCCCGGGCCGCTGCATCGAGCGTGCCACGTCCTGGCACGCCTGCGAGGATGACGTCGGGCGCCCGCGGCGGATGTAGCGTCCGCGTCCACATAACCACGGAGGTCGCCGGTGAGTTCCACACCTCCCGGCTCCGCCGCGGCCACCCGCCGTCCGGTCGGCCAGCGGGGGAGCCGACGCCGGGGGGCCGCCCTCCCGGTAGTGGCGGTGGTCGGCGCTGCCGACGTGGTCGGCGAGGCGGTGACCCGCGGACTGCTCGCGCGCACCCCCGCCGCCGCGGAGGGGGCGCCCGCGGTGGGCCGGGTGATCGCCCTGGACACCGTGCGCGGCTCCGCGGAGGGGGCGACCTGGCGGGTCGGTCCCCTGGACGACCCCTCTTTGGTGCAACGGCTGCGGGGCGCCGACGTCGTCGTCCACCTGGCCGCTCCCGTCGACCTGGCCGCAGCCCTGGATCAGCCGGCGGTGACACGACGCGAGCGGGTGGTCCGCACCGCGCAGGCCACGACCACCGCGGCGGCCGCGGTGGGCGCGCGGCACCTGGTGTCGGTGACGAGTGCCATGGTGCTCGGCGCGGACGCCGCGAATCCGGTGCCGCTGCCGGACGACGCGCCCGTCGCCGCAGTCCCGGACTCCGGCGTGCTCGGGGACCTGCTCGAGGTCGAGCAGGTGCTCGGCCGGGTTCCGCGGACGCACCCGGGACTGGCGGTCACCGTGCTCCGGCCGGCCACGCTCGTCGGCCCGGGGGTCGACACCGTGGTCAGCCGCCACTTCGAGGCACCGCGGCTGCTGGTCGTGCGCGACGCCCGCACCGTCTGGCAGTTCTGCCACGTCGACGACCTGGCCGAGGCAGTCGTCACGGCGATCACCGCGGAGCTGGACGGCCCGCTCACCGTGGCGTCCGAAGGGTTCCTGGAGCAGGCGGACGTCGAGCGGCTCACGGGCCTGCGTCGGGTAGAGCTGCCTGCCGCGCTGGCGTTCGGCACGGCGGAGCGGCTGCACCGGGTCGGCGTGCTGCCCGCTCCAGCCACGGACCTGGCGTACGTCGTCCACCCCTGGGCGGTGTCCGGGCAGCGGTTGCGCGAGCACGGCTGGATGCCGCGCTACGACAACGAGACCTGCCTCGGCGTGCTGCTGGAGCAGGTCCGCGGCCACCACGCCCTGGCGTCACGCCGGCTGGATCGCAAGGACGCGGCGCTCGGCGCCGCGGGGGCGGCCGTGGCCCTGGTCGGGACGGCGGCGATCGTGCGCCGACGCCGGCGTCGGGACTAGCCGTGCAGGTCAGCGCGTGACGACGGAGGGAGACGACGCCGTGGACGAGGCACGAGCAGGTGCGGTGCGGCTGGTGGACGTGCGGGACGTCCCGCTGTCGGTGGACGAGGTCCTCGCGGCGGTGGACGACGCGGGGTCCGGAGGGACCTGCCTGTTCGTCGGCACCGTCCGCGACGTCGACCATGACCGCGAGGTCAAGGCGCTGTCCTACTCGGCGCACCCGACGGTGCGGCAGCGGCTGGGGGACGTCGCCGCCGAAGTGGCCGCCCGGCACCCGGTCCGCGCCGTGGCGGCAGTGCACCGCGTGGGCGACCTCGCGGTGGGTGACCTCGCGGTGGTCGTAGCGGTCTCCTCCGCCCATCGGGGAGAGGCCTTCGAGGCCTGCCGCGACCTGATCGACACCCTCAAGGCGACCGTGCCGATCTGGAAGCACCAGGAGTTCGGGGACGGCGGCCAGGAGTGGGTGGGCCTGCCCTGAGCCCACCGGGCGCTTCTCGCCCCGTACGCTGCTGTAGTGAGCGCTGTCGTGCGGGCCGTGTCGCTGTCTGACGCGCCCTTCTGGGTGTGGTGGCTCGCGCCCGTGGGCGTCACGGCCGTGGTCGCCGTGGGCGCCGCCATCGCGCGCCGGGAGCGGCGGGGACCGGACCGTCCGGACGACTCCATCGAGGACTACGAGCGGTTCCGCCGGGCTTTGGCCGAGGTGCGGCAGGGCCGGACGCCCCGGGGACGCCGATGAGCTCCTCGGTGCTGCCGACGTCCACGACGGGCCCCGCCCCGGCGCCGTCCCGGCTGGCCCGTCGCTCCCCAACCGCCCTGGTGACCGGCGTGCTGTCGGTCGTGCTAGCCACGGTGGTGGCGCTGCTGCCCGCGCCGTACGCCATCTACGCACCCGGCCCGGTCACCAACGTCCTGGGCAAGGTCGGCGGCAAGCAGCTGATCACGGTGTCCGGCCGGCCGACCTATCCCGCCCGCGGGAAGCTCGACATGACGACGGTCGAGGTCTTCGGCGGCCCCGGCCGACGGCTGTCGCTGGCGCAGGTGATGCGGTCCTGGGTATCGCCCTCGCGCGCCGTCGTTCCGGTCGAGCAGGTTTTCCCGCCCGGTCAGACGCCGCAGCAGGTCAAGACGGAGAACGCAGCGGAGATGTCGCAGTCCCAGCAGGACGCCACGGCGGCCGGGCTGCGTGAGCTGGGTCTCACGGTGCCGGAGCGGATCGACGTCGCGTCGGTCAGCAAGGACGTCCCTGCCGCGCGGGTCCTGCGGTCCGGTGACGTGATCACGGGACTGAACGGCCGGCCGATCGCGGACTCGGCGGCCCTGCGCTCGGCCATCGCAGGGCTGCAGCCGGGCGCCGACGTGACCGTGCAGGTTCGCCGCGACGGCTCGACCCGTCAGCTGCGCACCACGACCGCGCAGCAGGACGGACGGACCGTGCTCGGCGTCGGCCTCAACCCGAGCTACGAGTTCCCCGCCCAGGTCAAGTTCGCGACCAAGGATGTCGGCGGGCCTAGTGCCGGGATGATGTTCGCTCTCGGCATCTACGACCTGCTGACCCCCGGAGAGCTGACCGGCGGCCAGCACGTCGCCGGCACGGGGACGATCGACGGCGCCGGCCGGGTCGGCCCGATCGGCGGCATCGCCCAGAAGCTGGTCGGCGCCCGTAGCGCCGGCGCGAGGTGGTTCCTGGCCCCAGCGGCGAACTGCCCGGAGGTGGTCGGCAACGTCCCAGAAGGCCTTCAGGTGGTGCGGACGGCCTCGCTGCACGAGTCGCGGCTCGCGATTCAGCAGATCGCAGCCGGCCGGGGAGCAGGCCTCCCAACCTGTACGCGCTGACGGCGGCCCGGTCAGTCCTCGAGCGTCGCGCTGAGCGCCGAGACCAGTCCCGGCACCAGGTCCGGTCCGACCGCGACCGACCCGGCCTCGTCGTGGCCGCGCTGGCGCAGCGCGCAGACGTGGGTGCCGTTCCGCAGCACGGCGACCAGCAGCCGGACGTCGGCCCGGGAAGGGTGGGCGGCCAGGTACTCGACGGCCGCCTCGGAGTCGGGCGGCAGGTCGCGCTCGGCGTCCGGCGGCACGACCACTCGCTCCACCGCTAGTGCGACCCCGTCGACGTCCGGGCCCCACGCCAGCCGGCCGAGGATCGACTCCAGCGAGGACGTCGAGGGCAGCCCGTCCTGCTCGACGGCGGTGAGGTGCTCGGTGTCCGAGCGCGCCGCCGCGACCGAGGCCGGCCCGAGCTGAGCCGCCAGCGCGGGCTCCCGCTGCAGCAGCGCCGCCGTCCGGACCAGCGCGAACAGCCGCGGTGGCTGGTCCCATCCGGCCTCGGCGACGTGGCGCTCGGTCTCCAGGACGGCTCGGGTGAGGGCGTCGGTCACCGCAACATCGTGCCGCACGTCGCTTCGCCGCCGATGCCCGCCCGGAGCGGGGCGCGGTGGCCGGGAACCTCGGAGGCCGCCGGTAAGTTGGGGATCCGAGGGGCGGACTCGTCCCCGCCGACGTCGAGAGGGATCCCGTGAGCTTCGACCCCCCGTGGGGCGGGCGTCGCCCCGAGCGGCCGGACCGGCGCAACGACCGGACGGTCATCGCCCCCCGGCGGCGCAGCCCACTCGTGCCCACCATCGCCGTGGTGGTCGGGGTGGTGCTGCTCGTGGTGCTTGCCTCGCGGCTGTGGGTGAACGTGCTGTGGTTCGATGCGGTGGGCTACCTCCATGTGTTCACCACGACGCTCGCTGCCCGCTCGGTGCTGTTCGTCGTGGCCGCCGTGCTCACCGGTGGCGCGGTTGCCGCCAGCCTGTCTTTCGCCTACCGGCGCAGGCCGATCTATGCGCCGGTCTCTCCGGAACAAGCCAGCCTGGACCGGTACCGCGAGCAGATCGAGCCGTTGCGGCGGGCCGGGATGGTGGTGGTACCGGCCGCGGTGGCGTTGATCGCAGGCGCCGCGGCGTCCGAGCGGTGGCAGGTGCTCGAGCTGTTCCTGCACCGACAGCCGTTCGGCACCAAGGACCCGCAGTTCGCGCTGGACGTCGGCTTCTTCGTCTTCACGCTGCCGTTCCTGCGCCTGATCCTGAGCCTGCTCACGGCGGCGGTGGTGCTGTCCGCGATCGCGGCCTTCGTCGTGCACTACCTGTACGGCGGGCTGCGGCTGCAGGGCGGCGACGAGAAGACGACGACCGCGGCGCGCGTGCACCTGTCCCTCCTGATCGGGCTCTTCGTGCTGCTGCGCGGTGCGGGCTACTGGCTGGACCGCTACAGCCTCACGACCGCCCGGCACTCCCTGGCGCGCGACTTCACCGGCATGACGTACACGGACGTCAACGCGGTACTGCCGGCGAAGATGTTCCTCGCGATCGCGGCGGTCGTGGTGGGGCTGGTCTTCGTCGCTTCCATCTGGCTGCAGTCGTGGCGGTTGCCGATGATCGGCGCCGCGCTCCTCGTCATCTGCGCGATCGTCGCGGGCGGCATCGTCCCGGCCGTGGTGCAGCGCTTCCAGGTCAAGCCCAGTGAGCAGAACCGCGAGGCGAACTACATCTCCCGCAACATCGCGGCGACGCGTGCGGCGTACGGACTCACCAACGTCGAGGTGCAGAACTACGACGCCAAGACCGACGCGACGACGGGGCAGCTGCGCGCGGACGCCAACACCGTGCCGGGAATCCGGCTGCTCGACCCGGCGCGAGTGCCGGACGCCTTCCGCCAGCTCGAGCAGGTGCGTGGGTACTACGCGTTCCCGGACAGCCTCGACGTCGACCGGTACCGGATCAACGGCGCATCGCGCGACACCGTGATCGCGGTGCGCGAGCTGCAGCTGACCGGTGTGCCTGACGCCCAGCGCAACTGGGTCAATGACCACACGACATACACGCACGGCTTTGGGGTCGTTGCGGCGTACGGCAACCAGCGGACCAGCGACGGCAAGCCGGTGTTCTCCGAGGGCGACATCCCGCCGGTCGGGGTGCTGGGCAAGTACGAACCCCGGATCTACTTCGGCGAGCAGTCGCCGTCGTACTCCATCGTCGGCGCGCCGGCGAACCAGGCGCCGGTCGAGTTCGACTACCCGGATGCCAGCTCCAGCGGTGAGCGGCGCACGTCGTACACCGGCAGGGGCGGTGTGGCGATGGGCTCGTTCCAGCGCCGGCTGGCCTTCGCGATCGCCCAGCAGGACCTCAACATCCTGGTGTCGGACCGGATAAACGCACGCTCCCGCATCCTGTTCGACCGCCACCCGCGTGAGCGGGTCGAGAAGGTGGCACCCTGGCTCAGCCTGGACGGCGACCCGTACCCGGCCGTGGTGAACGGGCGGGTGCAGTGGATCCTCGACGGGTACACGACCTCTGACGCCTACCCCAACTCCCAGAACACAACGCTGCAGGCGGCGACGTCGGACTCGCTCACCCAGCGGTCCAGCAGCGTGGCGCCGCTGGCCAACCGCCGGGTGAACTACATCCGCAACTCGGTGAAGGCAACGGTCGACGCCTACGACGGCACCGTGACGCTGTACGCCTGGGACGCCAACGACCCGGTGCTCAAGGCCTGGATGGGTGTATTCAAGAACACCGTTAAGCCGATGTCGCAGATCAGCGGGCAGCTGATGGCGCACCTGCGTTACCCCGAGGACCTGTTCAAGGTGCAGCGGGCGCTGCTCAGCCGATACCACGTCTCGGACGCGCAGTCCTTCTACAGCGGTAACGACTTCTGGCGGGTCCCGGACGACCCCACGGCGGCGGCAACAACGGCGACGACCAACGACGACCAGCCGCCGTACTTCCTCACCCTGCAGATGCCCGGCCAGCCGGCGCCCTCGTTCTCGCTGACGTCGACCTTCATCCCGGCCGGCGGTGCACGGAACGTCCTGACGGCCTTCGCGGCGGTCGACGCCGACGCCGGGTCGCAGGGAGGCCGCAAGCGCGACGGTTACGGCAAGATCCGTGTGCTCCAGCTGCCGCGGGACGCGGTGGTGTCAGGCCCCGGCCAGGTGCAGAACAACTTCAACGCCAACCCGGCCGTCTCGCAGAACCTGAACCTGTTGCGCCAAGGCAACTCAAAGGTCGAGAGCGGCAACCTGTTGACCCTCCCGGTCGGTGGTGGGCTGCTGTACGTGCAGCCCGTGTACGTCCGCGGCGCCGGCAACACCTCGTATCCGCTGCTGCAGAAGGTCCTAGTGAGCTTCGGCGACAAGATCGGCTTCGCCGACACCCTCGACCAGGCACTCGACCAGGTCTTCGGTGGCGACTCCGGCGCATCGGCTGGTGACGCGGGGACGCCGGGTGCGTCCGGTGGCGGCACTACGGGCAACGGCGGCGGTGCCACCCAGACGCCGCAGCAGCGGCTACGGGCCGCGCTCGCGGAGGCCCAGCAGGCGATCACCGACGGCCAGGCAGCCCTCGCGAAGGGGGACTTCGCAGGCTACGGCCAGGCGCAGCAGCGGCTGCAGCAGGCACTGCAGCGGGCGCTGGACGCCGAGGCGGCCGCAAGCCGGCAAAGCACGCCGGCACCCACGCCGTCGGGCTCGCCGTCCACGCCGCCCGCCCCGCCGTCGGGTACGGCCGCGCCGCCGGCCACCTCGACGTCGCCGCCCCCGTCGCCCACGTCGACCGGCTCGGGGGGCTGATTTGCAGGTGCCCCCGGCCGTGACGTAATCTGGAGTCACTTCGGCGGGAACGCCGGACGGCGCGGGGTGGAGCAGCTCGGTAGCTCGCTGGGCTCATAACCCAGAGGTCGCAGGTTCAAATCCTGCCCCCGCTACAGGAGCCGAGAGGCCCTCACAGTCTGACTGTGAGGGCCTCTCGCATGTGCGCAACCGTCTCCGCTCAACTCACCCATCGCGGCGGATCGGTGGCGTCTGCCGAGTAGAAACAGCCCGTCGGGTTCAGAGCTGGACTGAGTGTCGCGGAGCAGCTCGCGCTCGAACTGCAGGAGGTCGGGGCGGGTCGGGTCGAGCGTTGGGATGCGGTCCAGAACCTGGTCGAGGCTGTCAGCGTCGGCCAGACTGCGGTCGTGCTGGAGCTTCAAGACCAGCTGGCCGTGTCAACCCGACTTGGCCCCGGGGTGACGGCTTGGAGTCCAGCGAACGTCGCAACAGTGGCCTACTGGTGGGCCGACCGTAGCGCACTCAGACGGTCGACTGGGGTGGCCCACTGGTGGCGAAGGGCGGCTGGAAGAGGTTCTCGAGCTCGCCGCCGGCGAACGCGGCGGGACTGGTGACTCGTGCCTGGACGCCGAGCACGTCGTGGCCGATGCTGGCGACGGCGCTGAGCGCGGTGGGCACGAGGAACTGGGCGTAGTTGCGGACGAAGGCGAGGTTGTCGCCCATCGCGACGTCGCCGGACTTGCCGTAGTCAACGTCGGCCTGGACCAGGGGGCGGAGGTCACCTCGGTGCCGCCGCAAAGGGTTGATGCGTGCCGGGAGCTGGCGGGCGGAGCGGACTATTCCCGAGGGGCCGATCATGTCGTGCATGACCTCGCTGACGGCGTAGACCTGGTCGGTGGTGGGGTAGGCGGCCCGGCCAGCGCAGGGCGCTCGCGGAGCGGCACGGCTGCTGTTGGATCTGAGGGCCGCGTCGAGCTGCGCGTCGAGGGTGGTACCGCGGTTGGCGCACCGTGAGGTCGTCGGCGGGCAGGTTGAGCAGGATCTCGGGGGCGGTGTGCTCTGACTGGGAGACGGCGGGGATCTCGACGGTGAGGTCGGCGCGCTTCGTCAACACCGATCGCAACGATGTCGGGCGGGTCAGCTCTGCTCGAGAAGCTCGAGGAGCTCCGTTCCGAACTTCGGGGCGGACTGTCCCTTGGCTAGCAGTCGGCCGAGCTCGATCGGCGTCTGCGGCGGGTTCTTCAGCCGCGCACACATGCCTTCCACCGCAGCCACCATCAGCTGCGGTTTCGAGCTCAATCGGTCCCGGAGGAAGCGGTCAGGTTTCACCACCGCTACCCCGGCAGGGCGGGAGCGGACCGGGAAGTCGCGGATGTTCGTCGTGACCAGGTGGGTGGCCTTGGTGCCGACGGCGACCGCTAGCACGTGGCGGTCCTTGTCGTCACACGTCATCTGCGCCACCAACGGGGCCACAACTCGGTGGCTGCGCACCCATCGGGGAACGCACGCCGCATTTGGCGCACCGTCGCCTCGGCTTTGGCGCGGGCCTGGTCGGCGTCGAGGCCGTGGCGTTCGACGGTGAGCCGGGCGGTGTTGCGCACCACCTCGTTCTCGATCTCGGCCTGCCACACCGGCCGGAACACCCGACATCGGCGCAGGACAGGAACAAGTCCCGCAGGCCAGCTGGAATGAGGATGTTGGCGTTCAGGACCGCGACCGGACGTACCGGGGCAGCGGGCGCGTCAACTTCCTCGTCCCCCGCCTCGACCACCGTTCAGAAGTCCTCGGCGGTGTACCTGTCGGCCGGGGCAATGGCCGCCAACGCCTCGGACCGCACTGTCCGCATCCGTTCGGCGTAGGCCAGCACGTCGGCTAGCGCGAACCGGTGCCGATTGCCGACCAGGTGGTGGGCCAGCTGCCCGGTCTTGGCGAGCTTGACCACGTGCGGGCGGGAGACGTTCAGCAGGTCGGCGGCCTCCTGTGACGAGATCGCCGCACCGGCCAACCCCTCTTGGGTTTGCTCGCCGACGATCGTGACCGCCTCGCCGTGCTCGAGCGCGTCAGTCACGGTGCGCAGCACGCCTAGCAGCACCCCAGTCAGTGTCGTGGACTTCCCGGTGCCCGGGCCGGCCGTGATGGTGACCTCGCTGGCGCCGGTGATGACCTCCTCGAGAACCCGGGCGTGGCCACGGTCCACCGCTCCCAGCTTGATCATCCGCCCGGTGACCGGCACCTTCTCCGCCCGCAACTGCTCGACTGCAACCGTCTCGACCGGGACCTTCTCGACCATCGGGCCGACCTTGATCGCGCTAGCCCCGGACTTCAGCTTCTGGCTGCCGCCCTTGGCGACCTTGCCGGCCTTGCCGACCTTCGCGGTCGCGGCCGTCTTCGAGTGCTTGGCGGTCTTGGGGCTCTTCTTGTTCTTCGCGATGGAAGTCTCGGCGCGTGCGGTCACGGCACCGGTTCTGGCCGACCGACCCGAGCCACTGCTCTTCTTCGCCGCCATCGCCCCACCTCCTTCGCCGGGTTCCTTCTCCGGTTCGTTGGCACGCCGCGGTGGCTCCGTCACCCATGTTCGCCGACCACTCTATCGGAAACAGTCGAAACGCACGAGGGCTCTCCTGGCGGCAGCACGAACGCGGGCCATGTCGTCGAACGTGCCGTCTACGACCATGGCGTCCGCGATAGCGGCCGCCGCGACATAGCGGCGGCGCCCTGCTGGCCGGTTTGGACGGTGGTCCTGGCAGAGGTCCAACTCGTCGTCCTCGAGTGTCTCGGCATGCCGCCGAATCCGATCGCTGTCTCCAAGACTTCGCGATCAGCCGCGTGTCCACGACCTCTCGCGCTTCGATCGCGCCATGAGCGATAGGTGCCACGGCAGCCGCCTTGCGCCGCGGGGGAGTGGCGAGAGCCAACGGGACGAGGCAGATCTGCGGGGTCCCCCCGCTACTGCGATCGATCGCCTTCTATAGCCTGCCGTGGGCTGTACTTACGTGCCGCGATCGGCCCCGGTAGGAGCTGCTGGGACGGATCGGCCTCGTGGACACCGTCGAGCGAGACTGACCACGACCGGAGAGGATTTCCTGGTGACCGAGACCACCTTGCCGGAGCTGCGCTACGAGCCGGACCCTGATGCGCCGCGGTCCGCGCTGGTCTACACCTTCGGCGGGGTGGCGCCGGTCGCCACCGTTCGCCCGGGGCAGACGGTGTCGACCTGGACGAGGGATTGCTACAACGGTGCCGTCCGCAGCACGTCGCACCTGCCCTCGCAGGTGTGCGACCCGCGATACCTGAACCCGCAGACCGGCCCGTTCTGGGTCGAGGGCGCAGAGCCCGGCGACACGGTCGTCGTGCACTTCCGGTCCATCCGCCCACGGGAGGCATGGGGCGTGTCGTCGACCGTGCCGTTCTTCGGTGCGCTCACCTCGACGCCGCGCACCGCGACGCTGCAGGCTGCGCTCACTGAGCGGACGTGGATCTACGCCCTCGACCTGGAGGCGGGCATGGTCCGCTACGAGGCGCGCGACAGCGGGTTCACCCTGGACCTGCCGCTGGACCCTATGCATGGCACGGTCGGCCTCGCGCCGCCGCTGGGTGAAGTGCGCTCGTCACTGGCTCCCGGCTCGTGGGGCGGCAACATGGACACGCCGGAGATGCGCGCCGGGACCACCTGCTACCTCGGCGTCAATGTGCCCGGCGCGCTGCTGAGCCTCGGTGACGGCCACGCTCGGCAGGGCGAGGGCGAGACGTGCGGCGTGGCGGTGGAGACGACGATGGACACCGTCTTCACCGTCGAGCTGCTCAAGGGCGTGCCGACCCCGTGGCCGCGACTGGAGTCGGACGACTTCCTGATGTCCACCGGCTCGGCGCGCCCCCTCGAGGATGCCTTCCGGATCAGCCAGGCCGACCTGGTGGCCTGGGTATCCGCGGGGCTGGACCTGTCGCTGCTGGACGCCTACCAGCTGGTGACCCAGGCGTGCCTGTCGCCGGTCGCGAACGTCGTCGACGTCGACTACACCTGCGTGGCGAAGCTGGCCAAGGCCTACCTGCCGGGCATGACGGCGTACGGCGGGGTGCACCAGCGGCTGCGCGCGGCCTAGCGATCGGAGGTTCCCGGTCCGGCCCTGCGCTTCCCTGGCCGACCGTGCCACCGTGCCTGACCTCAGTACCAGAAGGGCGGCTGGGCCGAGTACGGCTCCTCCAGCGAGCGAACCTCCTCAGCCGTGAGCTCCACCCCCAGCGCAGCGACCGCGTCCGACAGGTGATGCGCCTTCGTGGCACCCACGATGGGCGCGGACACCATCGGCTTCGACAGCACCCATGCCAGGGCGACCTGGGACATGGGCAGTCCCCGCGCTTGAGCAACAGCTTGGACCGCGGCGACGACCGGCTCGTCGACGTCCAGGTCGAAGGTCTTTGCGACCTCGTCCACCGATGACCGTGATGTCTGCTCACCCCACGGACGGGTCAGACGGCCCTTCGCCTGAGGGGAGTACGGAACCACACCTACGCCCATGTCCTGGCACATCGGGAGCATCTCGCGCTCCTCTTCCCGCTTGAGCAGGTTGTACTGGTCCTGCATGGCCACGAACCGAGTCCAGCCACCCAGGTCTGCGGCGTGCTGCAGCTTGGCGAACTGCCAAGCCCACATGGACGACGCACCCAGGTATCGCACCTTCCCGGCGCGCACCACATCGTGCAGGGTCTCCATCGTCTCCTCGACGGGCACGTCAGGGTCGAACCGATGGATGAGGTAGACGTCGATGTAGTCGGTGCCGAGGCGCTGTAGGGAGGCGTCGACCTGCTCGAGGATGGCCTTGCGTGACAGGCCCGACCCACCCGGGCCGTCGTGCATCTTCCCGTGGACCTTGGTCGCCAGAACGACGTCCTCGCGCCGGCTGTACCGGGTGATGGCGCGCCCGACGTACTCCTCGGAGCTGCCCTGCTGGTAGACGTTCGCGGTGTCCCAGAACGTGACCCCGAGTTCGACGGCCTGGCGGAAGAACGGTGCCGCAGCGTCTTCGTCCAGGGTCCACGAGTGCAGGCCGCGTCCCGGGTCGCCGTAGCTCATGCACCCCAGCGCGATGCGGCTGACCGTGAGGCCGCTGCCACCAAGTCGCGTGTACTTCATCAGCGTCGCCGCTCGGCGCGAGACTCGTCGGCCTGAGCATCGGCCTCGGTGTCGGCCTCGGTGGCTGCCCAGCTGGCCAGCAGGGCGAGCTTCTCCGCGGGCTCGGTCCCTGGCTCGGCCGTGTATGCCGTCAACGTGAGGCCGCTGTCCGCAGGCAACGCCAAGGCGTCGAAGTCGAGGTCGAGGCGGCCGACCAGGGGGTGGTTGAAGGACTTGGTCCCGGTCCGGTGCAGCCGTACGTCGTGGCTGCCCCACCGGGTGCGGAACGCGTCGCTGCGGGTGGCGAGCTCACCGACGAGGTCGGTCAGAGCCTTGTCGAACGGGTCCGCGCCGGCGGCCGTGCGCAGCAGCGCGACGGAGGTGTCGGAAGCGGCCTCCCACTCGGGGTAGAAGGCGCGGGAGGCCGGGTCGAGGAAGTTGAACCGGGCGAGGTTGGCCTGGTTGGTCGCGTCCGCGAACACCGGTGAGTACAGGGCTCGTCCCAGCTCGTTGGTGGCGAGGATGTCGAGGCGGGAGTTGCGGACGAACGCTGCCGTCCCAACCATCGACTCCAGCACACGCAGCACGCTGGGCCGCACCTGCGCGGCCACCTTCCGCCGCGTCGCCTTCCGCGGGGAGGTGCGCGCGGTCTGGGCGAGGTTGTGCAGGTGGGTGCGCTCGGCCTCGTCCAGGCGCAACGCGTCGGCGATGGCGTCCAGCACCGCCTCTGACGCGCCCTGCAGGTGCCCCTTCTCGAGCCGGGCGTAGTAGTCCGGGCTGACCCCAGCCAGGAGAGCGACCTCCTCCCGGCGCAGCCCCGGGACGCGGCGACGCCCGCCGAACAGGGCGAGCCCAGCGTCCTCCGGGCGCAGCTTCGCGCGACGGGTGGCGAGGAACTCGCGCACTTCCTTCCGGTTGTCCACGGCACAGACCGTACGGCCGCGACCTTCCGTCCGACAGCGCGCAAGGGGGTGCTGTCAGGACCCGGATAACCGCGACCTGTTGCCGGCGTCGCCAAGCCCGTTCCCTGGAGGTGTACGCAGCCGCCAGACGGCGGCACCCCAACTGGGAGACCAAGCGTGCCAACACCCTCCACCGCGCAGATCGAGACCCCGGCACCTCAAGCCGGACCTCGGTCACGGACGCCCGGAGCCACCGCCACCCTCGTCGCCTGCTCCCTGGGCATGTTCGTCATCACCTTGGACGCGGTGGTCGTCAACGTGGCCCTGCCCGCCATCCGCACTGACCTCGGTGGCGGCATGACGGGCCTGCAGTGGGTCGTCGACGGGTACACGCTGCCGTTCGCCGCGCTGCTGCTGTCCTTCGGCGCGCTGGCTGACCGCGTCGGCGCCCGCATGGCGTTC
>DATFPQ010000096.1:0-5559 GCA_035264765.1 Actinomycetales bacterium | reverse complement strand
GACGCTCCACGCGGTCGAGGCCTCGCCGGAACAGCGCACCATCGGGTATCCCTCGGCCAAGGCGTCATCGACGCAGCGTGTGCGTAGGGCGGTGTCGTACGCCTCGCCGCCCGCAGGCAGGACCTGCAGCTGGCCACGGCCGACCGCCTTGCCGACATCCATGTTGCTGGTCCGCAGCACATCCATCAGCGACCGCTCGGCGGGTCCGTCGACTGGCTCGATGTACAGGATCTTGGCGCCCAGGTCGAGCCCCCGGCGAACCCACGGCACAACACCGGCCCGTCGCTGCTGCTCGCTGCTGTGGACCAGCAGTACATGGCCGTCCCACACCTGCGGCTTCGTCATCTTCGCCATCACCGGCCCTGGTGCCAGTCTGCACTCCGTAGGGTCGACCGCAACTCACGCCGGTCGCAGAGCAGCGGCTCTGCCCATCGCTACAAGATCCCATGCTGGCGATGAGGATGAACTCCGGACCCGAGGGCGCCCCGAGTCGGGCGAACTGGGCCGTCGTCCTCAAGAGGACGCGAGCGTCCACGAGGATCGCGTCGATCTGACCCGCCGCCCGCCGGATGCCGTCCTCGATGGCCATGGCGAGCATTGGCTCCATGGCCTCGGCAGACGGGAACTGCGTCCTGATGGTCAGGGTGACGCCGCCCGGCCGGTGGAGACGATCGCCGAGAGCGGGCAACGACTGTTCGACGGGTTGCCGGCCATACGGCTCGAGCTGCGGGATCGGCGCCGCACGCTTGGCATCCGGGTCGGGCCGCCGAAGCCACGGACGTCAGGCCGTCGAAGCCACGGGCATCAGGCAGCAGAAGCCACGAGCGTCAGGCCGTCGCAGCCACCAAGGCCTTGTGGATCCGCTGCGGTGACACCGGATAGGCCGCGCGCAAGGTCGGCGCGAACAGGCTGACTCGGAGCTCCTCGAGCATCCAGCGCACCTCGCACAGCGCCGGGGACGGCTCGCGCCCGACCGGCAGCCGGGCGAGTGCGTCGTGGTACTCGCCCCGCACCATCTCGACCTGGGCCTGGGCCGAGCGGTCGCGGGCGGGGTCGTCGGGCATCCGGTCCAGCCGCACCTGCATGGCCCGCAGGTAGCGGACCAGGTCGGGCAGTCGCGAGGCTCCCGCCTCGGTCACGAACCCGGGGTGGATGAGCCCGTCGAGCTGGCCGCGCAGATCGGTCATGGCCGGCAGCAGCACCAGGCTGGTCGTGCCGTGCAGCCGCCGCGCGACCTCGTGAGACTCGGCCAGCACCCGCTGCACCTGCCGGACGACGTCGAGCACCGCCGGGTTCAGCCGCTGTCGTACGGCGTCGCGCAGCCGCTCGTAGCCGGCGGCGTCCCGCGGCGGCCCTCCGAGCTCGGCGACGAGCGCGTCGACGGCGGCGTCCGTGCAGTCGTCGAGCAGCTCGGTCGCCGTCGCGTGCGAGGCCCGGCTCAGCACCAGCTTGCTGGCGTTGTCCAGGCGCGAGAGCACGTACGGGACGGGCGACGACAGCTCCAGCCGCAGCAGCCGCCGCACCCCTGCCGCGTGTGCCGCCGACGCCTCGGCGGCATCGGGCAGCACGCGCACCGCCACGGACGACCCCTCGTCCACCAGAGCGGGAAAGCCCTCGACGCGGTGGCCGGCCAGCACGGTCCGGTGGGACGTCGGCAGGTCCCCCACCGCCCACGTCCTCAGGCCGGCCCGCTCGACGTCGTCGGCGGCCTGAGCCATCGCCTGCGCCACCCGCGGCCGCAGCCGGTGCTGCAGCTCGGCCAGGTCCTTGCCCTCCCCCAGCGACCGGCCGCGCTCGTCCTCGACGCGGAACGTGACGCGCAGGTGGTCGGGGACGTCGGCGGGCGCCCAGTCGTCGACGTCGACCCGGGTGCCGGTCAGTCGCTCCAGGGTGTCGCTCACTACCTCGAGCAGCGGTCCGTCCTGCGGTCCCACCTGGCGCAGCACCTCCGCCGCCCGGTCGGGAGCCGGGATCAGCGTCCGGCGTACCGCCTTCGGCAGCCCGCGGATCAGGGCCGTGACGAGCTCGTGCCGCAACCCCGGTACCTGCCAGGCGAACGGCTCCTCCCGCAGGGCGGGCAGCAGCGGCAGCGGGACGTGCACCGTCACGCCGTCCGCCGCGGTGCCCGGCTCGAACTGGTACGTCACCGCGAGGTCGTGACCGTCCACCCGCCAGCTGCGCGGGTAGTCCTCCTCGCTGACGTCCGCCGCGCTGTCCCGCAGCAGCATCTCCGGAGTGAACGTCAGCAGGTCCGGCTGCTCGCGACGGGCCTGCTTCCACCATGAGTCGAAGTGCCGTGCCGACACGACGTGCTGGGGCACCCGGGCGTCGTAGAAGGCGAACAGCTCCTCGTCGTCCACCACGAGGTCGCGCCGCCGGGCCCGCTGCTCCAGCTCCTCGGCGTCCTCCAGCAGCGCTCGGTTGGCGGCGAAGAACTTGTGGTGCGTGCGCCAGTCGCCCTCCACGAGCGCGTGCCGGAGGAACAGCTCACGGGACAGCTCGGGGTCGACTCGCCCGTACCCCACCAGCCGGTCGGCGACCAGCGGGACGCCGTACAAGGTCACCCGCTCCCGTGCCATCGCGCTGCCGCGCTTGGCGTGCCAGTGCGGCTCGCTGTAGGTGCGGCGGACGAGGTGCGCGCCGAGCCGCTCGGCCCACTCGGGGTCGATCCGCGCCACCGTGCGTCCCCACAGCCGCGACGTCTCGACCAACTCGGCCGCCATGACGAAGTCCGGCGGCTTGCGCGCCACCGAGGACCCCGGCCAGATCGCGAACCGGGCGCCGCGCGGACCGAGGTACTCGCGTCCCCGGCGGTCCCCGGCCGTGACGTCCTTGAGCCCGATCCGCGACAGCAGCCCGGACAGCAACGCGCGATGCAACCGATCAGCGTCATCCGGCGCACTGGACAGCGCGATGTCCAGCGCCTTGACCGCCTGGCGCAGCTGCTGGTGCACGTCCTGCCACTCACGCACTCGCAGGTAGTGCAGGTGCTCGCTGCGGCACATGCGGCGGAACGCGCTGGACGACAGCTCCTTCTGCTGCTCCTTCAGGTACCGCCACAGGTTGAGCCAGCTCACGAAGTCGGACGTCGGGTCCGCGAACCGCGCGTGGTGGGCGTCGGCCTGCTGCTGGGCGTCCGGGGGGCGCTCGCGCGGGTCCTGGATCGACAGCGCAGCGGCCACGACCAGCACCTGGCGAACGCAGCCCTCCCGGTCGCCCTCGATCACCATCCGGGCCAGCCGCGGGTCCAGCGGGAGCCGCGCCAGCTGCCGGCCCACCTGGGTCAGGCGCTTGCGCGGGTCGGTCTGGTTCGGGTCGATCGCGCCGAGCTCGTGCAGCAGCTGGACGCCGTCCCGGATGCTGCGCCGGTCCGGTGGCTCGACGAACGGGAACGCCGCGATGTCGCCGAGGCCGAGCGCGGTCATCTGCAGGATGACAGCGGCCAGGTTGGTGCGCAGGATCTCCGGGTCGGTGAACTCCGGCCGGCTGTCGAAGTCCTCCTCGCTGTACAGCCGGACGCAGATGCCCTCCGCCACGCGGCCGCATCGCCCGGCCCGCTGCCGGGCCGACGCCTGGGATATTTTTTCGATCGGCAAGCGTTGTACACCGCGGGCGCGGCTGTACCGGGAGATTCGTGCCGTTCCC
Source organism: Actinomycetales bacterium (assembly GCA_035264765.1). GTDB lineage: Bacteria > Actinomycetota > Actinomycetes > Actinomycetales > Angustibacteraceae > DATFPQ01. Next base: position 1,914 of record DATFPQ010000096.1, on the reverse strand, counting down.
GGGTCGACCACGTAGCGGATGCCGGGAACGGTCAGCGAGGTTTCGGCGACGTTGGTCGCCAGGACGATCCGGCGTCCCGTGTGGTGCTGGAACACACGGTGCTGCTCCGCCGACGAGAGCCGCGCGTACAGCGGCAGGATCTCGGTGCCCCGGAGGCCGAGGTCGCGCAGCGCGTCCGCCGTGTCGCGGATCTCCCGCTCGCCGGAGAGGAACACCAGCACGTCGCCGTCGCCCTCCCGGCCGAGCTCGGTCACCGCGTCGCAGATGGCCTGCACCTGGTCGCGGTCCGGGTCCGCGTCCGGGTCGTCCGGGTCGACGATCGGCCGGTACCGCATCTCGACCGGAAAGGTCCGGCCGGAGACCTCCAGAACCGGGGCGCCGTCGAAGTGCTCGGCGAACCGCTCCGGGTCGATCGTGGCCGAGGTGATGATGACCTTGAGGTCGGGACGTCGGGGCAGCAGCTGCTTGAGGTAGCCGAGCAGGAAGTCGATGTTCAGGCTGCGCTCGTGCGCCTCGTCGATGATGAGCGTGTCGTACCGCGACAGCATCCGGTCGCGCTGGATCTCGGCGAGCAGGATGCCGTCGGTCATCACGGCCACCAGCGTGTCCGCGCCGACCTGGTCGGTGAACCGCACCTTCCACCCGACGAGCTCGCCGACGGGCGTGCCGATCTCCTCGGCGATCCGCTCCGCGACGGTGCGGGCGGCGATCCGGCGCGGCTGGGTGTGCCCGATCATGCCGGCGGCGCCGCGGCCCAGCTCGAGGCAGATCTTCGGCAGCTGGGTGGTCTTGCCGGAGCCCGTCTCGCCCGCGATGACCACCACCTGGTGGTCTCGGATGGCGGCCGCGATCTCGTCCCGGACGGCCGACACCGGGAGCTGCTCCGGGAAGGTCAGCGGCGGCACACTCGCCCGGCGCCGCGCCACCTGCTCCGGCGAGAGCCCACGCGGAACGCCACGACGGCGCCGCCCGCGAGCGGAGCGCCCGCTCACGTCGACAGCCGCCACCGCTCCAGGATAGGTGGGGACGTCGGTCAGGCCTGGACGGTGGTCACCGGGAGCGAGGAGTCGGCCGGCAGGTCCAGCGTCGACGGTGTCCGCCCGCGGGCTACCATCTGCGCCCCTAGGGCCGCCACCATGGCGCCGTTGTCGGTGCACAGCCCCGGGCGCGGCACACGCAGCTTGATCCCGGCTGACGCACAGCGCTCGGCCGCCAGCGCCCGCAGCCGCGAGTTCGCCGCCACGCCGCCGCCGACCAGGAGGGAGTCGACGCCCTGCTCACGGCAGGCCAGCACGGCCTTGCGGGTCAGCACGTCGACGACGGCCTCCTGGAAGCTGGCGGCGACGTCGGCGACCGGCACCGCCTCGCCGTCGGCGACACGCTGCTCCACCCAGCGCGCGACCGCCGTCTTCAGCCCGGAGAAGGAGAAGTCGTAGCGGTGCCGCTCCAGGTCGCGGCCGCTCGTGAGCCCGCGGGGGAACCGCACCGCGGCCGGGTCGCCGTCGCGCGCCGCGCGGTCGACGTGCGGGCCGCCGGGGAACGGCAGACCGAGCAGCCGGGCGACCTTGTCGAAGGCCTCACCCGCCGCGTCGTCGATGGTCCGTCCCAGCGGCTGCACGTCGTAGGTCACGTCCGGCACCAACAGCAGCGACGAGTGCCCGCCGGAGACCAGCAGGGCGATCGCCGGCTCCGGCAGCGGGCCGTGCTCGAGCGTGTCCACCGCCACGTGGGCGGCGAGATGGTTCACCCCGTAGATCGGCTTGTCGGCGGCCAGGGCGTACCCCTTGGCCGCGGCGACGCCCACCAGCAGCGCGCCCGCCAGGCCCGGCCCGGCGGTCACCGCGATCGCGTCGATGTCGGCGAGCGCGACGTTCGCGTCGTCGAGGGCGCGCTGCATGGTCGGCAGCATCGCCT
>DATFPQ010000095.1:0-15821 GCA_035264765.1 Actinomycetales bacterium | reverse complement strand
TCGGCCCGGTGCGCCTCCACGTGCTGCGCCCGCAGGTTCACGAGCAGGGACGGAATGTCGATCTTCACCGGACAGGCGTCGAAGCAGGCGCCGCACAGGCTCGAGGCATACGGCAGCGAGGCGTTGTCCTCGACGCCGGTGAGCTGTGGCGACAGCACCGCGCCGATCGGCCCCGGGTACACAGACCCGTACGCGTGCCCACCGGTGCGCTCGTACACCGGGCAGACGTTGAGGCAGGCCGAGCAGCGGATGCAGTTCAGCGCCTGCCGGCCCACCTCGTCCGCGAGGGTCGCCGTCCGCCCGTTGTCGAGCAGGACCAGGTGCACCTCCTGCGGCCCGTCTCCCGCGGTCACGCCGGTCCACATGGACGTGTACGGGTTCATCCGCTCACCGGTGGACGAGCGCGGCAGCAGCTGCAGGAAGACCTCGAGGTCGCGCCACGTCGGCACCAGCTTCTCGATCCCCATCACGGTGATCAGCGTCTGCGGGAGGGTCAGGCACATCCGGCCGTTGCCCTCGGACTCGACGACGGACAGGGTCCCCGTCTCGGCCACCGCGAAGTTCGCACCCGAGATGGCGACCCGCGCGGACAGAAACTTCTGCCGCAGGTGCCGGCGCGCGGCCATCGCGAGCTGACGCGGCTCGTCGGTCAGGCCGGCGTCCGGCGCGAGGCCCACCTTGCCCATCTCGGCGAGGAAGATCTCCCGGATCTCCGCGCGGTTGCGATGAATCGCCGGTACCAGGATGTGGCTGGGCGCGTCGTGGCCGAGCTGGACGATGAGCTCGGCGAGGTCGGTCTCCCAGGCCGCGATCCCCGCGGCCTCCAAGGCCTCGTTCAGCCCGATCTCCTGGGTGGCCATCGACTTGACCTTGACCACCTCGTCGGCCCCGGTCGCCCGGACCAGGTCCGTGACGATCCGGTTGGCCTCCACTGCGTCCCGAGCCCAGTGGACCTGTCCCCCTGCGGCGGTGACCGCCGACTCCAGCTGCTCCAGCAGCTCCGGCAGCCGGGCCATGGTCGAGGTCTTCAGCGCCCGTCCCGCCTCGCGCAGCTCCTCCCAGTCCGGCACCTCGCCGACCACTCGAAGCCGCTTGTCGCGGATGGTTTGAGTCGCCTTGCCGATGTTGCGCCGCAGCTGCGTGTCGGCCAGCGCGCGCCGGGCGGCGACGGGGAACGGGACGTCCCCTCGCAGGTGGCCGACACCGCGCGGAGCGGTCGGCGGGCGGACCGCCGGCATCCCCAGGTGGACGCTGTCGCCGGTCATCGTCATGACCCCACCTCCCCGGTAGCCCTGGCTCGCTCGACCTCGTCCGGAGCGCTGCCCTCCGTGGTGGCGAGGATCTCGGCGAGGTGCACCGTCCGGACGCCGGTGCGCAGCCGGGACAGGCCGCCGCCGATGTGCATCAGGCAGGATGCGTCGCCGGCGGTGCAGACCTCCGCGCGGGTCGAGAGCACGTTCGCCATCTTGTCGGCCAGCATCGCCGTGGACGTGTCCGCGTTCTTGACCGCGAACGTGCCGCCGAAGCCGCAGCACTGCTCCGCCTCGGGGAGCTCGACCAGCTCAAGGCCGCGCACGTTGCGCAGCAGGCGCAGCGGCTTGTCGGCGACGCGGAGCACCCGCAGCGAGTGGCAGGTCGGGTGGTAGGTGACCCGGTGCGGGTAGTACGCGCCGACGTCCTCGACGCCGAGCACATCGACCAGCAGCTCGGACAGCTCGTAGGTGCGGGAGGCCACCGCGGCGGCCCGGTCCGCCAGCGCATCGTCCCCGGCGCGGCGGGCGAGCATCTCGTGCTGGTGCCGCACGCATCCGGCGCACGAGCCCGACGGGGTCACCACGACCTCGTACGGCGAGAACTCGTCCACGTAGCGCCGCACCAGGGGCAGCGCCTCCCGCTGGTAGCCGGTGTTCACGAACACCTGCCCGCAGCAGGTCTGGCCCGGCGGGAAGACGACCTCGTGCCCGAGCCGCTCGAGGAGACGGACCGTCGCCTTCGCGACGTCCGGGAACAGCGTGTCGGCCAGACAGGTGGCCATCAGGGCGATCCGCACGTCAACCGACCCGCCCCGCGGCGCGAGCCCCCGACTCCAACCCGGTGGTCATGACGGCGTGGGCGTGCCGCGCCAGGTGCGCGGAGTCGTCCCAGAGGTTGCGCCACACACCGAGCTGGTTGGACAGGACCGGGTCGACCACGGCCGAGGAGAAGGACTCGAACGTCACCGGGCCGTTGTATCCGATCATCGCGAGTGCACGCCAGAACGGAGCGAAGTCGACGCTGCCGGAGCCGAGGTAGCCGCGGTGGCTCTCCCCGATGTGCACGTAGCCGAGCCGGTCGCCGGCCGTCACGACCGCACCGTCCATCGAGCTCTCCTCGATGTTCATGTGGTAAGTGTCCAGGTGCAGCCCCACGGCCTGCCGGTCGACCTCGTCGAGGAAGGCCAGGCCCTGCTGGGCTGTGTTCAGCAGGTTGGTCTCGTACCGGTTCACGATCTCCAGGGACACATGGACGCCGTGGTCGGCGGCGCGGTCGGCCAACCGCTGCACCACGCCCACAGCGTTGGCGCGGCCGCGTGCCGTCGCAGGTGACAGGTACTTGCCCATGGCGCTGTAGAGCACCCCGCACAGGTGCCGCCCGCCGAGCTCGGCCACGACGTCCAGCGCACGCTGCAGCAGCTGCTCCCCGGCCGCCACGGTGTCCGGGTCCTCGCTGCTGACGTCCGTGGCCGGCGAGAGTCCCAGCGAGCCGGTGACGGCGATCCCGGCCGTCTCCACGGCCGTGCGGGCGGCGCCGACGTCCACGCCGAAGGGGTCGAGCAGCGCGAGCTCGAGGAGGTCGTAGCCGGCCGCGGCGGCCTGCTCCGCCGCGAACCGCACCTGGTCGGGCGCGGTGCCCCCGGTGAAGACGAGAGCGTGGACGCCGAGCGGGTTGCGCATGTGCCCTCCTGGGCGGACCGGGAGCCCCTCGACCGGGGCTGGCGCCGTCGGCCCGGCCGCCCGCGAGGTCCGCGGCGACCGAGGTCAGTGTGTCGTTTCGGTTTGGTTTCGGTCAACCATCGTTCTGCTTTCGAATCCCTTGACGTTCGGCTCCGGCGGGGCCTACGTTCGAGCCCGTCAGTCCGGCCCACAGCGACGTGGAGGAGGTGCGGTCCATGAGCTCCGTCGAGACCCGGTCCGAGCAGATCCTCGCGCTGCTGCAGGCCCACTCGCGCGTGCGGGTCGGCGACCTCGCCCTCCGCTTGAAGGTCTCCCCCGTCACCATCCGCGCGGACCTCGCCCTGCTCGAGCAGCGGGGCGAGCTGCGCCGCGTGCGCGGCGGTGCCGTCCTGCCCGACGCCGCGGTGCAGGAGGGGTCCTTCGACGTGCGGCTGAGGGCGTCCGTGCCGGTCAAGCGCGCCCTCGCGCGGGCCGCCGCCGACATGGTGTCCGACGGGGACGCCATCGCCCTGGACTCCAGCACCTCGGCGTACTACGTGGCCGAGGCGCTGGAGGGCCGGCGCGGGCTCACCGTCGTGACCAACGGCCTGCGCGTGGCCGAGCTGCTGGCCGCCCGCCCGGGCACGACCGTCGTGATGCCCGGCGGGGTGGTCCGGCCGCTGTCGCAGTCCCTGGTCGGCGACTTCGGCGACTTCATCAGCGCTCGCGGCCGGCTGCGGCTCGGTGTGTTCGGCGCGCGAGCCGTCAGCGCCGAGCTCGGCTACCTGGAGGTCAGCCCGGACGAGGCCGCGGTCAAGCGCGCGTTCGTCCAGGCCTGCGAACGGGTCGCCGTCGTCTTCGAGTCGGCGAAGACGTCCTCGTTCGGCCTCGTCCCGTTCATCCCCCCCGACGTCGAGTGCACCGCCGTGACGGACGGCGGCGCCGCACCCGAATTTCTGCAGGCCCTGCGCGCCGCCAAGCAGCGCGTGCTCGTCGTCCCCATCCCGCCCACCACGCTCACCGCTTGACCCACCGCCGGGCTTCCCGGCTCGGCCGCCGACCGGCGTCCGCACCCCAAGCCTGCCGTCAGCCCCGACGGCAGCACCACCGAAGGAGTCCCATGTCCACACGGCTTCTGCGCGTCGCCCTCCCGGCGGTCGCCCTCGCCCTCGCCCTCACCGGCTGCGGCGGCAAGGAGGTCCCCGGCGGCTCGGCCGGCGGTTCCGCCGCCGGCGGCGGCGACCAGCCGACCGTGGCCTTCGTACCGAAGCTGGTCGGCATCCCCTACTTCGAGGCGATGAAGGCCGGCGGTGACGAGGCCGCCAAGAAGCTGGGCGTCAAGTTCCTCTACCAGGGCGACACCACGGCCGACGCGGCGAAGCAGGCGGAGATCGTCAACTCGCTCATCCAGCAGAAGGTCGACGTCCTGGCGGTGGCGCCGAACGACCCGTCCGCGATCGCCCCCGTCCTCAAGCGGGCCGCGGATGCCGGCATCAAGGTCATGACGACGGACACCGACGCGCCGGACTCGGTGCGCAGCGTCTTCGTCAACCAGGCGGAGTCCGACGCCGTCGGTGAGGCCACCGCGGAGGCGCTCGCCGAGCAGATGGGCGGTAAGGGCAAGTGGGCCATCGTGTCCTCAGGCCCCACGGCCGCGAACCTCAACGCCTGGATCAAGGTCGAGAAGGAGTACATCGCGAAGAAGTACCCGGACATGAAGTTCGTCGACGTCAAGTACGCCGGCGAGGACCAGGCGGCCGCCGCCCAGCTGACCAAGGACCTCATCTCCGCCAACCCCGACCTCAAGGGCGTCATCGGGCAGAGCTCCACCGCCGCACCGGGCGTCGCGCAGGCGATCACCGATCTGAAGCTGATCGGCAAGGTGTACTCGGCCGGCGTCGCGACGCCCAAGCCGATGGCGAGCTACATCAAGAGCGGCGCCCAGTCCAAGGTCGTCCTCTGGGACGCCAAGAACCTCGGCTACCTCACCGTGTGGGCCGGTCAGCAGCTGGCAGAGGGCAAGCAGCTGCAGGCCAGCAACAGCGTCGGTGACCCGGTCGGCACGGTGACCTTCGACAGCGCCACGAAGAACCTCCTCCTTGGGAAGCCGATCACCTTCACCAAGGACAACGTCGACCAGTACAACTTCTGATGTCGTCCGACACGACGACCCAGGGCGGCGGTGGCGGCAGCGCCGTCACCGCCGGCCCGGCGGCGAACGAGCCGCTGCTGCGGATGACCGGCATCGAGAAGCGGTACGCCGGCGTGCGCGCCCTGCGCGGCGTCGACTTCGAGGTGCTTTCGGGCGAGGTCCACGGCCTGATCGGCGAGAACGGCGCCGGCAAATCGACCCTCATCAAGATCCTCTCTGGCGTCGAGCAGGCGGACGGCGGTGAGATCGAGTACGACGGCAAGAAGGTCCACTTCGGCAACACCGCCGCCGCACTCGCGTCCGGCATCGGGACGGTCTTCCAGGAGCCCCAGGTGTTTCCGGACCTCACGGTGGCCGAGAACGTCTTCGTCGGACGGGAGCTGCGCACCGGCGACCGCCGGGTCGACTGGGCGGAGCAGGAGAAGCACTGCGTCGAGCTGCTCCGCTCGCTGCACCTGGACCCGGGCCTCGCGCACCGCACGATGGGGGACCTCTCGGTGGCGACCTGGCAGCTGGTGAGCATCGCCAAGGCCCTGGCGGCCGACTGCCGGATCCTGATCCTCGACGAGCCCTCCGCGATCCTGACCTCCCGGGAGACCGAGACGCTGTTCGAGGTCGTCCGTAGGCTCACCGCGCAGGGGGTCGGGGTCATCTACATCAGCCACCGCCTCGACGAGCTGTTCCTGATCACCGACCGGGTCACGGTCATCCGGGACGGCGAGAACGTGGCGACCCGCCCCATCGGCGAGCTCACGCCGCACCGGGTCGCCGAGCTCATGGTCGGCCGCGAGCTCACCGGGGCCGAGCACCTCGACCCACGCCCTCTCGGCGACGTCGTCCTGCACGCTCGAGGGCTGACCCGTGAGGGCGCGTTCGCGGACGTCGACCTCGACGTCCGCGCCGGCGAGATCGTCGGCCTCTACGGCCTGATCGGGTCCGGCGCCGACGACGTGGCCCTCGCGGTGTACGGCATCGAGCCGGCCGATGCCGGTGAGCTGGCCGTCAAGGGGCGCAAGGTCCGGATCGGCTCGCCGGTCACCGCCGACCGCCTCGGCATCGCCCTGCTGCCGGCCGACCGCAAGCGGCAGGGGATCTTCGCCTCGCACCCGATCGACTTCAACGTCTCTGCCGGTAACCTGGAACGCCTCACCGCCGGCCGGCTGTTCGTCAACCGGCGCCGGGAACGGGATCGGGTGACGGAGCTCAGCACGCGCCTCAACGTCAAGACGCCCAGCATCAAGCAGCGCATCGGCGCGCTGTCGGGCGGGAACCAGCAGAAGGTGGTGCTGGCCCGCCAGCTTCTGCAGCGCCCGGACGTGCTCGTCCTCGAGGAGCCTTCCCAGGGCGTCGACGTGGGCGCCAAGGAGGAGATCCACCGCATCATCGGTGAGCTGGCCGAGGGCGGAGCCGCCGTCCTGGTGGTCAGCTCGGACCTGCCCGAGGTGCTCAAGGTCTGCGACCGGATCACCGTCCTGCGCGAGGGACGCGTCGTCCGCAGCTTCGACCGGGGCGCGAGCGACACCGACGTGCTCGCCGCCGCCGCGGGCCGCCTGCACTCGACGACTCCCGACGACGACGCCCGCACCGACGGACCCACACAGCCGAAGGGAGCCAACGGATGACCGCCACCGACGTCCGCCCGCACCCTGGTCAGCAGCGCGCCGAGGGCACCGCCCGGCGAAGCTTTGCCTACGGCAACGAGGTGACCCTGCTGGGGATCCTCGCCGTCGCCTGGGTCGCGCTCAGCCTCGCCTACCCCACCTTCCACGAGGTGGGCAACATCCAGAACGTGCTGTCGTCCATCGCGATGGTCGCGATCGTCGGCGTCGGCATGACCATGGTCATCCTGACCGGAGGGATCGACGTCTCGGTCGGAAGCGGCCTCGCAGTGTGCGCGGTCATCGTCGCGAAGTACGTGCTCAGCGGTGGGTCCGTGGTCGTCGCGGTCGCCCTCGGCGTGCTCGTCGGCGCGCTGCTAGGTGCCGTGAACGGCGCCATCGTCGCCTTCGGCCGGGTCGCCCCCATCATCACCACGTTCGCGACGCTGAACCTGTTCCGGTTCGTGTCCCTGCAGATCTTCGAGAACCAGCAGGTGAACGGGATCCCCCCGACCCTCAGCTGGTTCGGCCCGACGGGACGCACGCTGGGCGTCCCCAACGCCTTCCTCGTCGCGGTCCTGCTGACCGTCGTCGCCTGGTGGTACCTCAAGAGCTACTCGACCGGCCGCCACCTGTTCGCCATCGGGTCGAACCGGGACACCGCGTTGTTCGCCGGCGTCCGGGTCGCCCGTCGTGAGTTCGCGGTGTACGTCGTGACCGGCGTGCTCGTCGGGCTGGCCTCGACCGTCGCGGTCGGTTCGGGCGGTGTCGTGCAGCCCAACATCGGTACCGGCTTCGAGCTGCAGGTCATCGCCGCCGTCGTCATCGGCGGCACCAGCATCCTGGGCGGTCGTGGCAGCGCGCTGTGCACCCTGCTCGGCGCCCTGCTGGTCGGGACGCTGCGCAGCGCCCTGGTCACCATGGGCGCGCCCGGACTGCTCACCGACTTCTTCCTCGGAGTCTTCATCCTCGCCGCGGTCGCCGTCGACCTCGTGCGCCAGAAGCGGAGGTCGCACCGATGAGCCAGACCACCCAGGCGACAGCGCCCGCGCCGAGCACGCGGCCGGCGCCACGGCAGTCCCCGCTCCAGCGCCTCGGCCGGCTGGGTCGGCTGGTCCTGGTCGAGCGCTCGATCCTGCTCGCCATCGGCATCGTCATCGTGCTGGCGTACTACGGCCAGTACGTCGGGTACTTCACCGTCGGCTACCTGTCCGAGCAGCTGACCCTGAACCTGGAGATCGGGCTGCTGGCACTCGGCCAGCTCGTCGTCATCATCAGCGGGCGCGGCGCCATCGACCTCTCGGCGGGGGCGATGGTCAGCATGTGCAGCATGGTCCTCGGCTTCACCGCCGGCCTGTGGCACTGGCCCTTCTGGGTCGCGGCCCTGGCCACGATCGGCGCCGGCTGGCTGATGGGAGCCCTGAACGGCTACCTCGCGGCGTACGTCGGTTATCCGGCGATCATCGTGACGCTTGCCACCTGGTACGTCTGGAAGTCGCTGGCCCTGTACGTGCACAACACCACCCCGATCTCCTCGGAGCTCCCCGGCCAGGTCGACTGGCTGGCCGGGACGGTGGCCGGCATCCGGATCTCGCTGCTGGCCGTCTGGCTTCCGATCATCGTGCTGACCTGGGTGCTGCTGAACCGCACCCTCTACGGCCGTCGGCTCTACGGGGTCGGCACGAACGACATCGCGGCCCGTTTCGCGCGGCTGCAGGTGGCCCGCACCCGGTTCCACGCCTTCGCCTTCTCCGGCCTCATGGCCGGCACTGCGGCGGTCACCGTCACCTCCTACTACCACTCGGCCCGAGCGGACGCCGGCGACCCGATGGTCCTGCGCGCCATCACCATCGCCGTCCTGGGTGGGGTGCTCATCAGTGGCGGCGCGGGCAAGGTCAGTGGCGTCGTCCTGGCGACGCTGCTCGTCGCCTTCCTCAACGGCGGCCTGACCCTGCTCGGCGTCGAGTCGCAGTACCAGCTCGCCGCTCTCGGCCTGCTGCTTCTCGCCTCGGCGCTGCTCAACGTGTGGAGCGCCAGGAGGTTCGGCATCCGATGAGCGCTACGAGACGCCTGTGCTTTCCCTTCAAGGACCTGCTGCCCACGTACCAGCACACCAACCCACGCTGACCCCCAACCATCGACCCGAGGACACGAGGAATCTCACCATGACGAACCCAGAGGTGGCCGCGCTGCTGGCGCGAAGCAACCGACTCGGCTCCGACCCGCGCAACACCAACTACGCCGGCGGGAACACCTCCGCCGAGGGCAGCGAGACCGACCCCGTGACCAACCAGCCGATCGAGCTGCTGTGGGTGAAGGGGTCCGGTGGCGACCTGGGCACGCTGACCGAGAGCGGTCTGGCCGTACTGCGGCTGGACCGGCTGCGCTCGCTGGTCGACGTGTACCCCGGAGTCGAGCGCGAGGACGAGATGGTCGCCGCCTTCGACTTCTGCCTGCACGGCAAGGGCGGCGCGGCGCCGTCCATCGACACCGCCATGCACGGGCTCGTGGACGCCGCACACGTCGACCACCTGCACCCCGACGCCGGCATCGCGCTGGCCACCGCGGCGGACGGCGAGGCGCTCACCAAGGAGTGCTTCGGCGACCGGGTCGCCTGGGTGCCGTGGCGGCGTCCGGGCTTCCAGCTCGGCCTCGACATCGCCGCCATCAAGGCGGCCAACCCGCAGGCGATCGGCGTCATCCTGGGCGGCCACGGCATCACGGCGTGGGGTGCCACCAGCGAGGAGTGCGAGGCCAACTCGCTCGACATCATCAACGCCGCAACGCAGTTCCTGGCGCGCAAGGGCAAGGCCGACCCGTTCGGTCCGGTGGTCCCGGGCTACGAGCCGTTGCCGGACGCCCAGCGGCGGGCGCGCGCCGCGGCGCTGGCCCCGGTCCTCCGCGGCCTGGCCTCCACGGACCGTCCCCAGGTCGGGCACTTCACCGACTCCGGGGAGGTGCTGGAGTTCGTGGCCCGCGCCGAGCACCCGCGACTGGCCGCGCTTGGCACGTCCTGCCCCGACCACTTCCTGCGCACCAAGGTGCGTCCGATGGTGCTCGACCTGCCGCCGTCCGCGCCGCTGGAGGAGACAGTTGCCCGGCTGCGCGAGCTGCACGAGGCCTACCGGGCGGACTACCGCGCCTACTACGAGCGGCACGCGACGCCGGACTCGCCGGCCATCCGTGGCGCCGACCCGGCGATCGTCCTGGTACCCGGCGTCGGCATGTTCTCGTTCGGTGCCAACAAGCAGACCGCCCGCGTGGCCGGTGAGTTCTACGTCAACGCGATCAACGTGATGCGCGGTGCGGAGTCGGTGTCGACGTACGCTCCGATCGACGAGAGCGAGAAGTTCCGCATCGAGTACTGGTCGCTGGAGGAGGCTAAGCTCCAGCGGATGCCCAAGCCCAAGCCCCTGGCCACCCGGGTCGCGCTGGTGACCGGCGCCGCGTCGGGCATCGGCAAGGCGATCGCCGAGCGACTGGCCGCCGAGGGCGCGTGCGTGGTGGTCGCGGACCTCGACCCGGCCAAGGCCAGCGAGGTTGCTGCTGGGATCGGCAGCACCGACGTCGCCGTCGGAGTGTCCGCGGACGTCTCGGACGGCGACCAGGTCGCCGCCGCCTTCCAGGCCGCGGTGCTCGCCTTCGGCGGCGTAGACCTTGTTGTGAACAACGCCGGCCTGTCCATCTCCAAGCCGCTGCTGGAGACCACCGAGCACGACTGGGACCTCCAGCACGACGTGATGGCCAAGGGCTCCTTCCTGGTCTCCCGCGAGGCCGCCAAGGTCATGGGCGCGCAGGGCATGGGCGGGGACATCGTCTACATCTCCAGCAAGAACAGCCTGTTCGCCGGCCCGAACAACATCGCCTACGGCGCGACCAAGGCCGACCAGGCGCACCAGGTGCGGCTGCTGGCCGCCGAGCTCGGCGGGCAGCAGATCCGGGTCAACGGCATCAACCCGGACGGCGTGGTGCGCGGGTCCGGCATCTTCGCCGGCGGGTGGGGCGCCAGCCGGGCCGCCGTGTACGGGGTCCCGGAGGACAAGCTCGGCGAGTTCTACGCCCAGCGCACCCTGCTCAAGCGCGAGGTGCTGCCCGAGCACGTCGCCGACGCCGTCTTCGCCCTGACCGGCGGTGAGCTGTCCCGGACCACCGGACTCCACATCCCGGTCGACTCGGGCGTCGCCGCCGCCTTCCTGCGCTGACCTCGCCTGCACAGGGAGATTGAGAAGTGAGTCAGCCGAGCAGCGCCTCCGTGGCCGCCGTGGACGTCGGCGCCTCGAGCGGGCGGGTGATGGTGGGCCGGGTCACCTCCGAAGAGCTGCGGCTCGAGGAGGTGAGCCGGTTCCCCAACGGCCCCGTGCGCCTGGGCGCCACGCTGCACTGGGACGTCCTGGCCATCTACCGGGGGGTCCTCGACGGGCTGCGAGCCGCAGGACGGGCGGCCGGCTCCGACGGCGTCGGCATCGACGCCGTCGGCATCGACACCTGGGCGGTCGACTACGGCTTGCTGGACGCCACGGGGGCGCTCCTGGGCAACCCGGTGCACTACCGGGATGGCCGGACCAACGGCGTCCTCGAGAAGGTGCTGGCTGACGTCCCGGCCGAGGAGCTGTACGCCATCACCGGCGTGCAGTTCCTGCCGTTCAACACGGTGTACCAGCTCGTGGCGGCCGCGGGCACGCCGCAGCTCGCGGCGGCGCAACGGTTGTTGCTCGTCCCCGACCTGCTGGCACACTGGCTCACCGGCGCCGAGGTCGCGGAACTGACCAACGCCTCGACCACGCAGCTGCTGGACGTGACCCGCCGGGACTGGTCCGCCGAGCTTCTCGGCCGGCTGGGGATCGAGCGGGGACTGTTCCCGTCGGTCGTCGAGCCCGGCCAGCGGGTCGGCGAGCTGCAGGCCCAGGTACTCGACGACACCGGCCTGTCCGGCCCGCTGCCCGTCGTCGCGGTGGGCTCGCACGACACCGCCTCGGCCGTGGTGGGCGTCCCCGCGACGTCGGACCGGTTCGCGTACATCTCCTGCGGCACCTGGTCGCTCGTGGGCGTCGAGCTGCCGGAACCGGTGCTCACCGAGGCCAGCCGCCGGGCCAACTTCACCAACGAGCTCGGTGTGGACGGCACCGTCCGGTACCTGCGCAACGTCATGGGCCTCTGGCTGGTGCAGGAGTCGCTGCGCACCTGGGGCGCGAGCGCCGCGGACCTGCCACGCCTGCTCGCCGAGGCCGCGGTCGCCGAGCCGTTCGCCGCGGTCGTCGACCCCGACGACCCGCGGTTCCTGCCTCCCGGCGACATCCCGCAGCGCATCCGTGACCTGTGCCGCGAGACCGGCCAGCGCCCACCGGAGAACCCGCCCGAGGTGCTGCGCTGCATCGTCGACAGCCTGGCCCTCGCGCACCGCAGGGCGGTGCGCGAGGCGCAGGAGCTGTCCGGCTCCGAGGTCGACGTGGTGCATGTCGTCGGTGGCGGCGCCCGCAACGCGCTGCTGTGCCAGCTCACCGCCGACGCCTGCGGGCTGCCCGTCGTCGCCGGGCCCGTCGAGGCCACCGCCCTCGGGAACGTCCTGGTGCAGGCCCGCGCTCTCGGTGTCCTGTCCGGCAACCTCGCGGACCTGCGGACCCTGCTGACGACGACCCAGGAGCTTGCGACGTACTCCCCCCGTGGCTCGGCGGCCGACTGGGACGCCGCCGAGCGTCGCGTCTTCGGCTAATCCGCCGGCTGAGGGGTATTGACGGCACGGCGAGGCCTTGGAAGTCTCAGGCCCGGCTTTTGAAACGATTCACAACAGGAGGAACATCGCATGGCGAAGGCCGCCAACCCCACTGCCGTCCGGTTCGAGCACCGTAAGACCGGGCGACCGGCGCTCGGCATCGGAACCGCGATGCCGCGCCTGTCCTGGTACCTGCCGGACGCCGACCCCGACTTCGCGCCGGCCGGCTACCAGGTCGAGGTGACCCGGGACGGGCAGCAACCGGAGGTCCAGGAGGTCGAGTCGGCCGACCAGGTCCTCGTCTCCTGGCCGGTGCGGCCACTCGCGTCCCGGGAGCGGGCAACCATCCGGGTGCGAGTCCGTGACGCCCGCGAGTGGACCGGCTGGAGCGAGCCCGCGGTCGTCGAGGCGGGGCTGCTGGAGGCGTCGGACTGGACCGCCGCCTTCGTGACTCCCGTGACGGTCGGCGGCCTGGAGGCGCCGGCCCCGGTCCTGTCGGGAACCCTCGCGCTGCCCGACGAGGTCGTGCGCGCGCGGCTGTACGCGACCGCGCACGGAATCTACGTCGCCGAGCTGAACGGCCGACGGGTCGGGGAGGAGCAGCTCGCTCCGGGCTGGACGAGCTACCCGAACCGCCTGCGCTACCAGACCTACGACGTCACCGACCTGGTGCGTCCAGGCCAGAACGTGATCGAGGTGCTGCTGGGCAACGGGTGGTACCGCGGGCGGCTCGGATTCCACGGTCGGCGCGCGCTGTACGGCGACCGACTGGCGCTGCTGGCGCAGCTGGAGGTCACGACCTCCGACGGCACCGTCCACGTGCTCGCCACCGACGGGTCGTGGACCGCCCGGGAGAGCGAGGTGCTGACCGACGACCTGTACGACGGGCAGCGCACCGACCTTCGGCGGGCCGCGGAGCCCACGGGCGAGGCTGAGCCCGTCGAGGTGGTCGACGGGGACCTGTCGCGCCTCGTCGCCCCCGACGGACCTCCGGTGCGGGTGACCGACGTCCTGCCGGCCACCGAGGTGCTGACGTCGCCCTCAGGCGCCACGCTCGTCGACTTCGGCCAGAACGTCGTCGGCTGGGTCCGGCTGCGCGTCCACGGCCGCGCCGGGGACGAGGTCGTCGTCCGGCACGCCGAGGTCCTGGAACACGGCGAGCTCGGTGTGCGCCCACTGCGCACGGCACAGGCCACCGACTCCTACCTGCTCGCCGGTGGCGGCGAGGAGGTGCTCGAGCCGACGTTCACCTTCCACGGCTTCCGGTACGCCGAGGTCACCGGGGTGCCGCAGCTGCGCGCCGAGGACGTGCAAGCGGTCGTCGTCGGTTCGGATCTGGAGCGGACGGGGTGGTTCGCGTCCTCGCACCCGCTGCTGAACCAGCTGCACGACAACGTGGTGTGGGGAGCGCGCGGCAACTTCCTCGACGTCCCGACGGACTGCCCCCAGCGCGACGAGCGGCTCGGCTGGACCGGTGACATCCAGGTGTTCTCCCCCTCCGCGAGCTTCCTGTTCGACACGTCCGGGTTCCTGCGGTCCTGGCTCGCCGACCTTGCGGCCGAGCAGTACGCCGACGGCTCCGTGCCGTTCGTCATCCCGGACGTGATCCGCGGCGACAGCCCGGCCGCGGCCGCGTGGGGTGACGCGGCCACGATCGTCCCCTGGGTCCTGTACCAGCGCTTCGGGGACGTCGAGCTGCTGCGGCGGCAGCTGCCCAGCATGCGCGCGTGGGTCGACCGGATGGCGAGCGCCGCAGACGACCGCGGGCTGTGGGTCGGCGGCTTCCAGTTCGGCGACTGGCTGGACCCCACCGCGCCTCCGGACCAGCCGTTCCTGGCGAAGGCCGACCCGGACGTCGTGGCGACCGCCCACCTCGCGCGGTCGGCGCAGGTCGTCGCAGAGGCGGCCGAGGTGGTCGGCGACCCGGAGACGGCGGCCCGGTACGGCGACCTGGCCGCCCGAGTGCGGGAGGCCTTCGCCCGCGAGTACGTGACGCCGGCCGGCCGGGTGCTCAGCGACGCCGCCACGGCGTATGGCATGGCCCTGGAGTGGGCGCTGCTGCCGACCGCGGAGCAGCGCGAGGGAGCCGGCCGCCGCCTCGCCGACCTGGTGCGCGGCTCGGCCTTCCGCATCAGCACCGGCTTCGTCGGTACCCCGCTGATGACCGACGCGCTGACCTCGACTGGACACGTCGAGCTCGCCTACCGGCTGCTGCTCGAGACCGGCTGCCCGTCCTGGCTGTACCCCGTCACGATGGGCGCAACGACCATCTGGGAGCGCTGGGACTCCATGCTCCCGGACGGCAGCATCAACCCCGGTGAGATGACGTCGTTCAACCACTACGCCCTCGGCGCGGTGGCGGACTGGATGCACCGCACGATCGCCGGTCTCGCACCCGCCGCGCCGGGCTACCGCGAGATCGTCGTCCGGCCGCTCCCGCACGAGGCCCTGACCCGCGCCGAGGCGCGGCACATGACCCCGTACGGCGAGGCCGCGACGTCCTGGGAGAGGGCCGACGGCCGGCTGACCCTGCAGGCGCGGGTACCGGTCGGTGCGCGGGCCACCGTTCACGTGCCCGGCCAGGAGGAGCCGGTGCAGGTGGGTCACGGTTCGCACTCCTGGCAGGTGGCCGACCCCTGCGCCGAGCCGCCGCTGCCGGGCCCGGACGCGACGGTGCGGCACGTCCTCGACTCGCCCAGGGCCTGGCGGGACGTCGTGACGGCGGCGGTGGACACCGGCCTGGCGGAGGACGACGCAGAGGTTGCCCGCAGGCTGCGGCCCTTCCTCGGCGCCCCGGCCACCGAGCTCGACCGGGCCATTGTCCAGTGGGGGGAACCCGCCGGCGCGGACGAGCTGCGCAAGCGCCTGGCGGAGCTGCGGGCCGGCTGGGCGGCAGCTGCCGGAAGGCCTTGACGGTCCCGGCCCCGGAGTTTACGGTTCTGCAACAGCGCGCATGAAACGATTCAATCAACCCGGTCCGCCGGGTCTCATCCCTGGAGGTCTCGCATGAGGTTGGTTCGGTCCCGGCGCCCCACGTGGGTGCTCGTCACGCTGGCGGGCTCACTGGCCCTGGCCAGCGCCTGCAGTGCGGGGAGCCTGCGCGGCGGGGGTGAAAGCGGGGACAGCGGGGGCAAGGTCAGCCTGACCTTCCTGGTCGACAACGGGGACAACACCGTGAAGATGGCGAACCAGGTGGTCAAGGACTTCACCGCGGCCAACCCGAACATCACCGTCACGGTCGACACTCGTCCGGGTGGCACGGACGGCGACAACCTTGTCAAGACACGGCTGTCCACCGGGGACATGAGCGATGTGTTCATGTACAACTCCGGGTCGCTGTTCCAAGCGATCAAGCCGCAACAGAACCTCGTCCCGCTGACAAGCGAGAGCTGGGTCGGCAGCCTCGACCCGACCTTCAAGAGCACGGTCAGCACGAGCGACGGCACCTA
>DATFPQ010000094.1:0-5005 GCA_035264765.1 Actinomycetales bacterium | reverse complement strand
TACACGAGCATCCAGGACACCCCCGAGTTCGCCGAGCTGCGCTCGCGCTTCCGGCGCTTCGTGTTCCCCATGACCGGCCTCTTCCTGGTCTGGTACTTCGTCTACGTCCTGCTCTCGTCGTACGCGCCCGACTTCATGGCGCACAAGCTGTTCGGCAACATCACCACCGGGCTGGTGCTCGGTCTGGGGCAGTTCGTGTCGACGTTCGCCATCACGATGACCTACGCCCGCTGGGCCGACCGGAGCTTCGACCCGGCCGCCGCCGAGCTCGCCGAGCGTGTGCTCGCCCACCCCGGCCACAACCCCGACGGAGGGCACCGATGAACCCGGCCACGACCCTGGCGGCCGAGACGGTCGGCAGCCCCGCGGTCAACATCGCGATCTTCATCGGGTTCGTCCTGGTGACCCTCGCGATCGTCTTCCGCGCCTCGCGCAACAACACCACGGCGGCGGACTACTACGCGGGCGGACGGTCGTTCACCGGCCCGCAGAACGGCATCGCGATCTCGGGCGACTACCTGTCGGCGGCCAGCTTCCTCGGCATCGCCGGGGCGATCGCGATCAACGGCTACGACGGGTTCCTGTACTCGATCGGCTTCCTGGTGGCCTGGCTCGTGGCGCTGCTCCTCGTCGCCGAGCTGCTCCGCAACACCGGCCGCTTCACGATGGCGGACGTCCTGAGCTTCCGGCTGCGTCAGCGCCCGGTCCGCACCGCGGCGGCCATCTCCACGCTCGTCGTCAGCTTCTTCTACCTGCTGGCGCAGATGGCCGGTGCCGGCGGCCTCGTGGCGCTCCTGCTCGGCGTCAACGGCAAGGCCGGCCAGAGCCTGGTCATCGCCGTCGTCGGAATCCTGATGGTGCTGTACGTGCTCATCGGCGGGATGAAGGGCACGACCTGGGTGCAGATCATCAAGGCCGTGCTTCTGGTCGTGGGCGCCGGGCTGATGACGCTCATGGTGCTCGGGAAGTACGGGTTCAACCTGTCCGAGCTGCTGGGCGCGGCCGCCGCGAACAGCCCCAAGGGCGACGCCCTGCTCGGCCCGGGCCTTCAGTACGGCAAGACCGAGATCAGCAAGCTGGACTTCCTGTCGCTGTCCCTCGCGCTGGTGCTCGGCACCGCCGGCCTGCCACACGTCCTGATGCGCTTCTACACGGTTCCCTCGGCCAAGGAGGCCCGCCGCAGCGTCGTGTGGGCGATCTGGATCATCGGGATCTTCTACCTGTTCACCCTCGTGCTGGGCTACGGCGCCGGCGCCCTGGTGGGTCCCGAGGCGATCAACGCGGCGCCCGGCAAGGTGAACTCGGCGGCGCCGCTGCTGGCCTTCGAGCTGGGCGGGACGCTGCTCCTCGGCGTCATCTCTGCCGTCGCCTTCGCCACGATCCTTGCGGTGGTCGCCGGGCTGACCATCACGGCGAGCGCATCCTTCGCGCACGACGTCTACGCCAACGTGATCAAGCACGGCGAGGTGAACCCCGACGGCGAGGTCCGGGTGGCCCGGATGACCACGCTGGTGATCGGGGCGGTGGCCATCGTCGGCGGCATCTTCGCCAACGGCCAGAACATCGCGTTCCTGGTCGCGCTGGCCTTCGCCATCGCGGCCAGCGCCAACCTGCCGACGATCCTGTACTCGCTGTTCTGGAAGCGGTTCAACACCCGCGGCGCGCTCTGGAGCATGTACGGCGGCCTCATCACGGCGATCACCCTGATCGCGTTCTCCCCCGTGGTGTCCGGCAAGCCGGACCCGACCAACCCGGCGAAGAACCTGTCGATGATCACCGACCCTTCGATCGACTTCCATTGGTTCCCGCTCGACAACCCCGGCATCGTCTCCATCCCGCTGGCCTTCGTGCTCGGCTGGCTCGGGACCGTGACGAGCAAGGAGCGCTCGAGCCGGGAGAAGTTCGCCGAGATGGAGGTGCGCTCGCTCACCGGCGCCGGAGCGGAGAAGGCGCTGGCGCACTAGCGCTGCACCTGTTCGGGCGCGAGAAGCCGGTGGGTCCGAGCCCGGAAGGGCCGGAGCCACCGGCTTCTCGCGCGCAAGGGTGTGGTGTCGCGGACCGTCCGTCGCGCGTCGCCACCCGCTCGACGCGGCACCAGCCTGGCCGCACTGTCGTCACCGCGAGCCGCTGGCTAGGGTCTGACCGGACGACGACGTCGAACCGAAGGAACGGACCATGGCGAGCCAGACCAGCACCGGCAGCAGCCTCGAGAACCTGGGCCACGAGGAGCGCCGGTTCCCGCCGAGCGAGGAGTTCTCCGCCCAGGCCGTCGCGGGTCCGGACCTGTACGAGCGGGCCCGCACGGACCGGCTGGGGTTCTGGGCGGACCAGGCCCGCGAGCACGTGACCTGGTCGACCGACTTCCAGCAGGTCCTGGACTGGGACGACGCCCCGTTCGCCAAGTGGTTCGTCGGCGGCCAGCTCAACGTGGCCTACAACTGCACCGACCGGCACGTCGACGCCGGGTACGGCGACCGGGTGGCCATCCACTTCGAGGGCGAGCCGGGCGACACCCGCACCATCACGTACGCCGAGCTGACCGAGCAGGTGAAGCGTGCGGCGAACGCCCTCGCCTCGCTCGGCGTGCAGCGCGGCGACCGCGTCGCCATCTACCTGCCGATGATCCCCGAGGCGGCCATCGCCATGCTCGCCTGCGCCCGGATCGGCGCGGCCCACAGCGTCGTCTTCGGCGGCTTCAGCGCCGACGCCCTGCGCAGCCGGATCGAGGACGCCGAGGCCAAGGTCGTCATCACCGCGGACGGCGGCTACCGCCGGGGCAAGGCGTCCCCGCTGAAGCCCGCTGTCGACGCCGCGCTGGCCAAGGGCGCCGAGTCGGTCACCAACGTGGTCGTCGTCCGGCGCACCGGTGAGGACGTCGAGTGGACGCCGGGCCGGGACCTGTGGTGGGACGACGTGGTGGGCTCGGCCGACCCGAACCACAAAGCCCAGCCGATGGACGCCGAACAGCCGCTGTTCATCCTCTACACGTCCGGCACGACCGGCCACCCCAAGGGCATCCTGCACACGTCCGGGGGCTTCCTTACCCAGGTCGCGTACACGTTCCGGAACGTCTTCGACGTGCACCGCGACAAGGACGTGTACTGGTGCACGGCCGACATCGGCTGGGTCACCGGCCACAGCTACGTCGTCTACGGTCCGCTGGCCAACGGCGCGACGCAGGTCATGTACGAGGGCACGCCGGACACCCCGCACCAGGGCCGCTGGTGGGAGATCGTCCAGAAGTACGGCGTCACCATCCTTTACACCGCACCGACGGCGATCCGCACCTGCATGAAGTGGGGCGAGGACATCCCGGCGAAGTTCGACCTGTCCTCGCTGCGCGTCCTCGGCAGCGTCGGGGAGTCCATCAACCCGGAGGCCTGGGTCTGGTACCGCCGGGTGATCGGCGGCGACCGCACGCCGATCGTCGACACCTGGTGGCAGACCGAGACCGGCGCCATCATGGTCAGCCCGCTGCCGGGCGTCACGACCACCAAGCCCGGCTCGGCGCAGACCCCGCTGCCGGGTATCAGCGCGGACGTCGTGGACGACGAGGGGCGGCCGGTGCCGAACGGCGGCGGCGGGTACCTGGTGCTGACCGAGCCCTGGCCGGCGATGCTCCGCGGCATCTGGGGCGACCCGGAGCGGTACAAGGAGACGTACTGGTCGCGCTTCGAGGGCCGGTACTTCGCGGGCGACGGCGCCAAGAAGGACGAGGACGGCGACATCTGGCTGCTCGGTCGGGTCGACGACGTCATGAACGTGTCCGGGCACCGGCTGTCCACGACCGAGATCGAGTCCGCCCTGGTGTCGCACCCCAAGGTCGCGGAGGCGGCCGTCGTGGGCGCCACCGACGCCACGACCGGCCAGATCCCCTGCGCCTTCGTGATCCTGCGCGGCGGAGCCGAGCAAGGCGACGACATCGTGGCCGAGTTGCGTGCCCACGTGGCCCAGGAGATCGGTCCGATCGCCAAGCCGCGCCAGATCATGGTTGTCGCCGAGCTGCCCAAGACCCGGTCCGGCAAGATCATGCGCCGCCTGCTGCGCGACGTCGCCGAGAACCGTGAGGTGGGCGACGTCACCACCCTGGCCGACTCGACCGTCATGGACCTGATCAAGACCGGGATGACGTCGACCTCAGAGGACTGAGCCCGGGGTTCCACCGCCGGGGTCGGGGGTACATCTGCGGTGGCCGGCCTACCGCGCGTGGCCAGGAGGGACCGGCTGGCGTGGTGGAGCAGGTCGGCTCACCGTGGGCCCCGCTGGCGTCACGGGTCTTCCGTGCGCTGTGGCTCGCGGTGCTGGTCAGCAACCTCGGCACCTGGATGCAGACGGTCGGGGCCCAGTGGCTGCTCGTCGGCGATCCCAACGCCTCCACGCTGGTCTCGCTGGTGCAGACGGCGAGCGCCCTGCCGGTGGTCCTGCTAGCGCTGCCGTCCGGCGTCCTCGCGGACAACTTCGACCGGCGGCGGCTGCTGCTGGCCGTCCAGCTGTTCCAGGCGGCGGTGGGCGCCGCCCTCACCGTGCTGTCGGCCTTCGGCGAGCTGGGGCCGGCCCTGCTGCTGGTCTTCACCTTCGCGCTGGGAGCGGGTGCCGCCCTCTCCGGGCCCGCGTTCGCGGCACTGACGCCGGAGCTGGTGCCGAGGTCCCAGCTCGGTGCCGCCGCCGCGCTGGGCTCGGTCAACGTCAACCTGGCCCGTGCGGTCGGGCCCGCGCTCGCCGGGCTGATGGTGGCGCGGCTCGGGGTCACGGCCGTTTTCGCCGTGAACACGTTGTCGTTCATGGCGTACGCCGCGGTGCTAGCGCTGTGGCGGCCGAAGGACGACCCGGACGGCGGCGTCCCGGAGCGGTTCCTCCCGGCGCTGCGGGCCGGCGGGCGGTACGTGCGCTGGTCGCCGGTGGTGCGCCGGATCCTGTTCCGGTGCGGCACCTTCGTGCTCCCCGCCACGGCGCTGTGGGCCCTCCTCCCGCTCGTGGCCACCCGTCGGCTTGGCCTGGGCCCCGG
>DATFPQ010000093.1:0-14189 GCA_035264765.1 Actinomycetales bacterium | reverse complement strand
CAGGTCGACCTTGGTGACAACGGCGATGACGGTGGCCTTCAGCGCCGCCATCTCGGCGGAGATGAACCGGTCACCCGCGCCGACCGGCTCGTCCGCCGGGAAGCAGATGCCGATCACGTCGACCTCGCTCCAGGTCTCCCGGACCAGGTCGTTGAGCCGCTCGCCGAGCAGCGTCTTCGGGCGGTGCAGGCCCGGGGTGTCGACGAGGACGAGCTGGCTGTCGGCGCGGTGCAGCACGCCCCGGATGATGTGCCGGGTGGTCTGCGGCTTGCTCGACGTGATCGCGACCTTCTCGCCGACCAGGGCGTTGGTCAGCGTGGACTTCCCGGCGTTGGGCCGCCCCACGATGGACGCGAACCCGGACCGGAACGGACGCTCCGGTGTGGCCTCGGACGCGGAACGGTCGCTCACGGCGCCCATCCTCCCAGCATCACGCGGGCACCCGCTCCTGGTGGCGGCTCACCGCGTCACGGCCGGCCAGCACCAGACCCGCTAGCACGAGCGCCGCACCTACCCAGCCGAGCAGACCCAGCTGCTCCCCCAGCACCACGACCCCCAGCACCGTCGCGACCACCGGCTCGGCGAGCGCGAGGGTCGACGCCGTGGCGGGCGCGATACCGCGCAGGCCCGCGGTGAAGATGCGGTACGCGAGCACGGTGGGCACCAGCGCCAGGTAGGCCACCATGGCCAGGCCGGACGCCGACGCCAGCCACCGCAGGTCGGTGACCGCGAGCGCGGGCAGCAGCACGGCGCCGGCGAGGCAGAACGCCACCGCGGCGGTCACTGCGGGCTCGGCGCCGTCGTCGAGGGCGCGCGCGGTCGCCAGCGTGTACCCGGCGTAGGACGCACCCGCGCCCAGGGCGAGCGCGACGCCGGTCGCCGACAGTCGGGCCCCACCACCCTCCAGCACCAGCAAGGTGAGGCCGCACACCGACACCGCCGTCGCGACGGCCCAGGCCGGCGACACCCGACGCGACACGAGTCCGGCGAGCAGCGGCGCAGAGCCGATCGCGACGAGGGTGCCGACCGCGACCCCGGTCGAGACGACCGCGGCCAGGAAGGTGAGCTGGAACAGGGCCTGCCCGAGGCCGGCGACCAGCGTGTGCGGCCGCCGGGCCTCGGCCCGCCAGCTCTCGGCCGGGCAGCGGCGGGCCAGCAACGCCAGCAGCAGGCCCGCTCCGAGCATCCGCAGCGCTCCGACGCCGGCAGCGGGAGCCGCCGGGCCCAGAACCCGGGCGGTCCCGATGGTGCCGAAGAGGGAGGCGGCGAGGACGACGAGGGCGGGGCCGGGAAGCCGTCGCGTCACGAGGCGCCGCGCGAGCCGGTGCCCTGACCGGCGGCGGTGGCGCCATGCGGGACCGTACGCCCCGAGGACCGGTTGTGGTCGCGCCCCGCCGGCCGCCCGTCCGCGCGTGCATCGGAGCGGTCGTCATGCGCGTCGCCCTCCGTCGGCTCGCCGGTGCTGCCGGTCGAGCCGTCGCCCTCCACGTCGGCGTCCGAGGCGCCGTCGGAGGCGGCGGAGACGTCGCGGACCAGCACGGTCGACAGCCGGTGCCGCCGTCCGGCGAACCGCTCGGCGGACAGCTCCAGGCCGTCGACGACGGCGCACGCCCCAGGGATCGGCACGCGGCCGAGCGCCTTGGCGAGCAGGCCCCCGACGGTGTCGACGTCCTCGTCCTCGATCTCCCGGTCGAAGACCTCGCCGAGGTCGTCGAGGTGCAGGTTCGACCGGACGCGCACCGAGCCGTCCTCGAGCTGCTCGACCGGAGCGTCCTCCCGGTCGTACTCGTCGGTGATCTCACCGACGATCTCCTCGAGGACGTCCTCGATCGTCACCAGTCCGGCCGTGCCGCCGTACTCGTCGATCACCACCGCGACGTGGTTCTGGTCGCGCTGCATCTCGCGGAGCAGGTCGTCCACCGGCTTGCTCTCGGGGACGAACTGAGCCGGACGCATGACGTCGCGGACGAGCACGTTCTGCTCGCTGCTGGCGTCGCGGAAGACCCGCCCCGTCACGTCCTTGAGGTACAGGATCCCGAGCACGTCGTCGGGGCCGTCCTGCACGACTGGGATGCGCGAGAACCCGGAGCGCAGGAAGAGTGACAGCGCCTGCCGCAGCACGCGGTCGTGGTCGATCGTCACCATGTCCGTGCGCGGGACCATGACCTCGCGCACGATCGTGTCGCCGAGCTCGAACACCGAGTGCAGCATCTGCTGCTCGTCGGCCTCGATGACCGAGTTCTCCCCGGCCAGGTCGAGCATCTCGCGCAGCTCCGCCTCGTCGGAGAACGGACCGTCGCGGTAACCCTTGCCCGGTGTCACCATATTGCCGACGACGACGAGCAGCCGGGCGAGCGGCCCCAGCAGCCGGGACAGCCAGACGAGCAGCGGGGCGCTGGCGAGGGCCACCGAGTCCGCGTGCTGGCGGCCGAGCGTGCGGGGACTCACCCCCACCAGCACGAACGAGATGACAACCATGACCGCCGCGGCGACCCCCAGGGCGACCCAGCGCTCCTGGAAAAGGCTCACGCACCCGATCGTGATGAACACCGCCGCGAACGACTCGCAGACCACCCGGACGAACGTCGCGACGGACAGGTAGGGACCGCTGTCCTCGGCCACGACGACGAGGGTCGGCCCACCGCGGCGGCCGTCCTCGGCCAGCTGGGCGGCGCGCAGCCGCGACACCCGCGCGATCGCGGCCTCGGCGGCGGCCAGGACCCCCGCGAAGACCACCAGCAGGACGGCGAACAGGGCGAGCCGCAGATCTGGCGTGCTCATCGTCCCCGCCTCACTGCCGCGAGCGGCCGCGACCGGCCAGGAAGGTCAGCAGCAACCGGCGCTGCAGCTCGAACATCTCCCGCTCCTCGTCCGGTTCGGCGTGGTCGAAGCCGAGCAGGTGCAGGATGCCGTGCGTCGTGAGCAGCAGGATCTCCTCGGCCGCCGTGTGCCCTGCCTCGGCCGCCTGGCGCTCGGCAACGGACGGGCAGAGGACGACGTCCCCGAGCAGCCCCGGCTCCGGCTCCTCGTCGTCCCGGCCGGGCCGCAGCTCGTCCATCGGAAAGCTCATCACGTCAGTGGGGCCCGGCAGGTCCATCCACTGCACGTGCAAACGCTCCATGGCGCCCTCGTCGACGAGCACGAGCGACAGCTCGGCCTGCGGGTGGACCCGCAACGCGTCGAGGACGTGCCGCGAGAGCTGGACCAGCTCGTGCTCGTCGACCCGGTACGTCGTCTCGTTGTTGACCTCGATGCTCACCCGGATACCCGGCCCGCGCTCACCTGCGGGCCTGAGCTCGGCGGGTCGCGCGGTTCGGGGCGGCCGCGGACGCACCGCCCTCGCGCCCGGCGTCCCACACCGCGTAGGCGTCGACGATCTGGCCGACCAGCCGGTGCCTCACGACGTCGTGGCTGGTCAGCATCGAGAAGTGGACGTCGTCCAGGCCGTCCAGGATGTCCTGCACGACCCGCAGTCCGGACACCGTGCCGTTCGGCAGGTCCACCTGCGTGACGTCCCCGGTCACGACGATCTTCGAACCGAAGCCGAGCCGGGTCAGGAACATCTTCATCTGCTCGGCCGAGGTGTTCTGCGCCTCGTCCAGGATGATGAAGGCGTCGTTCAGCGTGCGGCCGCGCATGTACGCCAGCGGCGCGACCTCGATCGTGCCGGCGGCCATCAGCCGCGGGATCGAGTCGGGGTCGAGCATGTCGTGCAGCGCGTCGTACAGCGGGCGCAGGTACGGGTCGATCTTGTCGGTGAGCGAGCCGGGCAGGAAGCCGAGCCGCTCGCCCGCCTCGACCGCGGGCCGGGTCAGGATGATCCGGTTGACCTTCTTGGCCTGCAGCGCCTGCACGGCCTTGGCCATGGCCAGGTAGGTCTTGCCGGTCCCTGCGGGGCCGATGCCGAAGACGATCGTGTTGTCGTCGATCGCGTCGACGTACTTCTTCTGGCCCAGCGTCTTCGGCCGGATCTTCTTGCCGCGGTTGGACAGGATGTTCAGGGTGAGGACGTCGGCCGGCCGCTCGGTGGTCTGCTGGCGCAGCATCGCGACGGAGCGCTCCACCGCGTCGCGGGTCAGCGCCTGGCCGACGGCGATCACGCGGAGCATCTCGTCGACGAGCCGCTCGAGCAGCGCCACCTCACCGGGCGGACCGGTGACATTGATCTCGTTGCCGCGGACGTGGACATCGAGTCGCGGAAAGGCCCGCTCGATCGTGCGCAGCAGCTCGTCGGCCGGCCCCAGCAGCGACACCATGGCGACGTCGGGGGCGATGACGATCGTGTGCGGGCCCGATGCCGCCTCCGGATGCGGGGCGGACGGTCCCTCGGACCGGGACTCCTCGGGTGCAGATGGATCTCTCATGGGCGGCCTGACGGCCTGTTCGACCTCTCGGGACGACGTCACTGACCCATCCATGATACCCGCGAGTGCGCGACCGACGACATCGTCGCGAATCCGCGGGAACCGATCCGGGCAATCCGCTACAGGACGAACGTGCGGTAGCCGAGAAAGCATCCGCGGTGCCCGCCGCCCGTCCCTCGAGGAGAAGCATGTCGTTCGTCCGCGTCGGCGCGGTGCTCAGCACCGTCGCCGTATCCGCCCTCGTCCTTTCTGCCGCACCCGCCCAAGCCGCCACGGCGCCGGTGATCCAGGACACCAAGGCAGACAGCTTCGCCCTCGGCGTCGCCAAGACCAAGGAGTTCGTCCTGGCGGCCGAGGTCACCGGCGCCACCTCGGTCACCGTCCGGTCCGACCGCACGCTCGCCGACTCGTGCGACAGCTGGTCGAGCACCCTGCACAAGCACGAAGCGACCGTGTTCGGCGACGTGTTCGACGCGCCGGTGGACATGTTCGCCGCCCACGGCGGGAACGGCTGCGCCGGCACCTGGCGGGCCACCTTCACCGCGAAGGGGGCGGGCGGCCAGGACACGGCCACCAGGAAGTACTACGTCCGACGCGCGGCCCGCTGGGTGCACGTCAACGCGTCCCCTGAGCCGGTCCGCAAGGGCGCCAAGGTCACCGTGACGGGCAAGCTCGAGCGTGCCAGCTGGGACGACGGCAAGTACCACGGTCACGCCGGACGCACCGCCGAGCTGCAGTTCCGCACGACCAACGGGTCCTACCGCACCGTGCAGACCCTCGTCGGGTCGCGCACCGGCACCTACCGGGCCACCGCGACCCAGTCGGTGAAGGGCTGCTGGCGACTGGTCTTCCGCGGGTCGACCACGACGACCGCCGCCAAGGCCGCGGGGGACTGCGTCTCGGTGCGCTGACGCCGTGCTCCCGGGGGGCCGCACTGATCCGCATCAGGGCGGCCTCCCGGCGTCCGCGATCCACCCGCTCGGATAGCGCGTGGGTCAGGCGAGCGAGGCTCAGGCGCCGAACGGGCGCGGATCTCGCGTCATCGGATAGGTCGCCCAGGACAGCCGGTGTGGTCGGCCATCGGCGTCCCGGACGACGCGCAGCAGCTCGCCCTGCTCGCGGCCCGAGACCACCCGCCACCGGTCCGCGCCGTCCCGCCGCAGCACCGTCGGCGGGGTTCCCGCAGGGGCGCGAGTGGACGCGAGCTCGACGTGGCCGCCGTCCGCGCCGTCGGCCTCCGGGTTCCCCCCGACCACGTCGCTGCGCCAGGACAGGTCGAACTGCACGCCCTCGGTCCACCACGACCCCAGCAGCGGTTCGACGTCGGCAGGCACGGGAGCACCCGGCCGCCAAGGCTCTGGCTCGTCCGGCACGGCGTCGAGCAGCTCGCCGGCCAGGTCGAGTGCGAGCGCAGTCGTCTCGGCTGCTCGGCTGCTGTTGGTCAGGCAAACGACCCCGAGCCCGCTGTCGCGGTGCACGACCATGCTCGCCAGGAAACCTGGCATCGCGCCGTCGTGGCCGACCAGGAGCCGCTCGCCGCGCCGGTGCAGCATCAGCCCCAGACCCCATCCCAGGCTCCAGCCGCGCAGGTCGGCCATGGCGTGCAGGTGCGTCATCTCCTCGACCGTCGCGGGCGCCAGCACGGCCGGGTCGGGGTCGGCCCAGAACGCCGCCCATCGCGCCAGGTCGGCCGGCGTGCTCCACAGCTCGGCCGCCGGCGCGAACGCGTGGCCGGGGAACGGCGGCTCGGGCAGCAGCCGGTCGGCGTACGGGTCCGGGAAGTAGCCCGTGGCGGCAGGCGCCGTCGGCCCGGGTGTGGTCCGCTCCAGCCGGAGCGGCTCCAGCAGGTGGGTCGCCAGCGCCTGCTCCCACGAGCTCTGCCGCACCTGCGCGACCACCTGTCCGAGCAGCGCGAAGGCGAGGTTGGAGTAGTGCCAACGCTGGTGCGGCGCCAGCACCGACTCGGCCTCGGAGAGCCCCGCCAGCAGGTCGGGTAGGTCCGGGCCGCGAAGGGACTCCCAGACGTCGCCCACGGGCTCGCGCTGAATTCCGGACAGGTGGCACAGCATCCGCCGCAGCGACACCTCGCCATGCCTGGCGACCTCGAGGTGCGCGTCCAGCCGGTCGTCGAGGTCCAGCAGCCCGGCGTCCCGGGCCTGCAGCACCAGCGCCGCGGTGAAGGTCTTGGTGATCGAGCCGATCCGGTACGCGACGTCCGGACCGGCCGCCAGCAGCTCCCCCGAGCTGCCGTCCGGCCCGAGGTCCGCGGATCCGGCGCAGGCGTCGAGCTGGACCTCGCCGCGGCGCACCACCCGCACCGCGACCGACGGAGCGCGCCAGTCGCGCTGCGCCTTCGCCACGCGGCGGCGCATCGACCGGGCCACGTCCTCCGGCAGCTCGGGCGGCGCGGTGGCCCGCGGCGCGCCGGTTGCGGCTGACTCCTGCACCGCCGTGTCCTGCGCCGCGTCCGTGCCCGCGCCGGTGGGGGCGTCCGCTGCCGTGCCCGTCACCCCGGCGGCCAGGTGAAGTTGCGACCGCCCAGAACGTGGGCGTGCACGTGCCAGACGCTCTGGCCAGCCTGGCGGCCGCTGTTGAACACCAGCCGGTACTGGCCACCGGCGTGCTCCTCGGCCACCTCCCCCGCGAGCCGCAGCACCGCGAGCATCGCGTCCGGGTCCGCCTGCGCGAGCACGCCCACGTCCCGGTGGTGCGCGCGGGGCACGACCAGGACGTGCACGGGGGCCTTCGGGTCGACGTCGCGGAAGGCGACCGCGTGCTCATCCTCGGCCACCAGCTCGGCCGGCACGTCGCCGTCCACGATCTTGCAGAACAGGCAGTCCGGGTCATGCGGTCTCCCCCGACCGCCGTCACCCGTCGTCGTCTCGCTCATGGCAGGGCAGGCTAGCGGGACGGCACAGCGAGCGGCGCCCGCGCGCCGCGGCGTCAGCCCGTGGACCGCGGCTGAGCGGGGTTGGTGGGGTCGCCCTGGCTCGGCGGGTTCATCGGCGGTCCCGAGGTGGCCGGCGAGACCACCGACCCGCCGTCCGGGGCCGGAGGCTGGCCGGGCACCGGCGCATCCGGGGCGCCACCGGACGGCTGTGCGCCCTCCTCGAGCTGGCGTAGCCGCTCCTGCAGCACCTGCTGCACCGGCAGCCGGTCGCCGTGCGCGCGCTCGTAGTCGACCAGGGCCTGGACGCCGTCGGCGGCCAACGTGCGCACCCGCGAGGTGAGCTGGGGCAGCGTCAGGTGGTCGTAGTCGGGCAGGGGCAGGTTGTCGGTCGCGCTCATCGAGTGCGGTCCTCTCCTTCGTTCGTCGCGGCGGTTACGCCGGTGGGGGGCGGGTGTCGGCGGCCGGCGTCAGGCCAGCCGCTGCCGCATCTCCGGCAGGAAGTTCTCGTGCTCAGCGATCATCTCCGTCAGCACCAGGTCGTCCGGGAGCGCGTCGGCGTGCTCCTCCTCGAGCCAGAAGGCGACTGCTTCGTGCACCAGCCGGGCGCCGTCCTCCTCCTCGAGCAGCAGCTCGTCGAGCAGATGCTCGGGCACCACGACCCGGTGGTGCGTGGTGTCCTGACCCTCCGTCACCTGGACCCCGTACTCGCGCGGTCCCAGCTCGGTGACCTCGATCCTCTCGCTCATCGCATCCCCTCGCCGCCTTCTCGCTCGTGCTCGCCGTTACCCCGACCGCCGGTCCTCACTCCTGCCCCGGCTCGCGGAACACCGGCCGCTCGTCGTCGGCCGTCCCCACGTCACCGTCCGGGGTCAGGACGGTGTCCTCCTCCACGGCCCGCTCGTAGGCGGCGGTGTCCTCGACCGCGGCCTCCCCGGTGTCGTCCGGGCCGGTTCCCGGCTCACGCTCCAGCCGGCCGATCACCGGCTCCTCGATGTCGTTGTTCAGCCCCTCGGGGACCTCGGTCATGTCCGTCCTTCCTGCCGGTCACGCGCTGTTCTTGCGGGCGCCACGACGGTGCACCGGTACGTCGGTACCCCCGGCGCGGTCGGCCCAAACCGCCGACTCACGGGCGCGGGTCGGTACGGCTCCACGGCCGGGAGTCCCGACGGCGTCCGGTGCCGGCGGCGCACCGCGGACACACCCGGCCGACCTCGTCGGCGTCCCGGCCGGTGTCCGGCTGCACGTCGGCCCAGGTCACGTGGGAGAACCGGCGCAGCTGCGAGCGGCTGAGCGCAAGCCCGCACAGCGTCTGGTTGGTGCCCGGCTCCCAGGCGTGCACCTCGCCGGCGGGCATCCGCACGCCGTCCGGATCCACCCACTCCGACGACGCGGCGACGTTCGGGTTCTTCACCTTGGCCACACCCCCTCGTACCCACACCGGCGGGACCGGAACGGTCAAGTCCTGGCGGCGCGCCGGCTGACGTCGGGTGGGGTCCGGGCGCGGCGGCTTACCCCGGCCGGTCCCGGGTA
Source organism: Actinomycetales bacterium (assembly GCA_035264765.1). Taxonomy (GTDB): domain Bacteria; phylum Actinomycetota; class Actinomycetes; order Actinomycetales; family Angustibacteraceae; genus DATFPQ01. The sequence continues at coordinate 5,405 of DATFPQ010000093.1, read as the reverse complement.
GGACGCGCCGACCCAGCCGCCGATGCCAGGAGGACCTCGCCGATGACAACCCCCGCCACGACCGACCGCCCGCTGGCTCTCGTGACCGGCGCCTCCACCGGGATCGGCGCCGAGCTCGCCGCGGGACTGGCCGAGCAGGGCCACGACCTCGTGGTCGTCGCCGATGAGCCGCAGATCCACGAGACCGCGATCCGGCTGCGCGAGCGCGGCGGGTCGGTGCAGGCCGTCCAGGTGGACCTGTCGGTTCCCGAGGGTGTTGAGCAGCTGCACGCCACGGTCAGGACGGGCGGTCGCCCGGTGGCCGTCGCCGTGCTCAACGCCGGCATCGCACACTGGGGCCGGTTCCACGAGACGGACCTGGCCGGTGACCTGCGCGTCGTGGGACTCAACGTCGCCTCCACCGTGCACCTGGCGAAGCTGCTGCTCCCCGGGATGGTGGAACGCGGCAGCGGCCGGCTGCTGCTCACGTCGTCCATCGCCGCGACCATGCCCGGGCCCTACTACGCCACCTACGCGGCCTCCAAGGCGTTCGTGCACTCCTTCGCCGAGGCGCTCCGGGACGAGCTGAGGGGAACCGGCGTGACCGTGACCTCGCTGATGCCCGGGCCGACCCGCACCGAGTTCTTCGCTCGCTCCGGGATGACCGGCACCATGGTCGCCGCCGGGCCCAAGGACTCACCGGCCAAGGTGGCCGCGCAGGGCCTGGCCGCGATGATGGCCGGCAAGGCGCACGTGGTCGCGGGCAACCCGCTGAACCGGGTGCAGGCGCTGACGGCCACCCTGCTGCCGGACGTCCTCAGCACCCGGATGCACGCGCTGATGACCCGCCCGCGTCCGGGCCGGGGCGCCTCGAGCCAGAGCTCATCGAGCCAGACCTGACCGGGCCAGAGCTGACCGGGGCAGAGCTGACCGAGGCAGAGCTGACCGGGGCAGAGCTGACCGGGGCAGAGCTGTCCGGGGCGCAGCCGAACCCGCCGGTCGGACCCGGCCGGCCGGATCAGGGGTTCAGCGCCAGCGCGAGGCCGCGGACAGGACGGCGAGCGCTGCGGGCCCCGCCGTGGAGGAGCGCAGCACGTGCGGGCCGAGCCGGCAGGCGACCGCACCGGCGGCCACCAGGCCGGCGAGCTCGTCGGCGCCGATGCCGCCCTCCGGGCCGACCACGAGCAGCACCTCGCCGGCGTCCGGGAGCGCCAGCCCGGCCAGCGGGGCCTCGGCCTCCTCGTGCAGCACCACGGCGAGCGCGGCGTGCGCCACCCGGGCCCGCAGGTCGGCACCGGACGCGAGTGGGGCCACCACGGGAACCCTGGCCCGGCGCGACTGCTTGGCCGCCGCCCGCACCGTCTGCTCCCACTTGCGGCGCGCCCGCTCGCCGCGGTCGCCCTTCCACACCACGACGCTGCGGGCGGCCTGCCAGGGCACGACCTCGTCGACACCGAGCTCGGTGGCGGCCTCCACCGCGAGGTCGTCGCGCTCCCCCTTGGCCAGCGCCTGCACCAGCACCAGGCGCGGCGACGGCTCCCGCTGGACGTCCACGGCCTCGACGGACAGGGTCAGGGCGTCGCGGGCCGCCGACAGCACGGTGCACCGGGCCACGGCTCCGGCGCCGTCGGCGACGTCCACCCGCTCGCCGGGAGCGATCCGCCGCACCGTTGCGGCGTGCCGACCCTCCGCCCCCTCGAGCGGCAGCTGCGACCCGACGTCCACACCGGTCAGCGCGCCAGGGGGAAGCAGGAACAGCGGCGCGCTCATCGGGTCACCGACCGCTCAGGGCGTCCTTCAACCGGCCGAACAGACCGCTGCCATGGGACGCCAGCCGGCCCTCGGGCCGCTCCTCGCCCCGCAGGGCGGCCAGCTCGACGAGCAGCCGGCGCTGCGCCTCGTCCAGGTTCCTCGGGGTCTGGACGTCGACGTGCACGATCAGGTCGCCACGCCCACCGCCGCGCAGGTGGGTGACGCCGAGGCCGCGCAGGGTCGTGGTCTCGCCGGACTGGGTGCCCGGCTCGACGTCGAGCTCCTGCGGCCCGTCGAGCGTCTCCAAGGTGACCGTGGTGCCGAGCGCGGCCGCAGTCATCGGCAGGCCGACCGTCGCGTGCAGGTCGTCGCCCCGGCGGACGAAGGTCGGGTGCGGCGCGACGACGATCTCGACGTACAGGTCGCCCGCGGGACCGTTGCCGGCGCCGACCTCGCCCTCGCCCGCGAGCTGGATGCGGGTGCCGGTGTCGACGCCGGCGGGGATCCGGATGTTCAGCTGGCGGCGCGAGCGCACGCGCCCCTCACCGGAGCACTGCACGCAGGGGTGCGCGATGACGCTGCCGTAGCCCTGGCAGGTGGCGCACGGGCGGGTCGTCATGACCGGCCCGAGGAAGGAGCGCTGCGTGGTCTGGACCTCGCCGCGGCCACCGCAGACCTCGCAGCGGCGGGTGCCGGTGCCAGGCTGGGCGCCCTCGCCGTGGCAGGTCGGGCAGCCCACCGCGGTGTCGACGGCGATCTCCCGCTCTCCGCCGAAGACCGCCTCCGAGAGCTCGACCTGCACCCGGATGAGGGCGTCCTGGCCGCGGCGCTGCCGCGAGCGGGGACCGCGCTCGGCGCCCCCCTGGCCGAAGAACGCGTCCATGATGTCGGTGAAGGTGAAGCCCTGGCCGAAGCCGCCGCCGGCGCCCGGCCCCATGTCCCCGCCGCGGTCGTAGACCGCCCGCTTGCTCGGGTCGGAGAGCACGTCGTACGCGTGGCTGACGGCCTTGAACCGCTCCTCCGCCTCCCGGCCCGGGTTGACGTCCGGGTGCAGCTGGCGGGCCATCTTGCGGTACGCCTTCTTGATCTCCTCGGGCGTCGCGTCGCGGGACACGCCCAGGGTCTCGTAGTGGTCGCTCAAGGGGATCCTTCTGTGTCGTCGTCCGGCGGTGCGGGCGGGCGCGGAGGTCTGGGGTCAGCGCTTGGCGCGGTCGGTGCTCAGCGTTCGAGCACCCGGGAGACGTAGCGCGCCACCGCGCGAACGGTGGCCATGGTCGTGGGGTAGTCCATGCGGGTGGGACCCAGCACGCCGAGCCCCGCCACGACGTCCGAGCCGGTGCCGTAGCCGGAGGTCACCACGGACGTGCTGCGCAACCCCTCGTGCGAGTGCTCGCGACCGATCCGGACCGCTACGGCACTGGGGTCCTCGGACAGCTCGGACAGCAGCCGGAGCAGCACGACGTGCTCCTCGAGGGCGTCCAGCACTGGGCCGATGGACTGCGGGAAGTCCTGACCGAAGCGGGCCAGGTTGGCCGCCCCGGCCAGCACCACCCGCTCCTCGCGCTGCTCCTCCAGGGCGTCGCCCAGCGTCCGGACGACCTGGTGCACCAGGTCGCGGTGCTCGGGCGCGAAGCCGTCCGGCAGCGACTCCAGCCGCGAGGCCGCCTCGCGCAGCAAACGCCCAGAGGACTCGGCGTTGATCCGGGCCCGGACGTCCGCGACGACCGACTCCTCGACGTCCTGCGACAGGTCGATCACCCGCTGCTCCACCCGGCCGGTGCCGGCGATCAGGACGACGAGCAGCCGGCCACCGCCGATCGGGACCAGCTCCACGTGCCGGACGGTGGACCGGCTCAGCGACGGGTACTGGACGACGGCGACCTGCTGGGTGAGCGAGGCGAGCAGCCGGACCGTGCGGTCGACGACGTCGTCCAGGTCGACCGCGCCGGACAGGAAGCCGGCGATGGCCTGCCGCTCCGCCGAGGACATCGGCTTCACAGCGGTCAGCCGGTCGACGAACACGCGGTAGCCCGCGTCGGTCGGCACGCGGCCGGCGCTGGTGTGCGGCTGGGCGATCAGGCCCTCGTCCTCGAGCACCGCCATGTCGTTGCGGATGGTGGCGCTCGACACGCCGAGCTGGTGCCGCTCGACCAGGGCCTTGGAGCCGACCGGCTCCCGGGTCTGCACGTAGTCCTCGACGATCGCCCTGAGCACGGCGAGCCGGCGCTCGTCGCTCATGCGCCACCTCCTGGCACTCGCGCTGCTGGAGTGCCAAAGTCTACGCCTGGAGGAAGTCGGCTTCCCGCCGCAACGGCAGTGGCCGTGCGGCAGTGACCCGGGTGGCCGTGCGGCCCCCTGTCTTCCGGGTCGCGCCTGTGGCCACACTGTCCGACGTGAGTCGCCGCGCCGCCTGGACCTTCGCCGCCCTCGGAGTGGCCTGGGGCATCCCGTACCTGTTGATCAAGGTGGCCGTGTCCGAGCTGTCGGCAAGCCAGCTGGTGCTCGGGCGCACCGCCATCGCGGCCGTCCTGCTCTTGCCCGTCGCCCTGGCGCGTGGCCAGGTCGGCGCGGTGCTGCGCCGCTGGCCCGCCGTGGCGGCCTACACCGTCGTCGAGATCGCCGTGCCGTGGGTGTTTCTCGGGCGCGCCGAGCAGGAGCTGCCCAGCTCGACCACCGGGCTGCTCATCGCGGCCGTCCCCCTGGCGGGCCTCGCCGTGGCTGCGCTGAGCGGTCGGCCCGAGCGGCTGGGGGTCACGGGCCAGGTCGGACTGGTCCTCGGCGTGCTGGGCGTGGCGGCGCTGGTGGGTCTGGACGTCGGCGGCTCGGCGCTCGTGCCGGTGCTGGAGGTCGCCGTCGTCGTGGTGGGTTACGCCGTCGGCCCGGCGATCCTGTTGCGGTGGCTCGGCGACCTCCCGGGCCTGGGCGTCGTAGCGGTCTCGCTCACGCTGTGCGCCCTGGCCTACCTGCCGGTGGTGCTGCTCGGCGGCGGCCTGCCTCCCTCCGTGCCAGGCACCGACGTCGTCCTGGCCGTGCTGACCCTCGCCGTGGTGTGCACGGCAGCCGCCTTCCTGATGCTGTTCTTCCTGATCGGCCAGGTGGGGCCGGTGCGCGCGACGACGATCACCTACGTGAACCCGGCGGTGGCCGTCGTGGCGGGCGCCGTGGTGCTCGACGAGCCGGTGACCGCCTGGACCGTCGTGGGTTTCGCGCTCGTCGTGCTCGGCTCCGTGCTCGTCACCCGCCGCCCCTCCGCGCGCGACGACGACCGTGTCGCAGCCGCGACCGTGGCCCAGGCCTGCGTAGGCTCGCCGGGTGACCCGGCCGCCCGCTGACCGCTACGGCACCGACGTCCTCTCCGGCGACTGGAAGGCGTCGCCGCGAGGACGCAGCCGCGAGGTCGAGGCGGTGCGCGACCTGGTCGTCGAGGACGTCGAGACGGGATGGGTCGGCGCCGTCATGCGGGTCGAGAAGGCGGGTGGCGTCCACGTGGTCCACCTGGAGGACCGGCGCGGACGCACCCGGGGCTTCCCGCTGGGTCCCGGCTTCCTCCTGGACGGCGCCCCGGTGACGCTCGTGGCTCCGCGCGGGCCGGCCGCGCCCGCCGCTCCCACCCGGACGGCGAGCGGCTCCACAGCCGTGGCGGGCCTGCGCGCCCGCAGCGCCCGCGGCTCCCG
>DATFPQ010000092.1:0-12121 GCA_035264765.1 Actinomycetales bacterium | reverse complement strand
GACGGTGATGACCTGCGGCAGCAGCATGCGACCACCCTAGGCCCTACCGGCGCCGCGGAAAGACGGCGCCGCAAAGACGGCGCTGCCACGAGCACGGCGCCGCGAGGACGTCACGAACCTCCATCGTGGCAACGAACGTCGCGGGGGGCGTGCTCCTTGCCACGATGACACCGCCGGCGCGTGTTCCGGCCGGGCGTCAGGGTCGGCGCCGACAGCCTTACCCCGACACGACGCACCAGCCCGCGCTGGGCACGGCAGCCGACGGTGGCTGCGGCCGTGGATGCGGCGAAGCGGTCGTTCGACCAGCCAGGGCGTCACATCCACCGCCGCATGCACGATGTGAGCCAGATCGACGGCGGGGCGCCACCAGGACCCGCGGACGGCGTCCTGGCGGACCCACCACCACGTCCGACCCCCGCGGGGCCGACGGCGGCGCGAAGGCCACCGCGACGCGTGACCTCGGCTCGGCACCCACACGCACGAGGGGGCGAGACCGGCGAACCGCGAGGTCGGACGGAGTGCTCAGTCGCCGACCTTCTCGGCGGCCGCTGCGCCGGCCGAGGCGGCCTTGCTCGCCGTCTTGCGTGCGCTGGTCGTGGCCGAGCGAGTCGTGGTCTTCACGGCGCGGCCGCGGCCCTTCGCCGTCGAGGTCGTCCGCTTGGCGGCGGCGCGGGTCGAACGGGTGCGCGTCCGCGCGCTGCTGCGGGTGTCGTCAGCCACCTCGGCGGCGTCGTGACGGGCGATCCGGGCAGTGTCGAGGACGGCCGGGACGGTGTCGTCCACCACCCGGCGGACCGTGGTGACGGCGGCCTTGCCGCGCGAGAGGGTCACCTTGCCCTGCGCGATGAGGTCCTGCGTCGCGCGCTGCTGGCGTACCCGCTGCACCAGGCGACGGCCGCGCTCGGCCAGCTCGTCGTAGCGCTCCTCGGCGCGCCCCGCGGTCTCCAGGCTGCGGGAGACCGCGGCGATGGTCTCGCGCTGGGCCAGCGTCTGCAGGCGCAGCACGCGCTCCTGCAGGGCAGCCGGCTCCAGGTCGGCACGGGCCTGCACCGCGCGAGCCTGGGCCTTGCGTGCGGTTTCCACGGCCAGGTCGGTGATGCCGACCACTGCGTACACGGGTGTGCTGGCGGACTCGCGGATGTCGTCGACGAGGTTCATGAGGACTCCTTGGGGGTGGTCGTGCGGCGGGTCGTGCGTGCGGTCTTGCGGGCCGTCCTTCGGGCCGCCGCGACGGCCCGGTCACGTGCGGACGCCGGGTCGGTGTCGGACGGGCCGCTGTCGGACGGGCCGGTGTCGGACGGCCCGGTGCCGGACGGGCCGGTGCCGGGAGCGGTCGGGTCGGTGCCGGCGTCGGTCCGGGCAGTGCCGGTGTCCGCCGGTGGAGCGTCGGTCGGCGCGGTGCCGGCTTCGGCCGGGACTGCGGTGCGGTCGTTCTCCGCGCAGAAGGCGTCGTAGATGTCGAGCAGCACGCGCTTCTGGCGCTCGGCGAGCACGGGGTCCGCGAGGATCGCGGCCTTGGTCTCGACCTGGCGGTCGTCCTGCTCGTCGAGGATGCCGGCGCGCACGTACAGCGACTCGGCTGAGATGCGCAGACCCTTGGCCAGCTGCTGCAGGATCTCCGCGCTCGGCTTCTTCAGTCCCCGCTCGATCTGGCTGAGGTAGGGGTTGCTGACGCCGGCCAGGTCGGCGAGCTGGCGCAGCGAGAGCTTGGCGCCGTGTCGCTGCTCGCGCAGGTACTCGCCCAGGTCGGCCTTGAGTGACGTCACGCTTGCCATGGTGCTTGCTGCAGCTAGCGCTGGCAAGCCCCCCGCCCGTTGAGCCAGGTCACAGGCCCGTTGCTGACCGCGCCGGGCGTGTCGACGCCGGGCGCACCGTGGCCCGTCCCAACGGAACGGGGCTACTCGCCAGCGAGCACGTCCTCGACGTGTGCCTCGCCCTCGCGGTAGCGGCGGGCCACCTCGGCGGTCAGCAGGTCCATGACCGCTTGCACCCGGTGCCGGTTCTCGCTGACCGCCCGCTCGAGTTCTGCCAGGTGCGCGACGGCGGCGGTCAGCGCCTGTTCGTCCAGGGACGTCGGGTCGCTAGCGGCGACGTCGTGCACGGCCTGCTCGGCCGCGCGGCGATGCTCGCCGACCCGGCTCGGGTCGGTGGTCAGGTGCCGGCCCAGGCCGTGGTCCGCGCGTGGCCCCTGGTCGGCGAGCACGGCGGCCAGGTCACGCACGATCTCGTCGTCGGTACGGGCGCCGGGGTCGACACCGTCCCGCGCGGTCGCCCGCTGCGCCTGCTCAGCGCGCAGCAGGTCCAGCCGGCCCTGCAGGAGCCGGCGGGCGTAGCTGAGGTCGACCTCCTCCTGCTCAGCCAGGGAACGGCGGGCACGCAGCTCGGCGAAGTCCAGCTCACGGACGGCGTCGGCGAAACCGGGCGCGAGAACGCGGTCGATCGGACGGCGTCCCCCCTCCTGCGGCTGCAGTGTCATGGCACCTCTTCGATCGTGGCTGGGCGGTTCGGGTTCGGCTGTGCGTTCGACTGTGCGTCCGCCCGCTGAGCGCGGCCACCGGGACGCCGGTCACGGACGTGCAGCAGGGTACGCGCTTCGTCCGGCGTGATGGGCGGGCGCTGCAGCAGGGTGGCCAGGGCGGCGGCGCGCTCGACCAGCTGGGCGTTGTCGCGCACGGGATGGCCCTTGGCGAACACCAGGTTGTCCTCCATGCCGACCCGCAGGTGCCCGCCCATGGCCAGCGCGGCGGCCGCGATGGGCAGGTGGCTCCGGCCGATGCCGGTGGCCGACCAGCTGGTCACCTCGGGGGGAAGCATCCGCACCCCAGCAACGAGGGCCTCCACCGTGCCAGGCATCCCGCCGGGCACACCGGTCACGAAGTCGACGTGCACGACGCCGCCGTACGGGAGGCCGTAGGTGTCCAGCAGCCGGCGCAGCGCGGCCACGTGCCCGAGGTCGAACAGCTCGAACTCGGGCACCACCTCGCGCTCGCGGGCCTGCTCGTACAGGCGGGCCATGAATGGGTACGGGTTGAGGAAGACGTCGTCGCCGAAGTTCGTCGTGCCACAGGTCAGCGAGCACGAGTCCGGCTCGGCGTCCAGCACCGTGAGCCGCTGCTCGAGCGGGTCGTGCACGCTGCCGCCGGTCGACAGCTGCACCACCAGGTCGGTCTGCTCACGCAGGGCCTGAACGGTGTCGCGCAGCCGGACGGCGTCCAGTGTCGGGCGGTGCTCGGCGTCGCGCACGTGCACGTGGATCAGGGACGCACCCTCGGCCTCGCAGGCCCGGGCCTCGGCCACCAGCTCCTCGAGCGTCGTGGGCAGGTGCGGGACGTCGGCCTTGGCAGTCTCGGCGCCGGTGGGCGCGACGGTGATGAGGGTCCCCGGCATGGCCGCATCCTGCCAGGCCCGCGCACCGTTCGACGGGTGCCCCTGGAGGACCCGCCGGTGCAGCCACAGCCGCTACGGCGCGACGACGACCTCCTGCGCCGCCGTCACCCCGTCGGCGACGAGCACCTCGTCCACCGGCGTCGAACGCTTCACCAGCCCGAGCGCGACCGGTCCGAGCTCGTGGTGGCGCACCGACGTCGTGACGTGGCCGACCCGGCGACCGGAGCCGTCCAGCAGGTCCGTGCCGGGGGCCGGCAGCAGGTGCTGCGAGCCGTCCAGGTGCAGCTGCACCAGGCGCCGCGGCGGTCGGCCGAGGTTGTGCACGCGCGCCACGGTCTCCTGGCCGCGGTAGCAGCCCTTCTGCAGGTGGACGGCGGTCCGCAGCCAGTCCACCTCGTGCGGGATCGTGCGGTGGTCGGTCTCGTGGCCGAGCCGGGGACGCCAGGCCGCGACCCGCAGCGCCTCGGCGGCCCAGGTGCCGGCGAGCGGGCGGTCCGCGACGACGGCCTCGAGGTCGGCGCGGGGGACAACGACCTCGCGCCAGGCACGGTCGTTGCCGGGGTGGTCGGCGTCGGCGACCGCGGCGTACGACACGCTGCCCTCGGCGACCCGCGGCCAGGGGTCGCGCCAGACGGCGGGCTCACCCTCGGCGCCCTCGCGGCCGACCGGCTCCCCGAGCACCGCGAAGTCCGCCGTCCGGTCGGTCGTCTCCACCCGAAGCAGGAACTGCATGCCGCGCAGCCACGCCGTCAGCGCCGGACCCGTGCCGGGCTCGGCGGTAAGCCAGGTGGTCTCGCCGTCGTCCACCACGTGCAGCGCGTGCTCGATGTGGCCCTTCGGGCTCAGGACGAGTGCCTCGGTCGACGTACGCGGCGGCAGGGCGGACAGGTGCTGGCTGGTGATCGAGTGCAACCAGCTGAGCCGGTCGGGACCCGTGACGGTGACGACGGCCCGGTGCGACAGGTCGACGACCGCGAGACCCTCCTCGAGCAGGCGCTGCTCGCGGCTCGGGTCGCCGTAGTGCCAGGCGACCGCGGCGTCCGAGCCCTCGCCCGCCACCGCACCGTGCCTGGCCAGCAGCGGGCTGGGCGTCGTGGGACGTGCGGGCGCATCGGGCGTCGTCTGGCTCATGTTCCTCTCAGCACGCCGTCGAGGGCCGGCATTCCGTCGCCGACGACCGCTCAGCCGACCCGCTTGAGCTGCGCGGAGGCGTGCGACTGCATCGGCTGCCCGACGGCGGCCATGTCCATCACCCACATCAGGTCGCCCTGCACCAGCCCGTACATGCGGGTCGCGGCCGTGTACTCCGGGGAGTGCGGACTCCGAGCGACCAGGTCGGTGTGCAGGTTGACCCGGGGCCCCTCGACCGTCCCGACGTGGATCTCCGCGACGCCGTAGGAGTTGGACAAGACCAGCTCCAGCTGGCCGTCCGCGCGCGGGAACCAGTACCCGGTCTCACTGGCGAGCGGGCGCACCTGGGCGCCGGCCTCGTCCAGCAGCCAGGTCTGGCTGCTGTGGTGCAGGAAGGGACGCCCGTCGTGGCGCAGTTCCAGCTCCTGGCCGAAGTTGGCGGACTCGATGGTCGGGTAGCCGACGACGCCGGCGCCCTCCCACCGGCCGATCAGCCAGGCGAGCGGCACGAGCTCCCTGGGCAGGTCGGCGGTGAGCTCCACGGTCAGCGCTGGCCGCGGTAGAGCCGGTAGACCACGAAGACGGCGAACCAGGTGATGGCCAGCGCGCTGACCACGAGCAGGCTGGTGTAGGCGATCTCGAGTGCGCTCACGGGGCCGATCGTATCCGGGTCGCGCCCGGTGTCCCTTGGAGCCTGGCGCGGGTCGGCCGCGTTCGTCTGGAAGCCCTCAGGTGATGAGCGGCCCCCGGGAGACGACCAGCGGCTCAGGCGATGAGCAGCCGCAGCGCGACGTAGCCGACCAGGCCGGAGGCGGCCAGCGGCGCGACCGCCAGCGCCAGCCAACCCGGTGTGGCGCCCGCCCGCGGCAGCACGACGAGCAAGCGGTGCAGCATCACCGCGACCGCGGCCGCAGCACCGGCCGCCACGGCGCCGCCGACTGTGGTCGCGGCGGGCGCCCACCCACCGAGCAGGCCGCCGGACAGCGCGGCCACCAGCACGCCGAGTGGCACGGCCGTCCGGCCGGGCAGCGGCAGGGCCTGCAGCGCCACGCCGAGGGCGACCGGGAGCGCCCACACCAGGACCCCGTCCGCACCGACCGGCGAGCGGGGCAGCGCGACGACGGACGCCAGGCTGGCCAGTACCGCGACCCCGGCCACGGAGCCGCAGACGGACTCCACCATGCGGGGGCGGCCGTCCCAGCGGCCGAGCTGGTGGACGAACTCTCCGACCACGGCCGCCGCGAGCGCCGGTGCCAGCCACTCCAGCAACGGCTCGTCGGCGGTCAGGCCGACCGCCACCGCGGCGAGCACGCCGGCCAGTGCGACAACAGTCGTGGTTCCGCGGGGGCTCGGTAGCTCGAGCAGCGAGGCCCATCCGGCGGCGAGCACGGCACAGCAGAGGACCACGGCCACGACCAGAGTCGGCCGCCCGGCGTACGCGGCTGCCGTGAGCAGCGCCACGAGCACCAGGCCGGCCGCGGCCAGCCGCACCGACACGCCCGCCGACACCGCGGGCACCGGACGGACGGCTGCGCGCGCGGAAGGGTCGGGGCTCACGCGATGCATGGTGCCAGGTGACCAACCCGGGGGCCGTGAGGCCGTCGCTCGGGTCAGCGGCTCAGCGGTTCGAGGGCTGAGCGGGTTCAGGAGCTCAGCGGTCAGCGGCTCAGAGTTTCAAGGGCTCAGAGTTTCAAGGGCTCAGCGGCTCAGCCCCCGGCGAACGGCGGGAGGACCTCGACCACCTGGCCGTCGGTCAGCGCCACGCTGTCGCGCACGACGCGGCCGTCGACGAGCAGCGAGCTCAGCGCGACGACGCGGGCCAGCTCGCCGCCGCGATCGGTCAGGGCCGCCACCACGTCATCGGTGGAGCCGGCGAGCAGTCGCTCCTCGTCGGTGCCGGCGGCGGCTCGTGCACCGGCCCAGTACCGAACGCTCACCTGGGCCACGGGGCGCCTCCCTCTCGTCGTCGGCTGCTGCGGCGACCGTCCACCGGACCACGGCAGCGGATCCGCGGGGTGTCGTCCACGTGAACGGGGTGTCTCGCTTAGCGGACGCACAGCCCACGTGTCGGGACCTGATCCCCTATTCTGCACGGGTCGGCCGCCGCAGTCCGACCTCCGGGGTCGGCACGCGGCGACGAGCAGTCGCAGGCCGGCCTGTCGCTCCGCCTGAAGGAGGGCACGCCTGTGGCCCGGCTGCTGCTGCTGACCAACGACCTGAACCCCAGCTCTCAGGTGCTGCCTGCACTGGGACTGCTGGGCCACCAGGTGCGCGTGCTCCCGGCGGAGGCGTCGGCCCTGGTCGAGACTCCACCCACCGACATCGTCCTCGTCGATGCGCGGCGCGAGCTGGCGCCGGCCCGGTCGCTGTGCCGGCTGCTGCGCACCACCGGGGTCTCCGCCCCGCTGCTGCTCGTGGTGACCGAGGGCGGACTGGCGGCGGTGTCCGCGGACTGGGGCGTCGACGACGTCCTGCTCGTGACGGCGGGCCCGGCGGAGGTCGAGGCTCGGGTGCGGTTGGCCATCGGGCGGGCGCTGCTCGCCGACGAGGGCGAGGAGGTCATGGCCCCCGAGATCCGGGCGGGGGACGTCGTGATCGACGAGACGTCGTACTCGGCCAAGGTCCGCGGACGCTCGCTCGACCTCACCTACAAGGAGTTCGAGCTGCTGAAGTACCTCGCTCAGCACCCCGGCCGGGTCTTCACCCGCGCTCAGCTGCTGCAGGAGGTCTGGGGCTACGACTACTACGGCGGCACCCGCACCGTCGACGTCCACGTGCGGCGGCTGCGCGCCAAGCTCGGACCGGAGTACGAACAGCAGATCGGCACGGTGCGCAACGTCGGCTACCGGTTCGTGCCCCCGGGCCGCGAGGGCGCCGGCGAGCGCTCCCCCGCCGCCCTTGACGTCTGACGGCCTCCCTTCCCGACCGACCCCGGCAGGGCTCGACTCAGCGCCGGTCCGGGTCACGAACGGTCCGGAGGACCGACGGCCCGGTCTCCCGCGGGAGACCGGGCCGTCGTCGTCCGGCGTCAGGAGAAGGTCACGGCAGCTGCGTGATCCGGTCCTGAGCGATCGGCTGGTACGGCGAGTGCGCCGTCAGGTACGCCGCGAAGGCGTCGATGTCCAGGCCGCCGATCAGCTTGTTCGTCGCCGCCGCGAACGCCGCGAAGTTGTCGCCGCCGTCGGAGAGGAACGAGTTGGCCGCCACCCGGTAGGTCGCGGTGGGCGAGATCGGCGTGCCGTTCAGCCGCACGCTGCCCGGGACCACCTTCGACCCGGCCGGCGCGCCGACGCTGTAGGAGTAGGTGAAGCCCTCACTCACCTGCAGCACCTTGCTGTTGGACCCGGCGTTGTTGCCGGAGAACTGCTGCTCGAGCAGGTCGTAGATCTGTTGCCCGGTCATGTCCATCGACACCACGTAGTTGTTGAAGGGCTGCACCGCGAACGCCGCCCCGTAGGTCACGTCCCCGTTCGCGGTCGGCACCAGGTCGGTGCGGATCCCGCCCGGGTTCATGAACGCGATCTGGGCGGCGCGGCCCCCGCTGACCACCGACGGGTCGTTCTTCTGGGCGTCGGCGATCAGCCGGCCCAGCGAGGTCTCCACATCCGCGCTCGAGGTCCGCGGCAGCGTCGCACCACCGGCGACCTGCCCGAGGACCTTGCTCTCGATCGGCTTGACCAGTTCCTTGTACTGCGCGATCAGCGCGGTCTGCGCGGTGCTGGGAGCGACGTCGCGAGTCACCACCAGGTTGGTGCCCCTGACCGACGAGCGCTTGATGTCACCGCGCCGCAGGTCGTAGGTCAGGTTGGTCTCGGTGAACAGCCTGCCGAATGACGACGCGCTCGTGATCAGGCGCTGCTGGCCGCGCGGGTCGCGCTGAGAGCACACGTACGGCTGGTGAGTGTGCCCGGAGATCACCATGTCGATCTGCGGGTGCAGCTTCCGGGTGATGTCCAGCACCGCGCTGTCGTCGGTGAGCTGCGCCCCCTTGACACCGTTCCGGGTCTGGGTGGAGCAGGTGGCGTCGTACGGCGGCGCCACGTCGTAGGTGCCGTGCTCGGCGGTGAAGGTCGTGGTGGCGGGCGTCCCACCCTGGTGCAGCAGGACGACGATCGCCTTGACCCCCTGCCGACGCAGCACCGGCACCAGCGCGTTCGCGGTCGCCGCCTCATCGTCGAAGGTCAGGCCCTCGATGCCGGACTTGGTGACGATGCTGGGAGTCTCCTTGAGGGTCATCCCGATGAACCCGATCTTCGCCCCGTCGCGGAACCGCTTGACCCAGTACGGCGGCAGGATGGTGGTGCGCGTACCGGTGTGCCGGACGTTCGCGGCCAGCATCGGGAACCTGGCGCCCCTGAACTCGCGGGCGGCGCAGGAGTTCTGGTTGTTCTGCCCGGCGCCGTCGTCGATGCAGCCACCGCGCGCCATGCGCTGCAGCTCCTTGTACCCCTCGTCGAACTCATGGTTTCCGACGGCGGTGGCGTCCAGTCTGAGCGCGTTCATCGCCTCGATCGTCGGCTCGTCGTGGAAGGCGGCCGACAGCAGAGGCGAGGCGCCGATGAGGTCGCCTGCGGCCACAGTCGCCGTGTCGCGGTGGCCGCGCCGGGCGTTGGCGAGGTGCGTGGCCAGGTAGGCGGTGCCTCCGGCGTCGACCGTCGTCGGCACGGCCGCGAAGGGCGCCGCCGCCGACTCGGTGTACCCGGTGGTGACCCGGCCGCCCGAGCCCGAGGGCGGCTCCAGGTTGCCGTGCAGGTCGTTGAACGACAGCAGCTGGATCTGCGTCTCGCGGGCCGGGTGGCGGTGCGCATCACGGTGCTCGTGGTGGCGGCCGTGGTCACGGCCACCCGAGGCGGGGGCGCTCGCCAGCGCTGAGGCGGACGAGAGCGTGACCGCGGTGGCGGCCGTGGCGGTGACCACGAGCGCTCGTGACAGCCGCGAAGTGCGACGCGTGGACATGGGACTCCCAGGGGTATCGGGGGGTGTTCGCGGTCAAGGTAGCTGCCAGCACCGACAGCGCGACAGCCCCTGACGACGAACGGCAGGGAAAGCGTTACCTACGCTGTGCCGCATGCGAACGGACGTCGACGTGCGGATCGAGACCCTCCGCCACCTGGGCCAGCCCGACCTCGACTCCGTCAGCTCACTGGTCGACGCCGCGACCGAGGCGGACGGTGTCGCACCGCTCAGCGAGGCGACGGCGCTCAACCTTCTCTCTCGCCGCGACGGCAGCTGGGCGCATTTGCTGGTGCTGGCGGCGACGCAGGGCACGCACGAGCGCGTGGCCGCCTACGCCTACCTCGACCCGTACCTCGACGGGACCGAGGGCACGACGGCGAGCGCCGAGCTCGTCGTCCACCCCTCCTGGCGCCGGCACGGCATCGGGCGGCTGCTGCTCGAGCACGTGCAACGGGCGGCACGAGCCGAGGGCGGACTCAGCGTGTGGGCACACGGCCAGCTCCCGGCGGCGGCCGCGCTGGCCGCCGCCCTCGGATACCGGGTCCAGCGGGAGCTCTGGCAGATGCGCCGCTCCCTGGTCGCGCCGCTGCCCTCCTCCCCCGTGCCGGACGGCCTGTCCATCCGGTCCTTCCGGCCGGGCGAGGACGAGGACGCCTGGCTCGCGCTCAACGCGGCCGCGTTCGCGACCCACCCGGAGCAGGGCGCCTGGACGCTCGAGGACCTGCGCCTCCGGATGGCCGAGCCGTGGTTCGACCCGGACGGGTTCCTGCTGCTGCAGGACGACGCCGGCCGGCTGGCCGGGTTCCACTGGACGAAGGTGCACCAGCCGGACGCCGAGGGCCCCGCCGTCGGCGAGGTCTACGTCGTCGGGGTGTCCCCGGACCACCAGGGCTGCGGCCTCGGCCGGGTGCTCACGGTGGCCGGGCTCCAGCACCTGCGCGGCCGGGGACTCTCGCAGGCCATGCTCTATGTGGACGCCGACAACGCCGCCGCCGTCCGCACCTATGAGCGCCTCGGCTTCGCCCGCTCGCACGTCGACGTGCAGTACCACCGCGACCGCGAGGCCTGACCGGCGAGCCCGATTACCGGCTCCGTTGGAGGTCACCTCTCCTGGGTGCCACCATCGGTGCATGACAAGCGCCGCCGAGGCCTCCCGCACAGCCACGGTCGCGATCGAGGGTGAGCGGTTCCTCGACCGCGAGGCGAGCTGGCTGCAGTTCAACCAGCGGGTCCTCGAGCTGGCCCAGGACGACGGCCTGCCGCTGCTGGAGCGGGTGCGCTTCCTCGCGATCTTCGCGAGCAACCTGGACGAGTTCTTCATGGTGCGCGTGGCGGGGCTCAAGCGCCGCATCGCCACGGGGATCGCCGTGCGCTCGGCGTCCGGGCTGGAGCCGCGGGAGGTCCTGGACGAGATCGGTGACCTCGCACACGACCTGATGGAGCGGCACGCGCACGTCTTCCACTCCCAGGTCCGGCCGCTGCTGGCTTCCGAGGGCATCACGGTCGTGCGGTGGGACGAGCTCGACGAGGTCGAGCAGGACCGGTTGCACGCGATGTTCCGCGCGTCGGTCTTCCCGGTGCTGACGCCGCTGGCCGTCGACCCGGCGCACCCGTTCCCGTACATCTCCGGGCTGTCGCTCAACCTGGCCGTCGTCGTCCGGAACACCAAGACCTTCAAGGAGCACTTCGCGCGCGTGAAGGTGCCGCCGCTGCTGCCGCGGTTCATCGCCGTGGAGGAGGTCGAAGGGTCGGCAACGGCCGTCGACCCGGCCCGCGCCGACCCGTACAAGTCCCGGTTCGTCCCGATCGAGGACATCATCGCCGCCCACCTCGACCAGCTGTTCCCCGGCATGGACGTCCTCGCCCACCACAGCTTCCGGGTGACCCGCAACGAGGATCTCGAGGTCGAGGAGGACGACGCAGAGAACCTGTTGCAGGCGCTGGAGAAGGAGCTGATGCGACGCCGGTTCGGCCCGCCGGTCCGGCTGGAGGTGGACGAGGACGTCGACGCCCACGTCCTCGACCTGCTGGTCCGCGAGCTCGGCGTCACCCAGAGCGAGGTCTACCGGCTGCCGGCCCCGCTCGACCTGCGCGGCCTCGAGGTCGTCGCCGACCTGCGGCGCAGCGAGCTGCGCTTCCCGCCGTTCGTGGCCGGCACCCACCGCGACCTCACCGAGGGCGTCGAGACGAGCAAGCCCGGCGACATCCTCGCCGCGATGCGGACCCGGGACATCCTGCTGCACCACCCGTACGACTCGTTCTCGACGTCGGTCCAGGCCTTCCTGGAGCAGGCCGCGGCCGACCCTCGCGTGCTGGCCATCAAGCAGACCCTGTACCGCACCAGCGGCGACTCCCCCATCGTCGACGCCCTCATCGACGCCGCCGAGGCCGGCAAGCAGGTCCTGGCGATCGTCGAGATCAAGGCGCGGTTCGACGAGCAGGCGAACATCAGCTGGGCCCGCAAGCTCGAGCAGGCCGGCGTCCACGTCGTCTACGGCATCGTCGGGCTGAAGACCCACGCCAAGCTCTCGCTCGTCGTCCGTCAAGAGTCCGACGGGCTGCGACGCTACTGCCACATAGGCACGGGCAACTACAACCCGAAGACCGCGCGCCTCTACGAGGACCTCGGGCTGCTCACGACGGACGA